>JBGUSZ010000106.1:0-17136 GCA_045132795.1 Tidjanibacter sp. | reverse complement strand
ACGAGCCTTCTCGGATGCAGTGCGCACTTTGGGATTGGAAAGACGTTTTTGCTCCTGATAGAAAGCCTTGCTTTCGAGTTTGGTAGCCTCATAATTGGCTTTGTCAATCTTGTGTTGCAAACGTGCGCTCTCCTTCATATCACGAAAGGCACGTTTGAAAAAGCCATCTTTCTTCTCGGTCTGCTGTTCGGTCTGTGTCTGCTCACTCTGGGTTGCGGGAGTGTTTTCCTGTGCATTTGCCACACTTGCAAGAAGCATAGCCATAGATGCCATTACAATCTCTTTTTTCATAATTAGTTGTGTTTTAATATTGGTTGAAATTATGTATGTCGTTGGGGATGCTGGAACTATTTCTCGTGGTTAACGTCGTTGCCATGCTCGTCCTCGCCTACCCTTTCGAGGAAACGCTCCACAAAGCTGTTTTCGATTTTCTTGTAGCCGTCAACGACTCCTTTTTCGATTGCCTTGTAGCCATCCACAACGCCATTCTCAATCTTCTTGTAGCCGTTCACAACAGCCTCACCCACTTTGCCGGTTTTCAATTTGTACTCTGCCATAGTTTTCTTTTGTTTGAATTGTTGTTATTTGATTTTCACGGTGCAAAGGTGTAGCGTAATTTTGGCATAAATTCCACCAAAAGGCCAAAGTTTTAGCCCCTTTTCCACCAAAACACCACCCTATGGCGACAAATGGGAAAATTGTTTATACTTTTGTTCCACCAACAACCAAAAAACATCTTGAAACAAATCACATTTACGGCTATGAATCAGCAACAAAAAATACCCTATATGGAATGGCAAGATCGTTTGAGCGAAATCACCTCCAACGATATGCGCATAGGCAAGGACCTTCTACTAATCAGTGGCAAGACCGCCAACGATATGAAACACGGAGCATTCCGCACAGATGTAACCACCGCTATTGTCTATCTGCAAGGCAGTGTGCATTTCCGTGTCAATATGCGTGAGTTCAAGGCACAAGCTCCTTGTATGGTTCTAATGCCTGCCGATGCAATCATTGAGTGTCTTGAAGTGTCGGACAATGCAATAACTCGTATTATTGTGATGTCGAGGACATTTTCCGACAACATATTCTCGGCCCAAAACAACATTCTTCCACTCTATAAACACATTGTAGATAATCCTGTCATTGACCTCAGAGGTGAGGAGAATGCGTTGACAACATTCTATATGATGCTCAAAAACCTCATTCGCAACTCACAGAGTCCTTGGCGTTTGGAGGCCGCACGCCACCTCACACTCGCCCTCTTCTATGCCTATTCGGGAGGCAAACACGGTGCTGCGCCCACTTCGAACAAGGAGCGCAAAGATGAAATCTACACACACTTTATTGAATTGCTACAAAAGCACTACAAGCAAGAGCGAGAGATTGGCTTCTATGCCGACAAGCTCTGTATCTCGCCCAAGTACCTCTCCCGTATGGTCAAGGAGGCATCTGGCCGATTGGCCACGGAATGGATTGAGGATTATGTAATCACGGAGAGTAAAGCATTGCTTTCATCCACTTCGTTGAGCATACAACAAATAAGCAACACCCTAAACTTCCCCTCTCAGTCGCTCTTTGGAAAATACTTCAAGCGTATCACAGGAGTTACCCCACGCAACTACCGCAAAGGAAATTAGGGAAATGGAAAATGGAAAGCATAAAGGGAAAAACCTCAAACTCCTTAATCTCCTTAAATTCCCTAAACTCCCTAAAACACCCCTTGGGCACAAAAAAAGGGTGTCGAACATTTCGACACCCTTTTCTATCATATCGCCCTCGGGTTATCGTTTCGAGGAACGCTGGCGTTTCTCCTGCTCACGAATCATTGCTTGTTGTTGACGCTGTGCCTCCTCCAAGCGAAGTTGCCATTTGCTCTTCTTCTTGGGTTTCTTAGCGTTAGCAACCATCTTCGCACGCAATTTCTCGTCCGTAACCGTCAGACGGATGGCGTAGGTCTGAACGATAGTAACCATCTGCGAAAGGAAGTAGTAGTAGCACAAACCACTCGCATAGTTGTTCATCCACATCAGCATCATAATAGGCATCATCCACACCGTCATAAACTTCATACCGGCCATCTGGGGACCTGCACTTGCGGTCTGCTCATAGTTAATCTTCGAGTAGATGAAGAGCGTAGCCGCCATAATGAGCGCAAAGAGGCTGACGTGGTCGCCATACCAAGGAATATTGAAGGGCAAGTTCAGCACGCTATCGTAGGTCGAAAGGTCCTCGGCCCACAAGAATTTCTCGCCACGCAACTCGATAGAGGTGGGGAAGAAACGGAACATCGCAATAAGGATAGGCATCTGGATAAGCATCGGGAGGCAACCACCCATAGGACTTACACCATATTTCTTATAGAGCTCCATTGTAGCCTGCTGGCTCTTCATCATCTCGTTCTGGTCGGTCTGGGCCTTGGGATACTTGGCCTGAATGGCCGACAACTCCGGCTTGAGAGCCCTCATCTTGGCCGACGAGAGGTAGGACTTATAGGTCAAGGGGAAGATAAGGAGCTTGATAAACAGCGTGAGTAACAGAATGATAAGACCGTAGCTACCAATATATTTGCTCAAAAAGTCGAACACGGGGATTACAATCCACCTATTCACCCAGCTCACAAGTTTACCACCCAACTGCACAATCTTCTCCAAGCCGAGGCCATATCCCTTCAACAGCGAGAACTTGTTGGGGCCAAAGTAGAACTTAAAATTATAGACCTCCTTGTTCTTGTCGAAGGGCACGCTCACCGAGGCCTTGTAGTCCTTGATGTAGCCACTGCCGGGTTTGTAGGTATCAAAGCCGAGTTGACCATTGCTGAAACCCTCGGGGGCAATCATAATCGACGAGAAGAACTGCTGTTGGAAAGCAAACCACTCAAACTCGGTGGTGATGTTTTTGCTCTTGCTACCGCCACCGCCACGTTTGCCAATCTCGGCAATACCGAGTTTCTCCACCTTCCTATCCTCGGGGAAGCGATACGAGAGAGTGGTGTACATATTCTCGTTCTTATATCCCTTCTCGTTCTGATATGAGGTATTGTTCCAAGTGATGTCGAATGCGGGCACGGTCTGCATCCACTGGCTCATACCCACAAACCTCACGTCATAATCGACCATATAGTCGTTGGGGCGCAAGGTGTAAATCATCTGCAACGCAGCACCATCACCCATAGGCAGGCTCATAACCAATCGCTGCAACACCTCGCCATTCTCACCCACAATGCTCTGCACGCCCTCGGTGGTGAAGTAATAGCCCTCGGTGTTGATTTTCGACTCGTTGTAACCCTTACGCAGATAGAAGCCCACATCAAACTTTGCACTCTCGGGAACGAACATTTTCACCTGCTCGCCATTGCCATCCTTTGCATACTTCTTGTAGTCTTTGAGGCTCACATCGCTAATCTTTGCACCTAGCGAAGATACGCTCATCGTGAGCACCTCATTCTCCAAAGTGTAGGTCTGAACCTCGCCGTGCATTGCATCCACGAGTTCCGAGCCAAAGTTTTTGGTCAACTCCTCCTCAAAGCGGAGTTGGTTTTGGGCAGTAATTGCGGCAATAGCCTCTGCCCTCTTCTGCTCGTCGTTAATCTTCTCTGCAACCTCGTGCAGATACTTTTCGGGGTGCTCGGCCCTATCTATCGAGTCGGCCACAAAAAGTGCCCTCTGCTCGGCAAAATACGCCTCATTTGCTTTCTCCTGCTGTTCTCCAAGGTACCAACTGTAACCAAACAGAATGATACCCATAAGGACAAAGCCGATAATACTCTTTTTATCCATTCTTTTCTTTTTACTTTCTTTTTATTTGTGACTCTTTCTGACTATTTCTCACGGTTTGCCAAAGCGGCCGCAACAAAACCTACGAATAGGGGGTGTGGCCTCTTGACCGTACTCTTATACTCGGGGTGGAACTGTACACCCACAAACCAGGGGTGCTCGGCAATTTCCACAGCCTCTACCAATCCGGTTTCGGGGTTGACACCCGTAGCCCTCATGCCTGCCTTCTCAAAGTCGGCATAGAAGCTATTGTTGAACTCATAGCGGTGGCGGTGCCTCTCATAGATAAGTTCCTGACCGTAGGCAGCATAGAGGTTACTATCCCTTGCAACCTTACAAGGATAAGCACCCAGACGCATCGTACCACCTTTGTCCGACACATTCTTCTGGCCCTCCATAAGGTCAATTACAGGATATTTGGTTGATACCTCCATCTCGCTCGAATTTGCATCGCTCCAACCGAGTACGTTGCGTGCGAACTCGATAACGGCACACTGCATACCGAGGCAGATACCCATAAATGGCACTTTCTGCTCCCTCGCATACTTCACGGCTGCAATCTTACCCTCAATGCCACGGTGGCCAAAACCGGGAGCAACAAGAATGCCGTCCCAACCTTTCAAAACCTCGGCTGCATTATCATTATTGACCTTCTCGGCATTAACATATTTCACCTTGACTTTCACATCATTAACCGCGCCAGCATGAACAAATGCTTCAACTATTGACTTGTAGGCATCGGGCAGTTCGGTATACTTACCCACCAAGGCAATATTAACTTGGTCTTTGGGATTCTTAACCTTCTCTACGAACTCAATCCAAGAGGTCAAGTCGCTCTCGCCCTCGCAAGGCAGGTGGAGTTTTTCCAGCACAACCTCATCCAAGTGCTGGTCCCTCATTTTCAGAGGCACCTCATAAATTGTGGGTACATCAATTGACTCCACAACTGCATTGGGCGACACGTTGCAGAACAGAGCCACCTTGCGGCGCAGCTCCACACCAAGTTCCTTGTCCGAACGGAGTACCAGCACATCTGGCTGCAAACCATTCTCCAAGAGTTGTTTCACGGAGTGCTGTGTAGGTTTGGTCTTCAACTCGCCCGAAGCCTTCATATAGGGCACCAAAGTGAGGTGCAACACCATTGTGTTACCATATCCCAACTCATAGCGCAACTGCCTAACTGCCTCAATGTAAGGCAACGACTCAATGTCGCCGACCGTACCGCCAATCTCGGTAATCACCACATCATAGGCACCCTTCTTACCAAGCAACATAATGCGCCTCTTAATCTCGTCGGTGATGTGAGGAATAACCTGCACGGTCTTACCCAAGAAATCGCCCCTGCGCTCCTTGTTTATCACACTCTGGTAGATTCTACCGGTGGTTACGTTATTAGCCTGACTTGTGGTAATGGCCGTAAACCTCTCGTAGTGACCCAAGTCGAGGTCGGTTTCTGCGCCATCCTCCGTAACGTAGCACTCACCGTGCTCGTATGGGTTGAGCGTACCGGGGTCCACATTGATATAAGGGTCCAACTTCTGAATGGTTACCGAGTAACCACGTCCCTGCAATAGCCTTGCCAGCGATGCCGAGATGATACCCTTACCAAGCGAGGATGCTACACCACCCGTTACAAAGACATATTTTGTCTTGTGTGTTTCGTTGCTAAACATAATTCCTATATTTTCAAATTTAACATTTCTCCACATTCAACAGATTCCAATTCCTATTGCTCCTCCTGCTGCTGGCGGTCAATGAGGTTGATTTTCTCGATGGTCTCGGCCATCTCTGCTTTGGCCTTGTCGATTTTGTTCTGCACATCACGGATGAGTGCCTCGGCACCCTTCGAGTGGGCGAAGAAACCGATGTTGTTCTCCAAAGTGGCAATATCGCTCTCCAACTGTTTCACCTTGTTGTAGAGCCTATCACGCTCGTTGCGCAACTTACCGCTATTGCCCTTCATTGCGCTCACTTTGTTGCGGAAACGCTCGGCATTGCGCTCCCTATCGCCACTGCGCAACTCGGCAAACAAGCGGTCAATGGCAGCCTTATACCTCTTCTGCAAGGCATCTTTCTCCTTGATGGGCACAAAGCCAATCTCGTTCCACCTACGCTGGAACTCCTTGATAACCTCAAAGCCACCACCTGCGAGAGTTGCAGCCTCAATCTCCTCCAAGAGAGCCTTCTTGTTTGCCAAATTCTCGGCGTGCTCGGCATCCACACTGCTGAAATGCTCGGCCTTGCGAGCGAAGAAGTAGTCGCAAGCGGCCCTAAACCTCTTCCACACAGCATCCGAGTGTTTCCTTGCCACGGGACCAATCTCCTTCCAACGCTTCTGCAAACCGATAAGTTCGTCGGCCGTCTTCTTCCACTGCTCGCTCTCTTTGAGAGCCTCAGCAGCCTCACAAATCTCCAACTTCATTTGGAGGTTGTGCTCCATCTCGGTTTTTATACCCTCGTAGAACGATTTCTTAATCTCAAAGAATTTGTCGCAAGCCGCACGGAAACGCTCATAAATCTTGGTGTTCTCTTTGCGTGGAGCAAAGCCGATGGTCTTCCAAACCTTCTGAATCTCAATGAGTTTTTCCGAAGCCTTGTTCCACTCCTTACGGGTAGTAATAACCTGCGTTGCCAACTCCTCGGCCTTCACACACAGCTCGGTTTTCAGGTCGAGGTTGCGTTTCTGCTCGGCCTTGATACCCTCAAAGTAGTCCTGGTGTGCCTTGTTGATACGCGAAGAAGCCTCCTTGAAACGCTCCCAAATGCTCTCCTTGAACTCCACAGCCACGGGGCCAATCTCCCTCCACTGCTCGTGCAAGTCCTGCAACTTGCGGAAAGCGGCCACAATCGAGCTCTCCTCCACAAGAGCCTCGGCAGCCTCGCAGAGCTGCACCTTAGCCTCATAGTTACGTTTGAGGTCCAAATCACGCAACTCTTTATTTATCTTGATGTAGTTGTAGAAATTCTCAACGTGGAGATTATAGGTTTCCCAAATCTCTTTCACATTAGCCTGTGGCACAACGCCCGTATCTTTCCAACGCTGCTGCAACTCACGGAAGGTCTGGAATGTGTGATTTACTGTTTCGTTGCTCTCAACAAGCTCTTTGAGTTCCTCAATAATCTGCAACTTCACTTTGAGGTTTTCCTCTTTGAGGCTCTCCAACGAAGCCATATACTCCTCACGACGTGTGCGATATACGCCAAAAAGTTCTTTCAAGCGTACCTCGTCGCCATCAACTGCGGGCTGGAAATCCTCCACTGCACCACCCTCTTCCACGAAAGCCTTGCGTGCCGCATCAACTTCCGCACGGTGGTGTTTGTAGAAGGCAACCTTCACAGCCTCCACATCGTAGCGCATATTCTGCACAGGTTTCTCTTCGAGCAGAGTGGCAAAGTAGTCAACCACCTCGCTCTTGCTCATCGCGGCCAAATCGGCCATCGAGTCGGCAATTCGGCTACTAACCTCCTCGCCATTCTCATCATTAATCTCATCATTTTCGAGCGAGAGTTCGGGCACATCGGCTGCAAGCACAGCCTCTTCCTCCTCGAAGTTCACACTCTCAACCACAGCCTCCACCTCCTCGGCAGGCTGTGCCACATCAGCCACTGCAACCTCCGCTGCGGGCTCTTGGGTAGCAACTTTCACATCTTCGGCAACGCCGACTTGTTCCTCTGGAACAGGGTTTTGATTTTCGGTAGTCATACTCGTAAAATTTTACGTTTTACACGATGTGCACAACACGCACACATACAACCTACAAAGGTAAATTCTTTTGTCTGATTTTCCAACCCATTTACAACAAAAAACCTCTTCTAAAATAATTATAGGTAAAGAGGTAGGAATTCTCGGCAGAAAACACTACCTTTCGGGGATTTTGGACTTTTAGTGAAAAAATGCCCTATGAACTACCGTATTCTGCTCGTTGACGACGAGCCCGACATTCTCGAATTCGTGGGTTACAACCTGCGCCGCGAAGAGTTTGAAGTACAAACCGCATCGAATGGTGTGGAGGCTTTGGCTGTGGCCGAAAAGTTTGTTCCCCACCTGGTTTTGCTCGATGTAATGATGCCCGAGATGGACGGCATGGAGACCTGTCGCCGTATGCGCCAAATGCCACAACTCAAAAACACAATGATTGTTTTTCTGTCGGCCCGTGGCGAAGATGAGTCACAGTTGGAGGGTTTCGAGTTGGGAGCCGACGACTACATCACAAAACCCGTGAAAGTCAAACTGCTTGTCAGCCGACTCAAAGCCATCCTTAAACGTGCAGAGATAGAAGAAGGTAGCACCGAAAGTGCAGGACCGGAAGAGGGCTCCAATGATGTAATCACCATCGACAAAGAGAGGTTTGTGGTCATTAAAAACGGCCACGAAATCACACTGCCACGCAAGGAGTTCCAACTTCTCGAACTGCTATACTCCAAGCCTCAAAAAGTATTTTCAAGGGAAGATATTTACGCTTCCGTGTGGGGTAGTCAGGTGATTGTGGGCGACCGTACCATAGATGTCCACATACGCAAACTACGCACCAAGATTGGCGAAAACCATATCACCACCATCAAGGGCGTGGGTTATAAGTTTCAATAGAAAACGATTTTTTACTTTACAAAAACAATAACAACACAAAAACAAATCACAAAAATGGTTATTCTTGTTCTTAACTGCGGTAGCAGTTCCATCAAGTATCAGGTAATCGAAATGAGCGAAGGCGCTGATACCCTTTTGGCAAAGGGCCTCGTTGAGCGCATCGGCCTCGAAAATGGCGTACTCACTCACAAACCCACAGGTAAAGAGCCCGTCAAAACAGTTACCGACATTCCCGATCACACCGTTGGTATCGACCTCATCATCAAAGCTATCACCCACCCCGAGAGCGGCGTTGTAAAGACTTTGGAGGAGATTGATGCAGTTGGCCACAGGGTTGTTCACGGCGGCGAGCAGTTCAAGGAGAGCGCGCTCATTGACAAGACTGTTATGGACCTCGTGGAGGGTTGCGTTGACTTGGCTCCCCTGCACATCCCCGCCAACCTAAAAGGTATCTACGCAATCGAGACTCTCCTTCCCGGAGTACCCCAGGTTGCAAACTTCGACACCGCATTCCACCAGACTATGCCCGCCAAGGCATTCCTCTATGGTATTCCTCGCCGCTACTATGACGAGTACCGCGTGAGGGCCTATGGCTTCCACGGCACCAGCCACCGCTACGTAGCAGAGCAGGCTGCCAAGATGGTTGGTCTTGACATCAACAACTCGAAGATTGTAACCTGCCACATCGGTAATGGTGGCTCGGTAACGGCCGTATTGAACGGCAAGAGTGTTGACACCTCTATGGGTCTTACTCCTGTTGACGGCTTGATGATGGGTACCCGTTGTGGCTCGATTGACCCCGGCGTACTGAACTTCATCCATACCAAAGAGGGCAAGAGTATGGAAGAGATTTGGAACCTCATCAACAAAGAGTCGGGTGTGTACGGCCTTTCGGGTGGACATTCGAGCGATATGAGGGACATCCAAGCCGGTGCAGAATCGGGCAATGAGATTATTGCCGTAGCCGAGGAGGCATATTTCTACCGCATCCGCAAGTTCATTGGCTCCTATGCAGCTGCAATGGGCGGTATTGACCTTCTCGTATTCACCGGTGGCGTGGGCGAGAACGGCCCCGAGATGAGGGAATATGTTTGCAAAGACCTCGAATTTATGGGCATCGAATTTGATGTTGACGCAAACCGTGGTGTAAAGGGACAGGACAAGGTTCTCTCGAAACCCGAATCAAAGGTTAAGGTTGTTGTTATGGGCACCAACGAGGAGCTTGTGATTGCCACCGATACCTATAACATTGTAAGCAAACTTAACAAATAACATTCTCAAAACAAAAGAGTTATGATTAAACATTTGGAAGACATCGTTGCTGCTGCCAAGGCAAGTGGCAAGAAGAAAATGATTGTGGCATATGGTCAGGACACCCACTCGATTGGTGCCACCGATATGGCCATCAAGGCTGGCATTGCAGAGGTTACCCTCGTGGGCGACCCCGAAGAGATTAAAAAATCGTGCGAGGCCGAGGGCGTGGATATGAGCCAATACACCATCATCCCCGAGAGCGAGGATGTTAAGGCTGTGGAGATTGCCGTTAAGGCTGTTCACAATGGCGAGTATGACGTACTGATGAAGGGTGTTGTACCCACCGACAAATATATGCGTGGTATCCTGAATAAAGAGTGGGGTCTTCTGCCCGCCGGCACTACCCTCAGCCACGTTACCGTATTGGAGATTCCTGCATACCACAAGCTCCTCACCGTGAGCGACGTAGCAGTTCTTCCTCTGCCCAACTTTGAGCAGAAAAAGCAGATTGCCAAATACCTCGTTAAGACCGCACAGACTCTTGGTATCGAGCAGCCCAAAGTAGCTCTGATTGCTCCCAGCGAGCAACTCCTCCCCAAGGTTATCAGCTCGGTTGAATCGGCAGAGTTGTCGGCACTTGGCCAGAATGGCGAGTTGGGCGACGGTATCTTCCAGGGTCCTTTGGCTTTGGATGTTGCTATTGATATGGAGAGCGTGCAGATTAAGAAACTCACCGGTCCCGTGGCTGGTGATGCCGACTGCCTTCTCTTCCCCAACATCGAGAGTGGTAACGTCTTCTTCAAGGCTTGCTCGAAGTTTGGTGGCGCAGAGTTGGCAGCTATGGTTGCAGGTCCCAGCGCTCCTTGCGTGCTGACCTCGCGTGGCGATAGCACCAAAACCAAACTCTACTCGATTGCACTTGCTTGTTTGAGCGCAAAATAGTGAAACTATGTCGGGGCGTGGGACTAACCTCCTGCGCCCTATTTTTGACCACAAACAAACACAATGACTACGACCTATAAAATTCTGGCTATCAATCCCGGTTCCACCTCCACAAAGGTGGCGGTATTTGAGAACGACAAGGAGGTTTTTGCAACCACCTTGCGCCATTCGAGCGAGGAGATTGGCCGCTACAAAACCATTTTGGACCAATTAGACTTCCGCAGGGAGGTGATTCTCGAAGCAGTGAAGGCTTCGGGCATTGCTCTCGGCGAGTTGGATGCAGTGATTGGTCGTGGCGGATTGCTCAAACCTATCCCCAGCGGCACCTACGAAGTGAATGCACAGATGATTGAGGACATTCGCCTGCGCCCCGCAGGACACCACGCATCCAACCTCGGAGCACTTCTTGCTGCCGAGATTGCACAACTTGCGGGTGTTAAGGCCTACATTGCCGACCCTGTGGTGGTTGACGAGTTGCAGCCCGAAGCAAGGCTCACAGGCCTGCCCGAGATTAAGAGGGAGTCTATCTTCCACGCACTCAACCAGAAAGCCGTTGCGAGGGTGTATGCCGACAGCATTGGTAGGCCCTATGAGGAGTTGAACCTTGTGGTTGCCCACATGGGCGGAGGTATCTCGGTTGGTGCCCACCGTAAGGGTCTTGTGGTGGATGTAAATAACGCCCTCGATGGCGAAGGCCCATTCTCTCCCGAGAGGGCGGGCACTATGCCTGCAAAGGCATTTGCGGAGCTCTGTTTCAGTGGCAAGTACACTCTGGCAGAGGTGTCGAAGATGTTGAGTGGCAAGGGTGGCATTGTGGCCCACTTGGGTAGTAACGACACCAAGGAGATTGGCGAGCGTGCCGAGGCAGGCGATGCGGAGGCAAAACTCGTTATGGACTCTATGGCCTATGGCGTTGGTAAGACCATCGGCGCAATGCTTGCTGTGCTAAAAGGCGACGTTGACGCTGTGATTCTCACGGGCGGCATTGCATATTCTAAATATGTGGTTAGCTACATCAGGGATATGGTTGAGCCACTTGCAAAGGTGGTTGTAATGCCCGGCGAGAACGAGTTGGAAGCACTTGCGATGAACGCCCAGAGGGTGTTGGAGGGCAAACTAACCCCCAAGACCTACGAGTAGTCGCCACACGATTACACGACAGCAAAGCAACAAAAAACCTCGGGTAACAAAAATGTTATCCGAGGTTTTTGTTATAAATAATATAAATCCCGCGTGGTCCTATTTATTTCTTTTTTGGAAAATAACCTACCACGATCTCCTTCATCTCCTTCCAAGCCTCCAAGTGGAACAACTCGCCCAGCAGAGCATAGGAGCCAACGCCGACGGCAATCTTCACTAGCAACACCGCTAATGCGCCCACACCCGTCATCAGGTGGCCCACAAGGCCAACGATGGCAAGCATCGCACACGTGGCAACTGCAATGGGGGCCACATCCACAAGCCTGCGCCACAGCGACCACTCCCTAACGTAGTGGCGGGCAGCAAGGGTATTGACAATCATATCCGACACAAAAATCGCCACCTGACCCCAAGCAATGGCCTCCACACTTATTGGAATAGTAATCACCAGAACAAGGGTAGCAATAACCTTCTTGATGAACTCGATACGGAAAATCATCTTGCCATCGCTACACACCTTCACCAAATTGTAGGAGATAACCGACAGCGGAGCAAGCAGACCTCCAATGCTCAAAATCTGCAAATACGGCACCGCGGGCAACCATATCTCAGGCAGTAGCGCACGGAACATATCCTCGGCCACAGCAATCAGTCCGCCCATAAGTGGTAGCATCACAAAAGCCCACATAATGAACACCTTACGGGCGTTCATTGCAAGTTTTGGTTTATCTTCCTTTTGACGCGAAAAAGCAGGAAAGGTAACATTCAACACCGCCATAATGGTGGATGTTACAGGCATCTCCTTAATCTTATTACCTCGGTCGTAGTAGCCGAGTTCGGACTTGGTGTAATACTTACCAATGAAGAGGTTGGAAATCTGGTAATAGACATTGCTCACAAGGTCACTCAGCAGAATGCGTGAGCCATAGCGGAACATACCTTTGATGCGGTCGAGGGAGAACAACCACTTGGGCCTCCAACTACTACCCCACCACAGCATAGCTGTCTTAACAATCACAACACCAAGCCTTTGGCCTACAAGCGCCCACACTCCAAGGCCCTCCACTGCCATCCATATCGCCACACCGCTCGATACCGCATTGGCAACCAGAGTGTAGAGCGAAAGGCTCTTGAACTCCATCGAACGGGAGAGAATGGCATTTTGAATATTGGAAAGCGCGTTGATGGGAATAAGCAGGTACAATACAGGAGCTATCACCCTAAATTGGGGCACATCGAAGAACTCCGCAATAGCAGGCGAGAGTGCCACCAGAATAGTATAGAGCGCAACCGAGATGGCAATATTAACATAGAAAACCGAAGAGTAGTCCGTGTCGTCAACATCCTTTTTCCTAATTAGAGCCTGCGAAAAACCACTATCCACCAGAGGCATCAATATCGCCGGAAAGGCAGCCACAATGGCCATAATGCCATAGTCCTCGGGCGAGAGCAGATTCAATAGCACAAGACTCACGGCAAGTTGCAGCAGGGCCGAGAGCACCTTCTCTATGGTTGACCACGCCACACCTTTTACAACCTTATGTTTCAATTCGGCAGCCATTGCAATACTCGCTTATTCAAATAGATACACTTTCTCATTTTCGGCGTGCATATAGAATTTCTCGCGTGCATATTTTTCGAGAAAAGCATCGTCTTTGAGGTTTTCGAGAAATATACTATCGCGCCTAATCTGCTCCACATAGGCTTCCCTCTCAGCTTTAAGCCTTCTCACCGAAGCTTTGGTCTGCACATAGTCAATCAATGGCAGGTCGGAGAAAAACACAACCAACACGACAAACAACAATGTTGCTGTCAGCCAATGCCAATATTTCTTCAAAAAACTCTTCATTCATTTACTTCCGTTCTGCACCTACGGAATATGCATAAATTTGTGCACCTGTACCGACACATTCCACTGTGGATGCGCTTTGGCATACTCCACCACGTCGGCAATCACACTCTCATAGCGGCTCCACTCGGGCTGCAAGAAAAGCAGGCACTTCTCTCCCACCCTTGCGGCACACTCCTCGGCCCAAGCAAAATCCTCCGCACTCTCCACAATCACTTTCAACTCGCTGGCCACAGCACACACCTCGTCCAGCGGAGCCTTCTGTCGTTTGGGAGAAAGGCACACCCAATCGAAATCGCCACTCAGGGGCGATGTTCCGGATGTTTCGAGGAAAATTTCGAGCCCACGCTCTTTCAGACCCTTGGTGAGCAGCCCCAAGGGATACAACAATGGCTCGCCACCCGTTATCACAATGGCCTGCGCCTCGTGCGAGGAGGCACGTTCAATAATCTCACCAACCTCCACCGGCGGAAATCGGCGAGCATCCCAAGTGAACTTTGCATCGCACCACTTGCAGCCCACATCGCATCCGCCCAAGCGAATGAAATATGCAGGCTTCCCGCTGTGAAAGCCCTCACCCTGAATGGTATAGAAATCTTCCACCAATGGCAACAACTCGCCACCACGAAGGATGTCGGTATCAATCCTACTCATTTACGACCGTGTATATGTCTTTGAGGTTACGTCCCAACTCGTCATAATCCAAGCCAAAGCCCACAATGAAATCGTTGGGAATATCCATTGCACGATACTTCACATTGTAGTCCTTCGAGAACTTGCTGGGCTTGAAGAGCAGAGTTGCAATCTCCACACTTGCTGGACGGTGTCCCTCCAGCGAGCGCAACAGGTGCTCCATACTCTCACCCGTGTCCACGATATCCTCTACGATAATCACGTGGCGGCCCTCGATGTTATTGCGCAAACCAATGAGTTCCTGCACTTTACCCGTGGAAGCCATACCGCTATACGAAGAAAGTTTAACAAACGACAACTCACAAGGGAAGTTAATCTTCTGCATCAACTCACTCATAAACATAAAGGCACCACTGAGAACGCCCAAGAAAAGCGGGGTGTCAACATCTTTGTAGTCTTCGTTGATTTTATCGCCCAAGGCGGTAATAGCCTTGTCGAGTTCGGCATAAGGAATGGAGAGTTCAAAAGTCTTGTCGTGCAGTTTTACCCTCGGTTTCTGATTCTCTTGGTTCATAGCAAGCGAAATTAAAAAAATGTACGGCCGAGCAATTTACCTACTTTTGAGGATAATATTTCGGCTAAATTATGTTTATCTTTGCAAAGTTAATAAAAATTCTATGAACGAGAACATCTTTGGCGCTCTTTTGCTCACACTTTTTGCGGGCCTCGCCACAGGCATAGGTAGTATTATTGGCTTTTTTGCCAAGCGTACCAACAAAAAATTCCTCTGTTTTTCGCTGGGACTATCGGCTGGCGTGATGGTCTATATCTCATTTATGGAGATGTTACACACCTCACGCATCGAGTTGGAGGTGCTGTTGGGCAATGCTCAACGTGGCGACCTTTTGGCAGCGGGATTATTCTTCGGAGGTGTGCTATTGGCGGCTCTTATCGACAAGCTTATCCCCGAGGCCGACAACCCACACGAACTGCACAACGTGGAGGAGATGAATGGCGAAGATAACCAAAACCACCACCACGCTACCATCAAACGCCTCAAACACGCCGGTATAGTTACAGCCATTGGCATTGGCATTCACAACTTTCCGGAGGGTATTGCAACCTTTGTAGCCGCCTATGAAGACCTTGGACTCGGCCTTGCCATCGCCGTAGCCGTAGCCATCCACAACATTCCCGAGGGCATTGCCGTATCGGTGCCGATTTATCACGCCACAGGTAGCCGTAAGAGAGCCTTTTGGTACTCCTTTGCTTCGGGACTTGCCGAGCCATTGGGCGCATTGTTGGCGTGGGCGGTGCTGATGCCATTCCTCTCGCCCGTGCTGCTGTGTTGTGTAATGGCTGCCGTTGCAGGCATAATGATATATATTTCGTTTGACGAGCTCCTGCCTGCCACCCACCAATATGGCGAAAACCACATTGCCCTGTTGGGACTTTTCCTTGGTATGGCAGTAATGGCCGTGAGTCTTATTTTGTTGTAAACCTCACACTATTACCACACAAAAGCCGCTGTATTCCGATTGAATACAGCGGCTTTTATTCTTAACCCTTCGATTGGGCTATTTGAGGTATTCAACCACAAAATCCACGGTTTTGTAGAAAATCTCACCTGCCTTATCGCTCTTCTTCGAATTGAGGTTATGGTCGTAGTAGGGATAAATCACCAAGTCAACCTTACCACCTTTTTTCTTCAATGTTGCAGCGAAATTCTCGCTCTGTGTGTACTCCACCACCGAGTCACCCGTGCCGCACACAAGCAACGATGCAGGAATATTCTTCTTGGGCACCACATACTCGGGCGAGTATTTTTTCAGCACCGAGGGAGCACGGTCCTCAAAGTAGCCGATACGCTGTGCATCCTTCGAGCGTACGATGAGGGCTGCGGTGGTGAGGTCATAGATACCTGCATAACCCACCAACACCTTTGCACCCTTGATGGTCATTGCACCATAGGCTGCCAAGTGTCCGCCTGCCGAGCCACCACAGAAACCAAATACTTTGGGGTTTATACCCAACTCTTCGGCGTGCTCCTGCACCCATTTAACTGCATCTTCAACATCTTGTACCGACACACCAATCGAAGCTCCCGTTTGACCTGCAAGAGTGTAGGAAATACGCACACCTGCAATGCCATTCTGTACGGCCAGATATTGAGAGAGCGACTTGTTGGAATCCCTTGTACCTCGTGCCCAACCGCCACCGTGGAGATATACCATAAAGGGTGCGGGGGTTTCACTTACAGCCTTATCAATGGTCAGCACGAGTTCGTAGTCGGGATAGGTCTTATAGACATAATCGACACTCTCGCACGACTTGTAGAGTTTGCTCGACACAAAGTTCTGCGGCTCGTATGGAACGAGCAAGTCGGGTACTTCATTGAGGTTGATATATTTATACTTTTTAGGTGTAAGAAGTTCATATTGTCCTTCCCCTACCTCTTTGAGTTTCATCGAGTAGCGGTTGGTAATCTGTGCCGAGAGCGAGCCTGCGGTCAGAGCCAACGCCGCGATTAGAATAACAAGTTTTTTCATCGGTTGTTGAGTTGTGTTTTCTTTTGTGTTTGTGAAAATTCGAGCAACGTTGAGAGGTGGTGCCTAACGACATTCATTGCCCCCTCGCTATCGCCATTTTGAACATAAGTGTAGAGTTCTCTGTGCTCCCTCAACACGTCCTCACGAGGAACAGAGCAGACTTTGTACTTCTGATAATACTTCAACACGTCGGGAGTGATGATTAGCAATAGGGAGGATATCACAGAATTGTGTGCGGCACGAGCCACTGCCTGGTGGAATTCAAAATCCTTGGGCACTTGCAGTTCGGTACCGAAACACTCTTCACACTGATCCATTGCGCTCTTCATAGCCTGCAAGTCGGCTTCATCGCGATTTATGGCAGCGAGCCTTGCTGTTTCCACTTCGAGTAGCAGACGCACA
>JBGUSZ010000105.1:0-9724 GCA_045132795.1 Tidjanibacter sp. | reverse complement strand
TTGACGGTAGACAATAAAACAACAGACCTCTCTGGTGCTACGCACCATCTCCCCTAACTTAGGGGAGAATGATTTCTCCTCCCCTACGACAGGGGAGCTGTAACTTAGGCGAGGGTAATTCATTCTCCATTAAAAACTCCTCCCCTAAGGTAGGGGAGGTGCCGTAGGCGGAGGGGTATGCAGACGGTAGACGGTAGACGGTAGACAATAAAACAACAGACCTCTCTGGTGCTACGCACCATCTCCCCTAACTTAGGGGAGAATGATTTCTCCTCCCGACCTTCCCTTTCGTAGGGGAGGAGTAATTCTCAACTCTCAACTCTCAATTCTCAATAAGACAAAGGCCCTTCCTGTCGCAGGGAGGGCCTCGTCGCACACATATAAACTAAACCTAATTTAACCTAATTTTTGCCCGAAAGGCAAAACGATTAACTAAACATAAACATCTTTGGGGGGTGTGTGGCGGCGGAGCAAGCATTAAGCTCTTTGTGGTTGGTTTTGTGGCATCGTCTGCTCGCACCCACCGCCACGCAATAAATCAACACTAATAATCTATTCTCACAAAGTCGCCTCCCTTGCCGAATACCAAGTCGAGGTCGTTGTCGAGTTCAACATCATAGAAGAGTCCGTCGATGGTGAGTTGTACAATCACATTCGAGGGGTAGTTGCTCTTTACGTAGTTGAGCACCTTCTCGGGAACAACGCTGTCGGGCACCTTCGAGCCTTGGCAGTCGATATCTTTCCACTCGCCCGAGCGGCTGAACTCGATGGATGTGCCGTTGGAAAAATAGACATCATAATCGTAGGTGAGGTCGTCATACTCCTTCACCACACTTGTGACGGTGAGTCCGCCGAAGTGGGTATCAACAAATGTTTGCGCCTTCTGAGGCAAAGAGTTCAAAGCTACACTCCTATCGTCTTTCTCACAGCCCGCCAACATCATCAGCGAGGCCATTACTGTCATCAAAAAAGTCATACGTTTCATTGTTTTGTAATGATTACAAATTTGTATTTATTGCAAAATTAGTAAAAAGTTTTTAATCTGCAATAGCTCTGCAAAAACTATTCCGTTTTTTAACTTTTTTTTAACACACCTACCAATGGAGGAATATCTGTGTTGGTGTGGGAAATAGTGGACTAAATATTTTGCTTGTTGAGTTGTTTTGACCTATATTTGCATAGGTGAGAAGGTTGCTCCATTTGGAACAGTGAAGAGCGTGGCGAAGATATGGCTGTGTGCGGCGGTGGCGATGTTGTTGAGCGTGGGCTCGGCGATGTCGCAGAGTAGGTGTGTGGTGTCGGGAACGGTTGCCGACAAGACCACCGGTGAGCCCGTGCTCGGAGCTGTGGTGGATGTGGTAGCTCAGCCCAAAGGGGAGCGTGTCGCCATCGTAACATCGGGCTACAAGGGGGCCTTCGAATTGCCTCTACCCATTGGTGGAGCCTACACGTTGTCGGTGGAGTACCTCGGCTACGAAACGCTCCAAAAGGAGCTGTCGACCAAGTCGGGTAAGGCGGTCAATCTGGGTGCTTTGAAGCTCAAAACATCGAGCATTGTGATGGAGGACGTGAGCGTCAAAGGCTCGATGATGCGTACCTCCATAAAGGGCGATACGGTATCCTACAACGCCTCGGCCTTTAAGGTGTCGGCCGATGCCAGCGCACACCGAATGTTGGCCAAAATGCCAGGTGTGGCGGTCAGTAACACAGGCATTGAGGTCCACGGACGCAACGTCAAGAGGGTCTATGTGGATGGTAGGGAGTTCTTCGGTAACGACCCTATGGCTGCTGTGAAGAACATACCGGCCGATATGATTGAGAGAATCGAAACCTACTACCACCTCTCCGAGCAGGCCGAAATGACAGGTGTGGACGATGGCGAGGGATATATGGCCATCAATATCGTTACGGCGGAGGACAAACGGAATGGTTGGTTTGGTAAAGCCCAGCTCGGTGTGGGCAACGAGGGCAAAGGTATTGTGGGTGGCAACCTGAACCGCTTGAATGGCGACCGACACGTGGCACTCATCGGGTTGTGGAACAATGTGAGCCAATACAACTTCTCGGCAGAGGACGTGGCGGCGGCAGGCGATACGGCCAACAACGGTATCTTCAACGTGAAACCTATGAATGGTGTCAGTACGGTGGGCTCGTTTGGTGTCAACTACAACGACCGCTTCAAGGTGGGAAAGAAGAAGCTCACAGGCAAGGTGTCGCTCTTCTACTTCTTCAACACCATCGACAACGACAACACCACAACCACCGACCGAGAAACATTCACACCCACCGACAAGAGTGTGCTCTATGACGCCGTGGCAGAGAGTAGTACCGACCGTGGTACACACCAATTAGGTGGACGTATCGACATTCCTCTCAATTCCAAGCACTCCCTCACTCTGCGCCCACAGCTGTCGTGGCAGGAGAGTGGCTCCCTGACAACCACCCTCAGTCGTACCGACAATCTCTATGGTGGGGTGGATACAACCTTTGTCTACCGCCGTAGGGTGCTCTCCGATGTGGACAACTACAACTACTCGCTTGCAAACAACCTATCCTACAACATACGCCTCAAACAGAAGAGGGAGTATTTCAGCCTCTCGCTCTACACACGCTACAATGGCAGTGGTATGACTTCGTTGCAGGAGCAGTACAACTTCAAGAACATTGACGATGTGGTCTTGGAGCCGGAGAGGGCGAGTTCGAAGAGTTTTCAAAATCAGCTACGCACCATCCCCGGCTACAACATTACGACCACGACCACCTACACCAGACCCGTCTCTCGCAGGGCGGTGCTATCTGCTTCCTACCGACTAATCTTCAACGGCTCGGCCACCGACAAGAAAATCTACAAGAGTTCCAAGGATGTCGGGGATGTGACCTCGTGGAGCGAGGAACACTTCCGTGAGGACCTCTCCAATGTGTTCCGTGTGGACTACACCACCCACCGAGTGGGCCTTAATTATAAATATGGTAAGGGCAATAGTTCCATCACGGGTGGTCTGTTCTACCAGCTGGTCGACTATGTGGGCCTCTACACCTTCCCCAAGGCCGACATCGTGAGGCGAACCTATGGCGATTTGACCTACTCGCTGGTGGGTAACTACAATTTTAATCCACTCAATAGAATCAGGGTGAATGCCACAAGTAAGCTCTCCAACCCTGCACCTGCGCAGTTGCAGAATGTGATGAACACCTCCTCCTCGCAGTTCTTGCGTATCGGTAACCCCAACTTGCAGCAGTCCTACCTGCACGACATTGACGTCAACTATCTTCGTACCATACCAAGTCGTGGCACATCCCTCTCGCTGACCACACGTCTGAGGCTCAACAACCGCTACATCGCCGATGAGTTGATTGTCGACCAGCCCGACTATGTGCTCCCCGACGGAGAGTTGCTCGGCGAGGGTAACCAATTTGCCAAGCCGGTGAATATGAAGGGCTATTGGGACCTGAGGGTGAGGGCTGTGTATGGCATTCCGCTCCACTTTATCAAGAGCAATTTCAACATCCGTGGTACGGTTGGTGCAGGACGTGTGCCGAGTATCCTCAATGGCGAGCACCTCAAATTGGAGAACACCTGGGGCGAGTTGGGTGCGGTGTTGAGTAGCAACATCAGCGAGTGGCTCGACTTTACGCTCTCGTATAGCGGCACCTACACCAAGTCGCAAACCCGCTTTATGGAGGGCTTTGCACGAAATGATAACATCACTCAGGTGGCCACCGGTGAACTCAAATATGTTACGCCTCACAATTTTACTTTTTCGACCTCTGTGTCGTGGAACGACTACAATGCGGTGGGGACCTCCTACCACTACTCCTACACCTTGTGTAATATCTACCTCGGCCACAGGGTACTGCCACGCAACCTGGGCGAGATAAGCATCGGTGTCAACGACCTCTTCAATCAGAGTGCGATAATACACCGTCGTACGGTGAACACCACAGCCATCTCGGAGGTTACCAACCGAGGTGTGGGACGCTATGTGGCGGTGCAGTTTGTCTACAACATCCGCCACTACCAACGTGTGGGCATCAAACACGTGGATAAGTAGGCTGGTGTGTGAAGAGCAAAAGCAAGGGCGACAGGTCATTTCTGTCGCCCTTGTTGTTGTCTTGAATCCCAATGGTTGTCTATGCCCTACGGCTCTTTTTGATGCCGAAGATGCACCAGCGCAACAGAGGGATGCGGTGCAGTATCTCCCACAGCAGAAACGACCCTACGAAGGTGAGTGCAAGGGCCGCAGTGTAGGTGCCCCACAATGGTAGGCCGCTCGTTTTGAGCCACCAGCAAGCCGCCGTGCAAACGGTCATGTGTACAATGTAGAGGCCAAAACTGCTGCGGCTCATATAGTCCGCCACGGGCGAGGTGGTGTCGGCCCAACGGCGGAAGGCGCCAAACATTGCAAGTGTCATCGCCCAGCAGTAGAGGTTGCACCAGAGGCCCTGCACTGCAAGGGGCGAGGTGTAGTCCTTGCCGTAGAACTTCGTGCAGAAGGCCACAGCCGCCACCACAGCTGCCACAATCAGCACCTCGGCCCGCTCGGCCAGGTATGTGTGTATGCGCTCCGAGGAGAAGATGTAGTAGCCACAAAGGAAGCCCACAAAGTAGAAGACGGGGCGGTAGAGGTTGATGAGCCCCTGCGCTGCCGTGGGGTTGTCAATTTGGCTCTGTGAGGCAAGCCACAGCAGGCCGAAGAAGCCCACCATCACAAGGCCTACGCCCCATTGAGGTAGGTTTGTGAGCCACCTGTCAACCTTGTCGGCGTCAACTATTCGGCGCACCAGCAGGAGCAGGAGCGAGAAACCAAAGAGGTTTTGGATGAACCACAGCGGGCCCGTGCCGCTTGCAACCGCAATGAGCCACTTGACAAAGAGGGGAACATCCTCGGGTATCGGGGCGTTTGCAATGGTCATATTCAGCCACCCCAGCACCCAGCCAAAGACCATAAGGCCAATGGTGGAGGGGACGAGTAGTTTACGTGTGCGCTCGCGGCGGAACTCTTGTGGGGTGCGCCTTTGGAGTGCATAGCGACTCGATGCGCCTGCGACCACAAACAGCAGAGTCATAAACCACGGGTTTAGGAGTGTGCAGAAGATGTCCTGCCATTGGTGGTCGGCAAAACCGCCTATGGCACCAAAGACTCCAAGAGAGTTGTAGTTGTAGAAAACGTGGTAGAAGAGCACCAACAACACTGTCGCCCAGCGCAGGTTGTCGAGAAAATGATAACGATTCTTCATAATAGTAAGTAAATTGTAAGTTGATAAATTGGTAATAATTTGGGATTCAATCACAAATGTAGGTGATTTTGTGTGTATTTGCAAGTCTGGTAAGGTGGGCTGTGAAAAAAGTTGAGCCAAAAAGTTTGCAAGGGCCGAAAAAATCACTAACTTTGTAGATGTATAGGTGTGCACGAATGGGTGCAACGGATTTTTTTGAGCAATGGCAAAACAGCAAATCGTAGATTCTTTGGCCGAAAAGGTGGGACGTGTGATTGAGGACAACACCCGTCTGCGCAAGGAGTGTGCAACGCTCGTCGGCGAGAAGGATAGGCTGAAAGCAGAAAACCGCCAGTTGCGCGAGAAAGTCGACGCCCTGCAACGCAAACTCTCCCTCCTCGAACTCGGAGAGGGTTTTGGAGGTACGCAGGACGAGGCAGCCAAAAAGAGAGCAAAGGCACAAATCAACAGGCTTATGCGGGAGATTGATAGGTGCATTGCGTTGGTTGGTAAATAGAGAGATTTTGAGCACACGGAAGATATGAAAACCCAAAAGGGGAGCACCACAGAGAACTATGGCAGAGATATTGAACATACACCTTGATATTGCCGGCAAGAAGTATCCGCTACGAATTGAGCGCGCAAAGGAGGAGTTGTATCGCAGGGCCGAGAAGGAGATAAACCGCTGGGTGGCAACCATCGAGTCCAAGTACCGTATGGACAAAGAGGGGTGTCTGGCGATGGCTGCTTTGCAGTTGGCACTCCAAAATGTGGAGCAGGCTACCGCTCGAAATATCGACGACGACTTGGCCGAACTGACCAAAATCGAGCGCACGCTCGATGCCTACCTCTCCAAGTTGGAGTAGGCCTCCACTTGCCGGTCGACGGTTGACGGTTGACGGTTGACGGAAACAAGTTCATTGGACATATACAACTGAAAAATCTACCCGCATAGATTCCATTCAGATTTGCGAAACTCAACACTTTAACTATTGAGAGTTACTCGTAGTGTCAAAAACAGGCCTGGGTGACCCCGCACGGGGGAGTGTCCGGAGCTTGCTCCCGATGCCGTTGGACGTTTGCGATGCAAATACGGAGCTCTCACACATGACGACTTGGTAGTTTCGTCAAACAATTAAATGGAATCCTATGTGGGTTTTTTGTTACGACAACACAGCAAACGAAAAACATAAAACAACAAAACAGATAACACTTTTTTAACAACAAAACACAAGAACAATTATGATAACAATAGTATTAACAGCGGTCATTTCTGCCACAGTGGGTGTGGGTACCTACATCGTGGTTAGCAATGCCGTTACCAAAACCACCGTCCGCAAGCGACGTGAGGCTCTCGTGGAGGCTGCCAAGGCCGAGGGCGAGATGATTCGCAAGGAGAAAGAGTTGCAGGCAAAGGAGCGTTTCCTCGAACTCAAAAGGGAGCACGACCGCACCGTAAACGAGCGCAACCAGAAGCTCAACCAGCGTGAGCAGGGTATCAAGCAGCAGGAGAATAATCTCAACCAGCAGCGCTCCGAGTTGGATAAGAAAAACAACGAACTCGACAAACAAAAAGAGCAGGTTGCGGCTCAGCTCGCCCACCTCGAAAAACGTAAAGAGGAGGCCGAGCGCATCATCAAAGAGCAGAACATCAAGCTCGAACAGATTGGCGGCATCAGCTCGGAGGAGGCCAAGAATATCCTCATCGAGAATATGAAAGCCGAGGCAGAGAGGGATGCACAGACCTACATTAGCGAGACCATCGAGGAGGCCAAGCTGACCGCCAGCAAGGAGGCTAAACGTATCGTGGTGCAGACCATCCAGAGGGTTGCAACCGAGACCGCCATCGAGAACTCCGTAACGGTGTTCAACATCGACAGCGACGAGGTTAAGGGCCGCATCATCGGTCGTGAGGGCCGCAACATCCGTGCGTTGGAGGCTGCAACGGGTGTGGAGATTATCGTGGACGACACCCCCGATGCAATCATCCTTTCGGGCTTCGACCCCGTGCGTAGGGAGATTGCACGCCTTGCACTCCACCAGCTCGTAACCGACGGACGTATCCACCCCGCACGTATCGAAGAGGTGGTTACCAAAGTGAAAAAACAGATTGAGGAGGAGATTGCCGAGGTGGGTAAGCGTACCATCATCGACCTCGGTATCCACAATATGAGCCCTGAACTCGTTAGGCTCATCGGTAAGATGAAATACCGTTCGTCCTATGGTCAGAACCTCTTGCAGCACGCACGCGAAACCGCCAACTTGTGCGGTATTATGGCTGCCGAGTTGGGTCTCAATGTGAAGAACGCACGCAGGGCAGGTCTGTTGCACGACATCGGCAAGGTGCCCGATGACGAGCCCGAGTTGCCACACGCAATCATCGGTATGAAACTCTGCGAGAAGTTCAAAGAGAAACCCGAGGTTTGCAACGCCGTGGGCTCGCACCACGAGGAGGTGGAGATGAACTCGCTCATCGCTCCCATCGTACAGGTGTGCGACGCCATTTCGGGCGCTCGTCCCGGCGCAAGGAGCGAGATTGTGGAGAGCTACATCAAGCGACTCAAAGAGATGGAGAACATCGCACTCTCTTATCCCGGCGTGATGAAGACCTACGCTATTCAGGCAGGTAGGGAGCTGAGGGTTATCGTTGGTGCCGAGAAGATTTCGGATGCCGACAGCGAGCAGCTCAGCCGCGATATCGCCAAGAAGATTCAGGACGAGATGACCTATCCCGGACAGGTTAAGATTACGGTTATTCGTGAGACGCGTGCGGTAGCCTACGCAAAATAAAAAAAAACGCAGATTGCACGGCAACTGCTGCGTTACACTGCGATAAACGCCCTCCTCATTTACGTTTGTAAACTGCGGAGGGCGTTTTCTTGTGTGCCTTGCATTTGCCGCACACTTTGCGTTTTTTTGTTGTGGGGATGAAAGAGGTTATTGCTTTTTTGCACCGCACTTCGATAGGCGAGTTCCTCATTTGCGATAAGCAAACTGCGGACTCGCCTTCTTGTTTGGCACAAAAATCTCCACCCCAAAATGCGTTTTTTTTTAAGTCTAACGTCCAACGTCCAACGTCCAACGTAAACTGTCGACCGTCAACCGTCGACCGTCAACCGTCGACCGTCAACCGTCGACCGTCAACCGACGACATACCCCTCCGCCTACGCCACCACCCCTCACTTAGGGGACGAGTTTACCCTTTCTGCCCTTTCTGCTCTTCCTTGCTCTTTCTGCTCTTTCTGCCCTTTCTGCCCTTCCTTGCCCTTCCTGCCCTTCCTGCTCTTCCTGCTCTTCCTGCTCTTCCTGCTCTTTCTGCTCTTTCTGCCCTTTCTGCCCTTTCTGCTCTTCCTGCCATTAGGTGGCAGCGCAGGCAGATTATTCTAAAAAAAAAAGTTTATTTTTTTACCTTATCGCAACCCTTTAATTGTCAGCTCAAAGGGTGGGCGCTCTACCTCTTTCTCTGAAAATTTCTACACTTTGGGTATTGACAAACCCTATTTTGGTGTATTATATTTGTTCAAAAATTGAATAAATAAGTTGAAGATAGACCAACAAAAATCAGATTATGAACACGAGAAAAAAGTTATTAGACCTTTTGAAAGAGGTCCTAAATCGCAGGGATTACAATGTGTGCGTAGCCGAAGAGTTGCCGTCGGTGGTTAGCTCATCGGGGTTCCCGATTGCGGTGCTCGGTGAGCCCCAAGTGGTCGTGGGTAGTGTGGTTGAAGCCAATACAATCACCTATGATGTCGCGGTCAAGATGTTGATACAAAGGCAAAAACCTGCCGACAAGAGTGCTCCTTCGTTGGCTATTATTGAGCAGGATGCCATGTGGGTGGCCGAGCGAGTGGCCGAAGCCGAGGCGGTTGTGGGGCTAACCCTGAGGGAGTTGGCTCCCATTGTGGGAGGCCTCACCCACGCAGGCGATGTGGCTCTGTCTATGAGTCTGCGTGTGGAACTTTTCCGAGTGGCATGATGGATTAAAAAATTGAACAAATACTGATATGAAGCTTACATCCTATCCCCAAAATTATTCGTCGGTTTTTGCCGACAACATCCTCCGTTTCGAGGAGGTCAACCCTAACGAGCCCTTTGAGGTGAGTGTTAAGGACGACGTGGTGGGCCTGCTTGGCACCAAGCGATTTGTGGGCTCCTCCGAGGTGGAGTGTTCGCTGCACAACTACCTGCACCGCAGGCTCAATCCACAGCCCATAATTCTCGACTATTCTGCTTTCAATGAGGCCACTGGGCGCAACGTAAGGCTCACGGCCCTGTGGGGCGACAACCAGAAGAGCCACAAGATGACCTTCACACTCTCCCACGACGACCTCACTGCTCCAGCCATTGTGGGGGAGACTAATCAGAGTCGCCGTATCAGTGCCGGCGAGGTGGATGAGATTGCTTTTGTTGTAGGTCGCGAGCGCAACATCTGTGCGAAGGTGGTCCTCTCCACGGGCGAGAGGTACAACATCTACACCAAAACCCTCTCCAATGATGGTCTCTG
>JBGUSZ010000104.1:0-21722 GCA_045132795.1 Tidjanibacter sp. | reverse complement strand
CGCAAGCACGGTATGAAGTTTTGGTTCGGTCTCTACGACTCGGGTAAGTATTGGGATACCGGTGATTTGAGTTGGGAGATTGAGGACAACAAGTACGTGATTGACGAGGTTTGGGAGAAGTATGGCGAGAAATACAAAGATGTCTTTGGCGGTTGGTATATCTCGGGCGAGATTAGCCGCAAGACCAAAGGTGCCATTGGTGCTTTCCACGCGATGGGTAAACAGTGTAAGGATGTTTCGGGCGGCCTGCCCACCTTCATTTCGCCTTGGATTGACGGCAAAAAAGCCATTATGGGTACCAACAACCTCACCAATGCTGATGCTGTTAGCGTGGCCGAGCACGAAAGGGAGTGGAACGAGATTTTCGATGGTATTCACGATGTGGTGGATGCTTGTGCTTTCCAGGATGGCCACATAGACTATAATGAGTTGGACGCCTTCTTCTCTGTCAATAAGAAACTTGCAGACCGCTATGGTATGCAGTGCTGGACCAATGCTGAGACTTTCGATAGGGATATGCCCATTCGCTTCCTACCCATCAAGTTCGATAAGTTGCGTATGAAGCTCGAAGCGGCCCAGAGGGCAGGTTACGACAAAGCCATAACCTTTGAGTTTTCCCATTTCCTCTCTCCTCAATCGTCGTATCTCCAAGCGGGACACCTTTATAACCGATATAAGGAGTATTTCAATATTAAATAGATACAATCGAAATTGATTAGGTGATGACAAAATCTGTAAATAATAATATGAATATGGGGTATGTTGTTTTTATGACCATTGTTGCGGCCATAGGCGGTATACTCTTCGGTTATGATACGGCCGTGATTTCGGGCACTACGGAGATGGTCAAGGGACAGTTTTTGCTCTCGGATATGAGGGAGGGCTGGTATGTTGGCTGTGCTCTGATTGGCTCCATTTGCGGTGTAGCGGTGGCTGGTGCTATGAGTGATAAACTCGGTCGTAAACTTACAATGCTCATTTCGGCAGCGCTGTTTAGCATTTCGGCCATTGGATGTGCCGTGTGTGGTAACTTCGACCAACTGGTTGCCTATCGTATTATTGGTGGTGTAGGTATCGGCATCGTGTCTATCGTGTCGCCCATCTACATTTCGGAGGTGTCGCCTGCAAAGGTTCGAGGTACCCTCGTATCGCTATATCAGCTGGCTGTTACGGTGGGTTTTCTTCTGGCCTACTTGGCAAACTGGGTTATTGATTCGGGTATAAACCCCGAGTTGACGGGTGATTTGTCGCTCTGGCAGAGGATGTTTAACTCGGAGGCTTGGAGGGGAATGTTGGGTAGCGAAACGCTGCCTGCACTACTCTTCTTTGTGATTATACTATTCATTCCGGAGAGCCCCAAGTGGCTTGTTGTAAACAAGAAACTCGACCGTGCGGCACAGGTGTATGGACGTATCTATCGTGCCGAGTCCGATGCTAAGAGTGAAATAGAGGCCACTATGGAGTCGATGGGTGGCGAGAATAAGGGTAGTTGGCGTGACATTCTCAAACCTGGAATATTCAAAGCCGTGCTCATTGGTAGTGCTATCGCCATCTTGGGCCAATTTATGGGCGTTAATGCAGTGCTCTACTATGGTCCCAAGATTTTCTCTGAGGCAGGATTTGATAACCCGATGTTTTCGACCGTGCTGGTGGGTGTAGTAAATATGGTAACAACCATTTTGGCTGTATTTATCATCGATAAGGTGGGCCGTAAACAACTCATCTATTGGGGAGTGTCGGGTATGATTATCTGCCTTGTGGCCATTGCCACCTACTTCCAATGGGGTGCACAGTTGGGCCTCGGTAACGGCTTTATGCTCACCTTCTTCCTACTCTATGTATTCTGCTGTGCAATCTCCATCTCGGCCATCGTGTTTGTGCTGTTGAGCGAGATGTACCCCAATAGTGTTCGTGGTAGGGCTATGAGTATTGCAGGTTTTGCTCTTTGGATTGGAACCTATCTTATCGGTCAACTCACACCTGTATTGTTGGGTTGGAGCCAGTCGGGTACCTTCTTCCTTTTTGCTGCAATGTGCGTGCCTTATGTGTTGATTATGTGGCGCCTTGTACCCGAAACCACGGGTCGCTCATTGGAGGAAATTGAGGAGTACTGGAATAATCAAAACAAAAATAAATAGACACACGCATAATCATACATTTTTTTAAGACTGCTATGACAAACGAATTGAAACAATATTTGAGGGAGTGCGCAGACCTCTACCGCAAGGAATTGGTGGAGGATGTGATGCCCTTCTGGATGAAGAACGGTGTGGATTGGAAGAACGGAGGAATCTATACATGTGTTGATAGGGACGGAACTCTGATGGATACCACCAAATCGGTATGGTTCCAGGGACGTTGGGCTTGGACCGCGGCGGCAGCCTACAACCGAGTGGAGAAGAATGAGGAGTGGTTGAAGGCGTCGAAGAGTGCCATCGACTTCATCGAAGAACACTGTGTAGATACCGACGGACACATGTTCTTCACGGTTACGGCCGAGGGTGCACCCATACAGAAACGTCGCTATGTATTCTCGGAGAGTTTTGCCGCAATTGCAATGGCAGAGTATGCCAAAGCAACGGGTAATAGAGAGTATGCCGAGAAGGCTTTGGAGGTGTTCAGGGCGATGAAACGAATGCTCTCCACCCCCGGCTTCCTCGAACCCAAAACCACCGTGCAGGGTAGGGGACACTCCATTACGATGATATTGATTAACGTGGCGGCAGTGTTGAAGGAGGTTATTGATGCCCCTGAGTTGGACGAACAGATAGATTCTTCCATCAAAGACATCGAGCGCTATCTGATGAATGAAGAGTATAAGACCGTGTTGGAAATGGTTGGCCCCGAGGGTGAACTGATTGACACCTGTGCAGGTCGTACCATAAACCCGGGTCACTGTATCGAAACGGCTTGGTTTATACTTGCCGAGGCCAAACGTCGAGGTTGGGACGAGAGGCTTACTCGAATCGGTTTGACAATTTTTGATTGGGCCTGGGAGTGGGGCTGGGACGATGAGTTCGGCGGTGTCATCAACTTCCGCGACTGCAAAGGATTTCCTCCACAGGACTACTCGCAGGATATGAAGTTCTGGTGGCCACAGTGTGAGGCTATCATCGGAGCCTTGTATTGCTATGAGGCCACGGGAGATGAGAAATATCTCTCATTCCACCGTAAGGCTCACGAGTGGGCCTATGCACATTTGAAGGACCACGAGATGGGTGAATGGTATGGCTACCTACATAGGGATGGCAGTGTAGCACAGCCTGCCAAGGGTAATATCTTCAAGGGGCCTTTCCATGTGCCTCGTATGCTGATGATTGCAGCGGAGCTGGCCGAAGAAATCGCAAACAAATAGAGAAACTATATACAAATAATATTAACCGCAAAAGTAAAGTTATGTGTAATTCTACAAGTACATTTTTAAGGAAAGGCTTGTTGCTGTTGACATTGCTGCTTGGCTCTACGGGGATGTTTGCCCAATTGAAGGTTAGCGGTACGGTCAAGAATGAGAGTGGTGAGCCTATGGTCGGTGTTACCATAGTGGTTGAGAACTCCATTATTGGCGCCACTACCGATATTAATGGCTACTACACCCTATCGATTCCCAAGACAATGAAGGGCGATGAGGTTGTGTTGCTCTACTCCTATCTCGGTATGGATGACCACAGGGAGAAGATGGCTGGTCGTAGCAGGATTGATGTTGTTATGAAGTCCGGAGCCGATGTTATCGACGATGTTGTGGTTGTCGGCTATGGTGCACAACGTAAGTCAAGTATGACGGCTTCGATTTCGGCCATTAACGGTGACGAACTCGCCAAAGCACCTTCGACCAATGTGTCGAGCCTTCTGGGTGGTCGTGTTGCAGGTATTGCTTCGGTGCAGGAGTCGGGTGAGCCTGGTATGGATGGTGCTTCGCTGACGGTGCGTGGTTCCTACTATGGCGTAACCTACATCGTGGATGGTGTTCCTCGTAAGATTGACGACGTGAACCCCAATGATATTGCAAGTATCTCGGTGTTGAAAGATGCTGCGGCAGCTTCGGTGTATGGTTTGAATAGTGCCGGTGGTGTGATTATCGTAACCACCAAGAGCGGTCAGGAGGGTAAGAACCAACTCAACTACACAGGCTCGGTTGGTATCTCCCAGAACGCCAACTATCCTAAATTTCTCAATGCTGAGCAGTTTGCCACCTATTATAATATGGCGTGCGAAATGGATGGCTATCCAACTGTGTTTACTAAAGCGCAGGTGGAACTGATGAAGAACGGAGATGATTCGGATGGTTGGGCCGATACCGATTGGGTTGGCGAGGTGTTTGGTACGGGTGTCAACTACAAACACAATGTGACAGCACAGGGAGGTACCGACAAGTTGCGCTACTTTACCTCCATTGGCTACCTCAACCAGCAGGGTAACATCTCTTCGTTTACCTATGAGAAATACAATCTTCGTAGTAATGTAACCTCGCAGATTACCAAAGACCTTAAACTGTCGCTCAACTTGGCCGCAGGTATGGACAATAAGAGCAACCCAGGCTTTGCTGCGGGTGATGTGGCAGGTGATGGTTGGATGAGTATCGCTCGCCAAACCATTGCAATGCACCCCTATGTTCCCCAGACTTGGCAGGGTCTTCCCACGGCAGTTATGCACAATGTGAACTACGTGTCGCCCATTGCGGCTATCGAACAGTCGGGCTACAATCGCAACCGTGGCTATGAGGTACAGACCAACCTCGAATTGGAGTATAAGGTACCCTTTGTCAAAGGCCTTACAGCGAGGGTTATGGGCTCCTTTGACCACGGCTACTCGCTGAGTAAGATTTTGGCAACTCCCTACTATGTGATGCTTGCAACGGTGCCCACCGATGGCTCTACCGATATGGTTTACTCCAAGATGGTGGACGTTAGGGGTAATACCTATAACACCCTCGGAGAGGGCGTCTATAGTGCAACTTCGCTGTTGGGTAACGCACAACTGCAATATGTCACCACCATTGCCGATGAACACAACATTGACGCTATGGTTGTGGGCGAGATGAGGCAGTATGACGACCGACAGATAGCCTCCTATGGTAAAGACCTTCCCTTTGTGGAACTTCCCGAGTTGGATTTTGCAACCCCCGACGACAGCCCCATCAGTGGTGCGAGTGATTTGACTCGCCAGATGGGTTTTGTGGGCCGCTTGCGCTACGACTACGCAGGTAAATACCTCCTTGAACTCTCGGGTCGTTACGATGGTAGCTACAAGTTTACCGGTAACGTGGACGGCAAACGTTGGGGTTTCTTCCCCGCAGCCTCTATGGGTTGGCGTGTGAGCGAAGAGGAGTGGATGGAAGATAGCAAAGATTGGCTCACCAACCTCAAACTGAGGGCTTCGGTGGGTGAGGTAGGTGTGGATAATGTATCGGCCTACTCCTATCTGAATACCTATTCGCAGGGCACTCCCGTCTATTTGGCCGGCAACCGCTACAATACTATGGGCATCGACGGTGTGGCTAACCTGAACCTCACTTGGGCTCGTACTCGCTCCTACAACATCGGTTTTGATGCTTCGATGTGGGGCGGCTTGTTGGGAGTTGAGTTTGACGTGTTCTACACCCACACCTACGATATGCTGACCGATATGGGTGGCTCCTATCCTCCATCGATGGGTGGATACTATCCCTCGGTTGAGAACTTCGGAGAGCAGGATAGTAGGGGTGTCGAGGTGGTACTCACTCACCACAACACCATCGGTCGAGGTGCCAATGCCATGTGGTTAAATACGGCACTTAACATTACCTATGCAAAGGCTCGTTGGATTAAGTATACCGACAAACCCAACATCCCCGACTACCAATGCTATGCAGGTCAGGAGTTGGGCGCAATGCTTGGTTGGATTGCCGATGGCCTCTATCAGAGTGAAGAGGAGATTGATAACTCCCCCTGGCCTTGGGAACAGCGTCCGAGGGTTGGTGATATCAAATATGTTGACCTCTCGGGTAACGGCATTATCGACTACGAGGACAAGGCTTTTTCGGGTCGTAGCAATAGGCCCAAACTCACGGCTGGATTGAATGTGTCTATGGGATGGAGGAACTTCGATATGTCGGCCCTCATTATCGGTGCAGCGATGTTTGATATTTCGCTTACAGGTACATACAGCAATGGTATGGACGACAATACCATCTTTACCGAGACATTCAAGGAAGGTGGCAACTCGCCTGTCTATTTGGTTGAGGGAGCCTGGAGGCCCGACAATCAAAATGCCTCCTATCCCCGTCTGACCATGAACGCTCCGACCAACAACAACGGTTTGGCTTCGACCTTCTGGTTTAGGGACGGTAAGTACCTCCGCCTCAAATCGCTCCAATTGGGCTACACCGTTCCTGTGAACGTGTGCAAGAAGGTAGGTTTGGACAACCTTAGGGTGTATGTAGAGGGCGCAAACCTCTTCACACTTAGCGGTCTGCCCGAGGGTATCGACCCCGAGTCGCCCGGTGTGAACAACGGATACTATCCCCAGCAGAGGACCTTTATGGGCGGTGTTTCGATTACCTTCTAAACGAAAAGTCTAACCGCAAAAAATAAGAACAAAAGATATGAAACAGATATTTTTGAAACTGACACTCATTCTGGCGGGGGCTTTTTGTTTGACCTCCTGCTCGGATTTTCTGGACACCGACCCAACGGATAGGGTGTCCGACAGGTTGATTTGGAGCAAGGCCGAGTATGCCGAACTCAACATCAACAGTTTCTACCACATAATCGATGCTCTCGGTCAGTTCGATACCGCACAGACGGCAGTGGGCCTCTCGGAGGGTATGACCGATGCGCTTAAATATGGTAGCGATAAGCAGAACGTACACATGTGGTTTGCCAATGAGCTCTCCTATGGTAACGTAGCAGCCAGCACGGCCTCCTATTATCTTGGTAATTGGAGCTGGTGCTATGGTAAACTCGCATCGCTCAATCAGGCACTCAGTAGCCTACACGAGTATAAGTCTAATTTCTCGGAAGCCGACTTTGTCCGTTTGTCGGCAGAGGTGAGATTCTTCCGTGGTTTTGTCTACTTTGAGTTGATGAAACGCTACAAGGAGGTTATTATCTACGACTACAATATGCAGGAGATTGCCGCCAACAAGGCCCTCTCGACCGAGAAGGCCGGTTGGGACTTTGTGGAGGACGACCTCAATTATGCTGCCGACAATCTGCCCGAGGCGAGTGCCACGGGACGCCTTACGAAGTGGGCTGCGCTGGCACTCCAATCGAGGGCTATGCTCTATGCCGAGCGTTGGGATAAGGCTGCCAAAGCTGCCAAAAAGGTGATTGACGAGGGTGGCTTCAAACTGACAGATAAATATGCCGATGCGTGGTCGAAGACCAAAGCACAGGGTAACACCGAATCCATCTTGGAGTATGAGTACAACAAGGAGGGTGTAACCCACAACTTCGACGATAACTTCACTCCCGGTGGCGACCCCGGCCGTGTGTTGGGCGCGCTTGGTAACCCCACTCAGGAGATGGTTGAGAGCTATGAGCTGGCCACCGGTGGCTACCCCGATTGGAGCAAGTGGCACACCACCGAGGGCACCACAGAAATCCCCCCCTATGCTCTTTTGGAGCCTCGCTTTGCGGCGACCATACTCTATAATGGTTCCGACTGGAAAGGCCGTAAAATCGAGCCTTTTGAGGGTGGTGTGGATGGTTTTATGATGTGGCGACAGAAACCCACTAACGAGGGTAAGACCGTGACGGGATATTTCCTCCGCAAACTCGTGGATGAGAGTCACGACCTGACCGTCTACTCGCGCAGTCTGCAACCTTGGATTTCCATCCGCTATGCCGAGGTGCTCCTGAATTATGCTGAGGCGTCGGCAAAAGGCTCGGATGCCGATGGTGAGAAAAATGCCCGTACGGCTCTTAACGAGGTGAGGAATAGGGTTGGTCTGCCAAAGATTAACACTCGTGGTGATGACCTTATCGAGGCCATCTACCGAGAGCGTAAGGTGGAACTCGCCTATGAAGGCCAATACTATTGGGATATGCGTCGTTGGGAGAAGGCACATACTGTTTTCTCCAACTACCGAACCCACGGTCTTGCAGTGGAGCAGATGAGCGAAACCTCCTTCAAGTATACCTACATCGAGTGTGATGACCGAACTCGCTACTTTGAGGAGAGACTCTACCGTGTGCCCCTGCCACAAGATGAGTTGGATGGTAACAAGGCGGTTACTCAATATAAGGAGTGGAAATAGACAGTGCTATTTAATGTGGATATAAAAACAAGACAACCTATGAAAAAATATAGTATATTGGTGGCACTGTTGATGGCTGTTGGTGTCTATTCGTGCCAAGAGCCTGTGGAGGTGCCTCCCACAACCGAGAGTCTCGGTATCACAAGCCTTACGGCCTATTTCGTTGATGAGCCTCTGTCGAAAGATGCGTTGGCAAAGTTTTCTGTTAATGTAACCTCTTTGGACGAGCCCATCGTTATTCCAATCCCTTGGTTCTACCCCGAGAATAGCGATACGAGAATCGAGACCGTTGGCGATATTACCCGTATGAGGGTTGTGGCCACTATGGACTACAACTGTTTCCTCAACCCGGGTCTTGCTCTGCTCGACCTCACAAAAGACAACCACTTCGAGTATACCGATGGTAGGGGAGAGGTGCATAACATCATCATTCGTGGAGAAGTGACCAAACTCTCGGGTAAGGATATTCAGGCCTTCTCGGTAAGTTGCGGTAGCAAGCCCCTCATCTGTGTGGTTGACAAGGATAAGAAGGAGATAAAGATTTCCTACTTCGATGGCGACGACGTTACTGCGTGCAAGGTTTCCTACACCCTTTCGCCCCATGCAACCGGTTCGTTTGACGGAATGGCAACCGTTGACCTCTCGAAAGAGAAGAGTTTTACCGTTACGGCACACGATGGTACTGTCGATGAGTATAAGCTTGTTGTGAAGAACGAGACACCCGTGAAGGTGAACTATGGCTACGCAGCAGGTAGCGAAACCGAACTTTGGAGGCTTGAAATGACAGGTCTTGGTATTCCTTGCATTGCAGCCAACAACCAATCGCTTGCAGCTGTTGGTGGCTACGTTGTGGTTTGCCCCGGCAATGGCGATGCTCCCATCTACCTCAACAAGGCAAACGGTAAGAAAGAGGGTAATGTCACTTTGGGCGAGGCAATCCCCGGCTTTGTGAAGAACGACGATGCAGGTAACCTGCTGATTTGCTCGCACGGTGATGGCCCGTTCCGCATCTGGCGCACCAAAGATGTTACGAAGGCTCCCGAACTATTTATCTCCTACGACAACCAGACGGGCTATCCTCTGGGTGGCCGCATGAGTGTGCAGGGCAACATTGATGGTGATGCTCTCGTAGCAGTGCTCTTTGAGGGTACCGATGTGGGTGGTTGTGTGAACACAATCGCTTGTTGGGAAATCAAGGGCGGTGTTGTCGGCGAACCCCAAATTGTCAAACTGACAGGTTTCGTTGGCCCCAATTGGGCTCAGGGTATGTGGAAAGTGCCCGGCACGAGCTTCCCCGCCATTACCGCTATTGGTACAAGTGTATCGGACGGTTTCCTTATGTCGCTCTATGAGGAGAACAATGTTTACTACTTTGATGGTTCTCTGAATGGCTCCATCGTGCTTACTACTCGTACAGATTGGGATAATGTTACCAACGACTGCGCAATGGATATCAAGACCTTCAATAAGGCTCGCTATGGAATGTTGTTCAGCGTAGGCCATTGGCCCGCTTGGGGACAATACACCTACATATACGTCTACGATATGAGCGATATGAAGACCGTTAGCGGCTCGATTATCGACTCCACATCGTTGGTAATGCAGATAGAGATACCCACCTTCTATGTTCAGGGCGGTGGTACAGGTGGTGGAGTAAATGCTGTCGGTGATGCCATTTTGGTGCCCTCGTCAGACGGATATTATATGAACCTCTACTACATCGACAACAACAATCTCGTGCTGGGTGCATATCAGGTGGATTGTATCGATAAGTCGGCTTCGGAGAAGTAAACACAAACGGCCAAAAGTTGACCTATGAAACAGAAAAGATTTTTATTGATGTTTATGCTCGTTGGCGTGGTCGCAATGGCGACCACCGCCTGCGGCGAACCGGATGATCCCTACGTACCCGAGTGGAACGACAAGTGGGACCCAGAGAATCCCAATCCCGATGAGCCAAACCCCGACGAGCCCAATCCCGATGAGCCTACTCCCGAGCCGGAGAAGCCTACGCTCAAACCTCGCTACATTTGGATTGATGCTGCGGCCAACTTCCACGACTACGCCAACGACAAGGCCAAAATCGAAAGCGATATGGCAAAGGTGGCAGGCACGGGCTTTACGGATATTGTGGTGGACATTAGGCCCACGATGGGCGATGTGCTCTACCGCACCACCCACACGGCACAAGTGGAGAAACTTGGCTCGTGGAGAGGTGGCGGTGGCTACCATTGGGAAAGACGCACGGCAACTTGGGACTACTTGGAGGCCTTCGTTGAGGCGGGCCACAAGGTGGGCCTCAGGGTGCACGCAGGCTTCAATACGATGGTGGCAGGTAATGACGGTTCCTATGGCTTGGAGGCACAGGGTATAGCCTATCGTGATAGCAATAAACGCGATTGGGTTACGGTGCTCAACACTTCCGACGGCCTCCAAAATATGATGGACGTGAGCTCCTATGGTACCAAGTTCTTCAATCCTGCCCACCCCGAGGTTGTGGACTTTGTGTGTAACTTGCTCAAAGATTTGGCTGCATACGAGGAGTTGGATGGTATTATCCTCGACCGCTGTCGCTACGACGATTTGATGTGCGACTTCTCGGACACCTCCCGAGAGCAGTTTGAAAAATACATTGGCAGGAGCATCGTCAATTGGCCAAGCGAGGTGATGACACCTGGTAGTAAGGCCCTGCCGGCGATGTTGGGCTCCACCCAACTCAAATGGCTCGAATTCAGGGTCAAGACCATCCACGACTTCATTGTCAAGGCGAGGGAGGCTGTGAAGAGTGTCAATCCCGACATCTCTTTTGGTGCTTATGTTGGTGGTTGGTACAGCTCCTACTACGATGTGGGAGTGAACTGGGCAAGCCCCAAATACAACACCGCTGCCAGCTACAAATGGGCCACCACAGACTACAAAAACTATGGCTTTGCAGACCACCTCGACGTGCTCCTTATTGGAGCCTATGCAAGCACATCGAGCATCTATGGCGGTGGAGAGTGGAGTGTGCAGGGCTTTTGCAAGCTGGCCCACAGCAAGGTGATGGGCGATTGTGTGGTAGTTGGCGGTCCCGATGTGGGTAATGGTACGGGGTGGACAAATGGAAATGTGCCCACCAAGGCTACCGAGAGTGTGGATGCTGCAATCAATTCTTGCGACGGCTACTTCCTCTTCGACCTCATTCATGTGAAGATGTATAACTATTGGGATGCTCTCAAACAGGGTATCAACAACTATTTGCGAGAGGCACAAAATTAAAGCAACGAGTTATGAAGAACTATATTTTAACAATAGCACTGCTACTTGTCACAGCTCTCTGCCATGCTCATCCTTCGGTAGTGCAGGGTAGGGTGTTTTGTGGTGTTGATGGTGGTGTGAAAGGAGTGGTTGTTACGGATGGCTATAACTTCACTACCACCTCCGCCGATGGTTCCTACACCTTACCTCTTGACAGAAAAGCCAAACAGGTCTATATTACAACCCCCGAGGGCTACGTTACGGCTGTGAAGGGTAGTAGTCCACAGTTCTTTGTGGCAGTGGAGGAGAGTAGGGCCAACGGTTACGATTTTGAGTTGTGGCGAAACCCCAAAGATAACGGCCACCACACGGTACTTGTTACGGCCGATGTGCAGATGACCTCGATGGATGATGTAAAAGCCTACGGAGTGGTGTTGGACGATATGGTGCAGTTGGCCAAGGGGATAGAGGACGATGTGTTCAGCCTTGATTGTGGAGACATTGTAGGCGATTCCCCATGGCTATACAAGCCTTACCTCAAAGTTGCCGACAAGGGAGGTATTCCCACGTTTAGGGCCATAGGTAACCACGATATGAACTACTATGGTGATTGCCACGAAAGTTCCTACGTGGATTTTGAGAATACTTTTTCCCCCGTTCGCTACTCCTTCAATAAGAAGGGGGTGCATTATGTGGTGCTCAACAACAACTTCTATGTTGGTAGGGACTATTTTTATATTGGCTACTACGACCAAGCGACCATTGATTGGTTGCGTGGCGACCTGCAATTTGTTCCCAAGGGAACACTGTTGGTTATTGTGCAACACATTCCGTTGCGTATGACCGCCGAGCAGAAAGCCTTTGAGTACAACTATGGCTACTTGGCTGACCAAACCACCAATGCAGCGGCATTGTTCCGACTTGTGGAGGGCTACAACACCCATATCATCTCGGGCCATATGCACTTCAATCTCAATATCGAACACAAGGAAGGCGTCTTTGAACACAATACGGGCTCGGTGTGTGGTACTTGGTGGAAGGGCGAGGTTTGTTTGGACGGCACCCCAAGGGGCTATGGAGTCTATGAGATTCAGGACGGCAAGATCAGTTGGTACTACAAATCGTCGGGCTTCCCCAAGGAGTATCAACTGCGCGCCTACAAGGCCGGCTCTCTCAAAGAGGAACCAGAGGCCATCGTAGCCAATGTGTGGAACTGGGACAGCGAGTGGAGCGTGGAACTGTGGGAGAACGGCAAGAAGACCGCCTCTATGGAGCAGTTTACGGGCCACGATAGGGCTGCCTATGAACTCTGCTCCGACAAGAAAAAGGTTGTTTATGAGTGGATTGTACCTGTGCCCACGAGCCACCTATTCAAGGCAGTGCCTAAGAGTGCTGATGCCGAGGTGGAGATTAGGGTAGTGGACCGCTTTGGCAACACCTACACTGCACGACCCGAATAAGCGGGTGTGTGAAACAAAGGGGCTCGGAGGAGTTGGCCCTCGCCGAGCCCACAAGCTATTTTTAAACTACAAGAGTGATGAAACAGAGAGCCTATGCGCTCGATGCGCTGCGTGGCTATGCCATAATTACAATGGTTCTGTCGGCTACGGTTGTGGCCGGCATACTCCCTTCGTGGATGTATCACGCACAGACCCCACCACCCACCCACGCATATGATATGGCCATTTCGGGCCTCACGTGGGTGGATCTTGTTTTTCCTTTCTTCCTTTTTGCGATGGGCGCAGCTTTCCCGTTCTCGTTGGGCAGCAGACTCCGTAGGGGAGTGACAAAGGTGAGGCTTGTGGGTGACACTGTGTTGAGGTGGTTGCAGTTGGCATTTTTTGCCATTTTCATCCAACACTTCTACCCCTATGTGCTATCTTCGCCACAAGATGCACGGAGTTGGGGCTTAGCATTGGTGGCCTTCGCGCTGCTGTTTCCGATGTTTATGCGATTCCAACGATTGCCCAAATGGGGCGCATTGGCTGTGAAGGTGGGTGCCTACGGAGTGGCTGTGGCTATGTTGCTCACCACGGACTATGCCGGTGGACGCACCTTTGACTTCAATTTCAGCAATATCATCATCCTTATCCTCTCCAATGTGGCACTCTTTGGTGGCGTGCTCTACATCTTCACGGCCAAACGTGTGGGTGTGAGATTAGTTGTGGCAGGAGTTATTTGTGCTTTTGTGCTGGGAGCCGATGTGAGTGGCAGTTGGGCTCAGAAGATTATGAGCTATTCGCCTGTGTGGTGGCTGCTGCGTGTGGACTATGTGCGTTACTTGCTTATCCTCATTCCCGCTTCGGTAGCCGGTGAGTGGTTGTCAGATAGTATGAAGGTGGAGGCGAAGGGTAGGCGCAATGGACGTAACGATATTCTCTCGGCTTTGGTTGCGGTGCTGGCCGTGGGCGAAATCGTTGGTATGCTATGGAGTATCAATAGTCACCAAATCGGAATGGCTTTTGCCATTGGTGCGGTAGGTTGTGTGGCAATGTGGATGTTGTTGCAACGGGTGGATACTGCCAAGAGTGTGTTGTGGCGTAAATTGCTGATACTTATGGTTGTGCTTATGTTGCTCGGACTTTGTTGCGAGCCCTTGCAGGGTGGAGTTAAGAAGGATCCTGCAACGGTTAGTTACCTATTGTTAACCTCCGCGTTGGCAACCTCTGCGTTACTATTTTTCAGCATCGTGTGTGATTATTTCGAGTGTCATAGAGCTACCGCTTTTTTGACCAGGTGTGGCGAGAATCCGATGGTCGCATATGTCGCAGGCGATTTGGTTGTCTATCCGCTCCTCAACCTTACAGGCTGTATCTCTTTGTTGTGGCCTCTGTATGCATCTCCGTGGCTTGGATTTTTGCACGGAGTAATACTTACCACCATTTCTGTATTGCTCACAATGCTCACAACAAAGCTAAGACTCTTTTGGAGAACTTGAAAAAATCTTTGAGAGAGCGAATAAAATCACATAAATTGAACTATCTTTGCATAATGTAATTATGCATACACGCACAAAAGCTAAAACCAAATAACTATACGCTATGAAAAGTAAGACCACTTTGCCGGTACACGGCGGACTTCGTGAGGGCGTAAATCCCTATGATATCGTACACCGCTACGAGAAAATCCCAACAAAAGTCTATCCCACTGAGTCGGAAGCAGTGATGGTTATTGCAGACAGAATTGTGGCTGCGATTAAGAATTTTGACCAAAATTCTGTGGACAACTGCGGAATGGAGAAGAGAACCTTTGTGTTGGGACTCACAACAGGACGTACCCCCATAGGACTCTATCGTGAATTGGCTGCAAGGTGTGCTCGTGGTGAGGTGAGCTTCAAACATGTGTCGGTATATTCGCTCGACGAGTTCTATCCCATCACCGCCAAAGAACAACAAAGCCGCAACTATCGTATCCACGAGGAGTTTATCAACCACGTGGATATTCTGCCCGAAAATGTTCACCTCATCAATAGCCATATCTCCAAGGATGAACTTAGCGCCTATTGCGCCGAGTACGATAGGCTTGCAAGCGGTATAGACTTGCTGGTTATTGGTATGGGCGAACAGGGACAAATCGGCTTCAATGATATGGGCGTGAGTGCCAAGAGTCGTACACGATTGGTTCAGTTGGGCCACCGCGCAGTTACCACCCAATGGAGCCTTTTCCACGGCGAGGGTAAGGTGCCGAGTATGGCTATCACTCTGGGTATCGGCACTGTTCTCAGCGCCAAAAGTATCATTCTGATGGCTTGGGGCGAGGATAAAGCACAGGTTGTTAGCGCAGTAGTTGAGGGCGAGCCCACTTCCGCCATTCCCGCATCGCTGTTGCAGGAGCACTCCGACATTACGGTATATACGGACGATAATGCCGCAGCACTGCTCACTCGCGTAGCAACACCTTGGTTGGTTGGCTCGTGTGATTGGACTCCCAAGTTTGTTCGCAAGGCGGTTGTGTGGTTGTGTGAGAAGGTGCACAAACCAATCCTCAAACTCACCAATGAGGATTATATCGAAAACTCGTTGGGCGAACTTCTCGAACAGTGTGGCCCTTATGACAAAATCAATATTGGCGTATTTAATGACCTACAACACACCATCACGGGTTGGCCGGGTGGTAAGCCCAATGCCGACGATTCGACCCGTCCGGTGAGCTCCACTCCCTTCCCCAAGAGGGTTGTCATCTTTTCGCCTCACCCCGATGATGATGTAATCTCGATGGGTGGTACTTTCCATCGCCTTGTTAAGCATGGCCACGATGTACACGTTGCCTACCAGACTTCAGGTAATGTTGCTGTGTACGACGATGTGGTGTTGCAGAACGTGGACACGGCAAGGGAGCTCGGCTTTGGCGACCGCTACGACGAGGTTAAAGCCCTCATTGCCAACAAGAAAAAAGACGAACCCGAACCTCGTGCTTTGCTCGACTTGAAGGGAGCAATCCGTAGGGCCGAGGCCCGCGCGGCTTGCCGTTCGCTCGGATTGGACGACCGCACCAACGCGCACTTCCTCAATCTGCCTTTCTATGAGACGGGTGGTATCAAGAAGGGTGAACTTGGTGAGAAGGATATTGAGATTATCGTGGAGTTGCTCGAAAAGATTCAGCCACATCAGGTTTATGTGGCGGGAGACTTGACCGACCCCCACGGCACTCACCGTGTCTGCACGGAGGCGGTGTTTGAGGCAATGGAACGCACCAAAGACCAGCCCTGGAATAAGGAGTGCCACATCTGGCTCTACCGTGGTGCTTGGCAGGAGTGGAACCTCGGTATGGTGGATATGGCAGTGCCATTGAGTCCGGAGGAGATTGTGGCTAAACGCCACGCCATCTATCGCCACCTTTCGCAGAAGGATATTGTACCCTTCCCCGGTGCCGACAAGAGGGAGTTCTGGCAGAGGGCTGAGGATAGAACCCAGAACACTGCTCGTTTGTATGATGCTCTCGGTATGGCGGAGTATCAGGCTATAGAGGTGTTTGTGGAAATGAACTGGTAGCAAAATGTGTTTTGCAGGGTGATTTCGGCGTTACGCTCGACTTCGAAATCCTCATTTGCGTAGGCAAACTGCGGTTTCTCGTTCTTCGCAAGCCTTGAAATCCCCACTGCAAAAGCACATTTTCACGGACATTGTAAGCAGGGTGATTTCGGCGTTACGCTCGACTTCGAAATTATTATTTAACAAACCTACATTAAAGGGTTAATAGCTAAATGCCGTTAGACGTTGGACGTTAGACGTTAGACAATAATTATGAAAAAACTACTTCCTCTTTTTGCGCTTTTTGCGTTGTGCGGTTGCTCGTGTGGAGCCGCAAAGGTTGGTGTGGCCAACTTCGACAACATTATTCCCCAACCCAAGAGTTTGACCTATATGGCCGACACAGAGGGTTTTGTGTTGACTCCAGAGGCTACCATCGCTTACGCCGAGGGCGTGGCGTTGCTTGATGCGGAGTTCTTGGCCGACTATGTGGCGCTCTCCACGGGCATTGAGTTGGGTGAGCCAAAGGTGGGTACCGAGGGCGACATTGTGCTCTCCCTCGATAGAACCATTGCCAACCCCGAGGGCTACTGCTTGTATGTGTGTGGTAAGGGTATTAAAATTGTCGGTGCTACTGCCGACGGCCTCTTCTATGGTATTCAGGCACTGCGTAAGGCTCTGCCGGTGGGCGAGTTTACGAAGGTGGATATGCCTGCTGTGAAGGTTGAGGACTTTCCGCAGTTTGGCTATCGTGGCTTGCACCTCGACGTGTCGCGTCACTTTGACGGTGTGGAGTTCATTAAGAAATATATCGACATTATGGCCCTGCACAATATGAACACTTTCCATTGGCACCTTACCGACGACCAGGGCTGGCGTATCGAGATTAAGAAGTATCCCAAACTCACCACCATTGCAACCACTCGTAAGGAGACCGTCATCGGTCGCAACTCGGGTGTTTGGGATGGCGTGCCTTATGGCGAGGGCTGTTTCTACACACAGGACCAGATTCGTGAGATTGTGGCCTACGCTGCCGCACGACATATCAACATCATCCCCGAGATTGATATGCCTGGCCATATGGTTGCTGCGCTGGCTGCCTACCCCGAGTTGGGTTGTACGGGTGGCCCCTACGATGTGTGGACCATTTGGGGTGTATCGAACGACTTGCTGTGTGTGGGTAACGATGCCACCGTTCAGTTTGCAAAGGATGTGCTTGAAGAGGTGGTGGAGCTGTTCCCCTACGAATATGTACACATTGGTGGCGATGAGTGCCCCAAGGTTAAGTGGCACGAGTGTCCCAAATGTCAGGCTCGCATAGATGCCCTTGGCTTGCGCAAAACCAAGGCTAAATCGCCCGAGGAAGCCCTGCAAGGCTGGTTTATGAGGAAGATGGCCGACTTCTTGGGCGAGAAGGGTAAGACTGTTATCGGCTGGGATGAGATACTCGATGGAGAGAACTTGGGTGAAAATATGGTTGTGATGTCGTGGCGTGGCGAGGCAGGCGGTATTAAGGCTGCCAAGAAGAGGGTGCGCTCGATTATGACCCCCAACAATCCACTCTACTTCGACTTCTACCAGACTCGTGAGATTACCCGTGAGCCTTTTGCTATAGGCGGCTATAACCCCATTGAGAATGTCTATGCCTACAATCCGGTGGGTAACGTACCTGAGGAATATAGGGAGTACATTTTGGGCGTACAGGCCAATGTGTGGAGGGAGTATATCAAAACCTCCGACCATGTGGAGCATATGATTTTGCCACGTGTGGCTGCCTTGTGTGAGGTGCAGTGGGCAAGCCCCGAGCAGAAGGACTACGCTACTTTCTTGGAGCGACTCCAATCGATGATCGAACTCTATGAGCAGTTGGACTATAACTACGCACCCTACATTTTGGACGTTAAGGTTGATGCTGTACCTATCGAGGGCGAGAAGGCCTTTGAGGTTAGCCTTTCGACTATGGATAATGCCGAGGTGCGCTACACTACTAATGGTCGTAAGCCGACCAAGAGGTCTAAACTCTATGAAGGCCCCGTGAAGGTGAATAAAAGCACCAACCTGCGTGCGGTTGCCGTGAGGAATGGCGTGTGTGGCGAGGAGATGGGCTACGATGTGGAGTTTAGCAAAACAACCCTTTGCCCCACAGAACTGACCTATAACCCCGCACCCCGCTATACTTATGAGGGTGCAAAGGTTCTCACCGATGGCCTTGTGGGCAATAGGAATTATCGCACGGGCCGCTGGTTGGGCTTTCACGGTGCCGATTGCGTGGCGACCATCGATTTGGGTGAGGAGCAGAATGTGAGTAACCTTGCTTTCAATGTGTGCGTTAATAAGGACGATGGCTGCCTTGATGCAAGGGGTGTGAAGGTGGATGTTAGTGCCGATGGCCAGGTTTGGACCACTGCTTTTGAGAAGTCTATCCCTGCGATGACCAAAGAGCAGGACCACGGAGTCTATGCTCACTCCTACGATTTTGAGCCTACCGCAGGCCGCTGGGTGAGGATTACGGTGCAGAGCGAGAAGAAGATCCCATCGTGGCACTCCTACGCTGCGGGTGGCCGAGGTTTCCTCTTTGTGGATGAATTGCAATTGCGATAACCGTCGACCATAGACCATTTACCATCGAAAGGGATAATTGGGTTGCGCCCAATTATCCCTTTTCTTTTTTAATTCGACTTTTGCTCTTTCAGCTTTCATCGTTAATTTCCTAATCTATTTTATTAAACTACCTATTAATTTGGCGGTATAAAATAAAGTAATTTATAAAAGTGTGTGCAGTGTGTGTTTGGTTAAAATGCTGATATTTAGAAGGGTTTGTGTTGTTTTGGAAAATGAAATAATAAATAAATGCTTTTTGAGTAAAAAAGTTTGTTGGTGTGAAATGTAAAAACTACTTTTGAAATGCCCAAGGGTGGAAAATTAAGGCTACTTATGGGTATTATTTGGTGTAAAAAAGAAAATTTACAGAATTCAATCAACTTATTAATTAACCTAAAATTATTCAAAAAGTATGAAAAAGTTTTTTGCTATTGTAGCAATCGTGGCTTTGGCATTCGCTTGCAAGGAGCCCCAAAATGTTCTTTCGCTTGCTAACGCTGAGGATGCAGAGTTGGCTTATGGTGTGAAGGGTGGTGAGAAGACCGTCGTTTTCTCTACGGATGCTGCTTGGACCGCAACTGCCGACCAGAGTTGGGTAACCGTTGAGCCCGCATCGGGTGTTGCCGGTGAGGCCATTGAGCTGACCATTAGCGTTCCTGAGAACACTTCCTATGACAACTTGACCGCTACCGTTACCATCGCTGCCGGCAACGCTGCTCCCGTTCAGATTGCTGTTGCTCAGTCGCAGTTGGACGAGGTAAACGTTGGTGAGTTGGAGGTGCTGACTATCGGCCACGATGGTGGCGAGGTTGAGCTTCCTGTTAACCACAACATCGAGTGCACAGTTACTTCCGATGCTGATTGGGCAGTAGTTGAGGGCACTCGTGCTCTGACCACCACCAAACACGTTATCAAAGTTGCTAAAAACCGCACCGGTGCAGAGCGTGTAGCTACTCTTACTGTTGAGGCAGAGGGTTTTGATGCAATGGAGGTTATTCTGAAACAGGAGTCCAATATTTCGACTGTATTCTCTGTTAACTCCACTACCGTTATTCCTCAGATTGGTACTGTAACTATTACTGATGGAACCCAAACTGCAGGTGTTGTTTCGATTGCTCTCTTCGATGGTAAACTTGTTGTTTGCCCTGGTGATGGCTCGATGCCCAAACTTGTAGACAAGAAGACCGGTGCTGTTGTGGGTGACCTTGCAACCGGTGGTTTTGTGCCCTACTATGTTGCTAACGATGACGCAGGCAACCTTGTTATGACTACTCGTGTTCACAATAATGTTTGGACTGGTGAGTTCCTTTTTGAAGTTTGGTATCTCAAACCCGGTAGCACTACGGCTGTTAAGGCTTTGACCGCCGACTGGCAGACTCGCCACAATGGTTGTGGTATGGCTGTTCGTGGTGATATCACCAAGAAGGCAGCAATCCTTGTTCCTTCGGAGATGCCTGGTGGCGGTGGTACTTCGGAAGTTAACGGTTGGGACTTTGTGGATGGAACCCCCGGCGCATTCCAGCCCTTTGCTATCACCGGTTTCGACGGAATGAAAGACAACTTTGGTGCTCCTAACTTTTGGTCTGGTGCCCCCAACAACCTGAACTCGTTCGCACTTCTTGGCACTACTGTTGCAGAAGGCGCAATTATGTTGGCAACTTATCCTGACAATGGTATTTATAGCGTGGTTGGCGCAAATGCTACCAAACTTGCTGCCGACATCTTCGGTTGGGATGGCATTTCGAATGCAACCGACCTCATCTATGTAAACAATGCTCCTTATGTAGCATTTATCGCATCGGCAGGTTTCCCCCACTGGGGCGGTTTGGCAAAGATTCAGGTTTACACCCAAACTGCAACCAGCTTTGATTTGATTGGTGTTCCCGCTACTACTTCATACTACACCTCTGAGGGTCCTTTGACCACTTCGGATGTTTGCTTGGAGGCTGTTGAGGGTGGTATTAATGTATACTACATTTGCAACTCGACAACTGCATTGGAAGGTTTCTTCATCGCATTGTAAGAAGAGTTGGAGCGGGGGTAATCTCTGCTCACACATACACGCACATTCTTTTTGGAGGGGCAGGGCAGGTGTGCTGTTCTGCCCCTTTTCAAAAGGGTGAGCAAATCTCGTGGAAGGTAACAGCGTTTCGCATACTCGTAACTTTCTCAATTCTCAATTCTCAATTTTCAATTTTCAATTCTCAATTCGTATGAAGCGCATCTTTGCAATGGTGGCAACCATCACGCTCTGCATGACCATTGCAGTGGCTTGCGGTGAGCCCAACAACACCCCAACACCAACCCCTCCTGCGCCCACTCCCGATGTTGAGGAGCCGGAAGTGTTACAACCCACAGGGCGCAACGAACTTGTGGCCCAAGAGGGTTATCCGGAAGGCGTGTCGCTCTACTATTTCAAGAATTTCTACGAAGATGGTACCGACGACTACTGCTCTGGCTACTTTGCAATCATTGACCGCAAGGTCAACCCTAAGTTGAATTTTAATGCGGTGTACGTTGAAAACGATGCTACACCCTCCGATATATTTGCCTCCTTTACGGACGGCACCCCCATTCTTGCCACCAATGGAGGCTATTTTTGGGATGGCGAGTCACTCAGCCTGCTTATTTCGGGTGGCGAGGTAAAGAGTATTGCGGCCCAATATGTGTGTCCCACA
>JBGUSZ010000103.1:0-35080 GCA_045132795.1 Tidjanibacter sp. | reverse complement strand
GAAATATAACGACCTGAGAATCAAGGAGTGTGCTGCGCAAATGCACAACAAGAGTGCCTTTCAGTCGAACCGCTCGGTATTCCTGACGATGCACAAGTGGATAAAGTCGATGAAGTGAGAGTTCTCTGCGAGAACGTCGACGGTCAACCGTCTAACGTCCAACGTCTAACGTCTAACGTCTTTCTTTAATTAGTAATTAGTAGAGAGTAATTAGTAAATATTTTTCCCTTTCTGCCTTTTCTGCCCTTTCTGCCCTTTCTGCTCTTAAAGCCCCTTCTAAATCACGGGTTACAAAAACGTTACCCGTGAAGTAAAAAGGCCGAGGACGTTTGTCATTCTCCCCTAAGTTAGGGGAGGTGCCACAAAGTGGCGGAGGGGTATGTTAGTCGTTAGTCGTTAGACGGTTGACGGTTGACGGTTGTCGGTCGACGGTCGACCGTCAACGGTTACAGCGGCAAAAACTCCTCCATTGCAGCGTGGAGGTAATCACGGTCGAGGTGGGTGTAAATCTCTGTGGTAGAGATGGAACTATGGCCCAGCAGGGCTTGCACCTGGCGGATATCTGCCCCACCCTGCAAGAGGTGTGTGGCAAAGCTGTGGCGCAGAGTGTGGGGACTCACATTCTTTGAAATACCGGCATCGGCGACCGCTTTTTTTACAATGTTGAGTACCGACATTCGGGTGAGTTTACCTCCTCGTTGGTTGAGAAAGAGGTAGTTGTTGTCCTCGTTGTTATCGGCCTGCGGGCGACACTCCAAGTAGAGCCTCAGTTGTCGCACAGCCTCGTCGCTCATAGGCACAAGTCGTTGCTTGCCACCCTTGCCCATCACGACCACTATCTTATCTTTGATGTGCACATCGGCAAAGCGCAGCGAGAGTAGCTCCGACACCCTCAGCCCCAGGCTGTACAGCATCTCGAAGATGGCCCTATCACGATGTCCACCGGGCGAGGAGAGGTCGATGGTTGCCAGCGCACGGTCTATCTCCTCAACGGTGAGCACTTCGGGCAGATGACGTTGTTCCTTGGGGGTGCTGACCTTCGAGCAAGGCGAAGCCTCCACCACCCCCGCAAGCACAAGGTAGCGGAAAAAAGCCTTCACAGCCGAGAGCTTACGAGCCTGCGAGGTACGCTTCTTCTCCTCGTCGACCACAAGATGCTCAATCCACCCTCCGACCATTTCGGCCTCCACATCGGGGACCTCCACCGAGGGGTAGTGCTCCTGCAACCACACCGCAAAGTCGCCCACATCACGAGTGTAGGCCTCCACAGTGTGGGCCGACATTCCACGCTCGAAGCGCAAAAAGGAGTCCCAACGCCCTATGTATCGCTGCCAAGTGGTCATCAAAGTTGTGTGTATCTCCACCGAGTGGTCATAAAAAATGCTTTGGAGGGGATAAAATTAGCAATTTCTTTCGTACTTTTGTCACGTGTGAGCAAATTTTAGTGACACAAAATGAAGAAGCAGACCGATTTTCTGGTTATTGGCAGCGGCGTAGCAGGACTGAGTTTTGCGTTGAAGGCTGCCGAAAAGGGCCACGTTACGATTGTAACGAAGGGCGAAATGAACGAGTGTAACACCAACTATGCACAGGGTGGCATTTGCTGCGTCACCTACCCGCCCGACACCTTCGAGAAACACATTCAGGACACCCTCGTTTGTGGCGCAGGTAAGTGCAACGAGGAGGCTGTGAGGATGGTTGTGGAGGGAGCACCCGAGGGTATCAGGGACCTCAAACAGTGGGGCACACGTTTCGACAAAACCCCCGAGGGACGCTACTCGCTCCACCGTGAGGGCGGCCACACCGAGCATCGTATTCTGCACCACCAAGACCTCACGGGTGCCGAAATCGAAAGGGCCCTTGTGAGTGCCGTCAAGCGACACCGCAACATCGACGTGCTGGAACAACACTTCGCCGTGGATGTGCTCACCCAGCACCACCTCGGTAGGGAGGTCAACCGACATATGGACGACATAGAGTGCTATGGTGCCTATGTGTTGGACATCAAGAAGGACAAGGTTTTCACCATACTCTCCAAGGTTACGGTAGTGTGTACGGGCGGCGTAGGCAACCTCTACCACACCACCACCAACCCTGCGGTGGCCACCGGCGACGGTATCGCTATGGTCCACAGAGCCAAGGGTATCATTGAGAATATGCAGTACATCCAGTTCCACCCCACCACTCTCTACAACCCCACCGAGAGGCCTGCATTCCTCATCACCGAGGCTATGAGGGGCTATGGAGCCATCCTCAAACTGCCCAATGGCAAGGAGTTTATGCACAAATATCACCCTATGGGCTCGCTCGCTCCGAGGGATGTGGTGGCAAGGAGTGTGGACCACGAGATGAAGATTACGGGTGCCGAGTACCTCTACCTCGACGTTAGGCACAAGCCCGCCGAGGAGACCATCCGCAGTTTCCCCAACATCTACCAGAAGTGCCTCACGATGGGTATCGACATCACCAAGGATATGATACCCGTAACGCCCGGTGCACACTACTGCTGTGGCGGTGTGAAGGTGGACCTCAATGGCGAGAGCACCATCCACAGGCTCTACGCCCTGGGCGAGAGCAGCTGCACGGGCCTCCACGGTGCCAACCGCTTGGCCAGCAACTCGCTGATTGAGGCTGTGGTCTATGCCAAAGCCGCCGCTGCCCACGCCATTGCAAGGCTCGACACACTCACTTTCGAGAACAACATACCCGACTGGAACGACGACGGAATGGTTGCCACCGAGGAGATGATTCTCATCACGCAGAACTACAAGGAGATGCAGCAGATTATGAGCTACTATGTGGGCATTGTGCGTAGCAACCTACGCTTGGAGAGGGCCTTGAGGAGGATGGAGATAATCTACCGCGAGACGGAGGAGCTCTACCAGAAGAGCCGTATCAACGTGGGGCTGTGCGAGCTGCGTAACCTCATCGAGGTGGGCTACCTGATTATCAAACAGGCGCAAGCCCAAAAGGAGAGCGTCGGCCTGCACTACACGCTGGACTATCCTCCGGTGGAGAATTGAGAATTGAGGCAAATGCGAGTAAGCGAGAGCAGAAAGAGCAGAAAGGGCAGAAAGGGCAAGATATTTACTAATTAAACTAGCGGCTAATGGCTAACAGCTAACAGCTAACAGCTAAAAAAGAATGACATTAAAAGAAGAGATACAACGCAGGCGCACGTTCGCCGTTATTGCACACCCCGATGCGGGTAAGACTACACTCACCGAAAAACTCCTACTCTTTGGTGGCGCTATCCACGTGGCAGGCGCAGTGAAGAGCAACAAGATTCGCAAGACCGCAACCTCCGACTTTATGGAGATTGAGCGACAGAGGGGTATCTCGGTGGCCACCTCCGTGATGGAGTTTGAGTATAAGGGCACCAAAATCAACATCCTCGACACCCCCGGTCACGAGGACTTCGCCGAGGACACCTACCGTACGCTCACAGCCGTGGATGCCGTAATCATCGTGATTGACGGCGCAAAGGGTGTGGAGAGTCAGACCCGCAAGCTGATGAACGTATGCCGTATGCGCTCGACACCCGTGATGGTCTTCATCAACAAACTCGACCGCCCCTGCAAGGAGCCTTTTGAGTTGTTGGAGGAGATTGAGAAGGAGTTGCAGATTGCCGTGAGGCCACTCTCGTTCCCCATTTCGAGCGGCCCCGATTTCAAGGGTGTCTACAACATCTACGACGAGAACCTCAACCTCTTCAAGGAGGTTGACCGCCAATACATTGCCGAGAGCGTACACCTCACCCTCGACGACCCTGAGTTGTCCGAATATGTGGGCGAGAAGAACGCCGAGGAGCTGCACGAAAACCTCGAAATGGTGAGCGAACTCTTCGAGCCTTTCGACAGGGACCTCTACTTGCAGGGCCTGCTGGCACCCGTATTCTTCGGCTCGGCAGTCAATAACTTTGGTGTGAGGGAGTTGCTGGAAACATTCATCCGCATCGCACCCTCGCCCCACTCGGCCACCACAGCCACCCGCACCGTGGAGGCCACCGAGGAGAAGATGACGGGCTTTGTGTTTAAGATTCACGCCAATATGGATCCCAACCACCGCAACCGCTTGGCGTTCTTGAAGATATGTAGCGGTACGTTTGAGAGGGGTAAGAACTACCTCCACGTCCGCAGCGGTAAGCAGATGAAGTTCTCCTCGCCGAGTGTCTTTCTGGCCGAGAAAAAGTCGGTGGTTGACACCGCCTATGCGGGCGACATTGTGGGCCTCCACGATACGGGTAACTTCGCCATTGGCGACACCTTCACCGAGGGCGAGCAGCTCAAATTCACCGGCATCCCTTCGTTTGCCCCCGAGCAGTTCCGCTATATCGAGAATGCCGACCCGCAGAAGTTCAAACAGCTGGCCAAAGGTATCGACCAACTGATGGACGAGGGTGTGGCCCAGCTCTTCACCTCCACCCTCAATGGCCGTAAGATTATCGGCACGGTGGGAGCGTTGCAGTTTGAGGTCATTGAGTACCGCTTGGAGCACGAGTATAACGCCAAGTGTCGCTGGGAGCCCATCGGCATCCACAAGGCTTGCTGGATAGAGAGCGACAATGCGGCACAGCTGGCCGACTTCAAGAAGAGGAAGTTCACGAATATGGCTGTGGATAAACACGGCAGGGATGTCTTTCTGGCCGATACGAGCTATGCGCTCCAACTCGCCATCGAGAAGTTCCCCGACATACGCTTCAAGTTCACCTCGGAGTTTTAAGACAAAAAGAGCCACGGATTTTTTTCCGTGGCTTTTTTTGTCGTCTACCGTCAACCGTCAACCGTCAACCGTCTGCATACCCCTCCGCCACAAAGTGGCACCTCCCCTACCTTAGGGGAGGAGTAATTTTCCATTTTCCATTTTCAATTCTCTTTCTGCTCTTCCTGCCCTTTTCTGCCCTTTCTGCCCTTTCTGCCCTTTCCTGCTCTTTCTGCCCTTAAACAGACCTCACCCGCCCGTTGGGCACCCTCTCCTAACTTAGGAGAGGGAGTTTTTTGGTCTAACGTCAATCGTCGACGGTTGTCGGTTGTCGGTCGACGAACACCCTTAGAACATCCTTGCACCGAGTGGCAGCGAGAGTCCAAAGGTGAGGTTCATACTCTTCTGGTTGATGGGTACTGGAATCTTACCGCCCATCGCTGTGCCAAACTTGGTGCCGATGTGGTCAACACCCACAAAGAGGTTTATCCACGAGGTGTGCAGGTTCAACGACGCTCCCAGCACGCCGATGTTACTACCGGGATAGTATCCCTCGCTGATGGTAGCCGAGAGCCACGGGGTGGGACGGAGAGTGGCGGCAACCACAATCTCGCTAACCAACTCCTCGGCATACTGCTTGCCGTACCACACAGCACCAAAGCCGATGGCATCGTTGAGGATGTTGTACTCGATGCCGGCAACGTAGTTGGTGTGGAGTTGTTGTTTTATTTGCGCCCCCTCTCCCTCCTCGGGAACTACGGTCTGCATAGTGATTTTGTCGGGGGTGGAGAAGACAATCTCGTTGGTGGCAAGGTCGAAGCCCTTGAATGCAAAGCCCACATTCTGAATCTCGCCATAGTAGGCATTCTGTGCGCCCCAAGCGGTGAAGCCCAGGTCGGTAACGGCTGCCGAGATGCGTATCTCCTCGTCGTGGAAGGTCCATTCAAGGCCTGCGTCCAAAGCGAAGCCGATACTACTGATATTGTTGGGTGAGAAGTTGCTGAAATCGGTTGCGTGGCCGATGAACTCATCGAAGGTAACCTCGCCCGTGAGGCCCTCGAAATCGTAGCCCGCAACGTGTGTGGAGATGGAGCCTGCAAGGTCGGCAGTGTATTGGTCTGTGCCGATGCTTATGTCGGCCCTGTCGAGGCGTGCCGAGAGGTGTGCAAGGCCTACCAATGCTTTGGCCCTGAAACCAATAGTGAATACATCCTGCACGGGGAAGGTGTAGCCCAACGATGCCTCCACGAAGTTGTTGCTCTCAATGCCGAGGCCTGCGATATCGTAGGAGCCGGTGGAGAGGGTCTTGGTCAGCGCAAAGAAGTGTTTGGGGATGGTCAGATTGCTCTCCGAGCGCAGGCTCACATCCACCGACCAGAAGCCTCCCCTGAAATAGTTACCCATCGAGATGAGGCGGTCGCGGATGTTCATATCCAGGCGGTTGATGTCGGGCAGGTTGCCGAGGAACTTGTCGGCCGCAACGGAGGAGTGCATATAGGTCACAAGGCCGTTACCATCGGCGGCAGGAAAGAGGAAGTTGTCGGCCGAGAGGAAGTTGCTCTCCAAGGCGGTGGTGAGGCCCAGGGCGGGGATGGCAAAGTATCCCCTGTTGGGCGACAGCGCAGGGTTGAGCGTATAACGCTCGGTGGCACCACGCAAGAAATATGCGTTGTTGAGCTGTGCAGAGGCGGTGGCGAAGCCGGCCATAAGTGTTACTGCAAGGAGTATTATTTTGTTGCTTTTCATCGTTGTCGAAACTTTTAATGGTGGAAAAACTCTGTCTGTTTTAGTCGGACAATTTGGGGAGTGGTAATCTCTCTATCCGACTACTCTCTGTGTTCTTCGTTGGGTAGTTCATCCGTTGGCTCATCCTTTGGTGCGAGGGTGCCGAGGTCGACGGTGACACCCTTGTCGAGGCACAACGAGAGGGTTGCCTGCAACCACTGCTCGGGTTTGAGGCCTGCACCTGCGAGGGTCTCGCCCTCAAAGCTACACTCTACCGCCTTGATGCTGCCGAGCAACTCGCCGATGTGTACCGAGGAGGTTGCGTCGGGAAGAGTCAAGCCGATGGATATCTTCGACTCGGCAGGGGTGTCGTTGGCACTACCCTTGATGGAGCCGGTGGTGAGAGCCTTGATTTGGCTCACTTCGTTCTTCTCCGCATCGAGGAACTTGATTCGCAACACGGCATCCAACGGGAGGGTGCTTTGTGCCTCCACGTTCACCGTCAGGGAGTCGATGGCAATGTCAATGTCGCTGCCGACAATCTCCGACAGGTCGATCTCCTCAATCAGAGTGGTGTAGTTGATGTGTCCGTTCTTCTCGGCGTCGAATTTGAGCGCAGCACCCACCGAGTAGTCCACCTTGAAGAGGTAGGAATCTTTCACAATGAGGGTGTGGGGCTTGGAGGTGTTGGGGGCTGCATCGAGCGTAACGACGAGTTTGTCGGGCAGGCTGTTGATGAGCTCCATCAAGCCCTCCACCTTGGTTTGTCCCTGCTGTGGGGTGTCGCCCGTGAGGGATATTTTGGTGGTGGCAGGGGTTGTACCCTCGGCACCGAGGATGGTCAGCGTGGGGGTGGAGATGCTCTTTGTCACCACACCGCCCTTCCAAGCGTCAATCTTAACCACAAGGTCGATGCCCACACCGATGGGGTTCTCCACCGAGAGGTCGATGGTGGGCGAGGCAAGGTTGAGCGAGAGCTCCATATCCTCGCCGAGTGCGGAGGTCAACTCGCTCAGGTCGACCTCAATGGGGGCCAGCAGACCGCCCAAGTCGGGGTTTACTCGGCCCACAACGCTACGAATGCTGAGGTCGTCAATCGCCACGCTCGGGGTGAGGGTGATACTCTTGGCCGAGGTGTCGATGGAGAGCTGTTGTCCCGCAGCGATGGCGATGGTGGCATTCACGCCGAGTGTGCCCTCAATCTTGGCCATACCATTAGCGATGGGGATGTTTTTGAGTCCCTTCAAGGGGAGCGTAATGATGGGGTTGTTGCTACCGTTCTTCAACGTAAGGTTGGTGGCTTTCAGGGTGTTGCCCGAGAGAGTCCACCCTGCTGGGGCCTCCACGTCGAGGATGGCAGGCAGGGTGAGTTCGAGCGACGAGAGGTTAATCTCGCCGAGTGGCGAGCCGTCAAGGCCGAGCGACACGTTGAGCTGTGGCAGTGCCGAGGCGAGGTCTGTGCGGCCGATTTCCAGATAGTCGATGGCCTCCACCTCTTTGGGTAGGCTCACACTCTGGTTGAACTGCTCGGAGAGGTTGAAGCTCTGCTCCCAAGCGTCCAGCGTAACGGTTGCGCTGTGGATGGCAATGTCGGCTGTGGCCTTCACGCTGGGCGTTTGTGTGCCTGTGGTGCCGGCCTTCACCGTGTAGCCCATACTGAAACTATACGAGATGTTGTTGTCCACAATAACCTTACCCTCCGTAGCTGCACCGCTGAGTTGTGCGCTCATAAGCAGGAATTTAAGTTCCACGGTACTCTGGTTGAGGGGGTAGTTGGTTATCTCATAGCGGTTGTTGGTTTCCGAGCCGCTGCCCTTGCTGATGGTAGCATAGGGTGCCACGGGGTCGCCTGCGACCTTTGCCAACTCGAAGCCTGCGGGGGCCTCAATGGCGAAGGTGTTAATAGTTCGGTTTTCCGACACGGGTGTCAGGCCTGCAAGGTCGAAGGTGATGGATACCAACGAGCCGCTACCACCTGCGCCGAAGGTAACCTTGTCGATGGACTTGATGTGGTCGGGTAGTGCAATCTCGAAACTATCCTCAAAGACCGCAGGGCCATATTCCAGCGATAGGCTTTGGCCTGCGAGGAAGGCAGGGATGGTGATGCCACCACTCAATCCTTCGGGATAGGGGATGGTCTGCACTTGGCTTATGGGGCTGATGGAGGTGTTCATCTCGCCCATCAACTCCATAGTAGTAGGTGCGATGGTGGGTGCGAGTCCTGTGATGGGTGCAATGGTACCCACCTCAAACTCCTCGGTGAAGGAGTCGGCCATTCCGAAGGAGTAGAAACCGTCCTTATCGGTGTTGAGTTCTCCCTGCTCACCGAGTAGCGACTCGATGGTGATTTTCTCGGTGGTGCCGAGCGGGATGGTGATACCTTCGGTATCTCCGATGGTTACTTCGAGAGAGATTTTGTCGAAGTTGTAGTTGCTGTCGCACGCCACCAAAAGCAGTGCCAGGGTGCCTACAACGGACATAGTGCGCAAAATGTGTTTCATAATGCTATGTTTTTGAGAGTTAATATTTCCCCATTTTCGCTATAAAGATAATAAAAATAATTGAAAATTGACAATTGACAATTGAAAATTAAGGTGCGCCGTTGGCGCAGACTTTTATTTTCTTTTCCACTCTTTCTGCTCTTTCTGCTCTTTCTGCTCTTTCTGCTCTTTCTTGCCCTTAAACAGACCTCTCTGGCACTACGTGCCATCTCCCCTAACTTAGGGGAGAGCAACAGACACCCCCGCTGCTCCGCAGCACCCCCTCTAACTCAGAGGGGGAGTAATCGAAAGGCACGGGTTACAAAAATGTTACCCGCGAATAAAATAGCTGCTCCCCTAAGTTAGGGGAGGTGCCACAAAGTGGCGGAGGGGTATGTTAGACGTTAGTCGTTAGACGGTAGACGGTTGACGGTAGACGGTTGACGGTCGACGTTAGACGTTAGACGTTAGACGTTAGACGTTAGACGTTAGACGTTAGACGTTAGACAAAAAAAACAGCGTCAGATTTCTCTAACGCTGTTTTTCTGTGCCCAGGACAAGAGTCGAACTTGCACGGCCAAAACGGCCACTACCCCCTCAAAGTAGCGTGTCTACCAATTCCACCACCTGGGCAAAAAAGGAAGTTTGGGGTGCGGCACTCGGCCGCTAACCCTCGTTCCTTTCACTAACCTAAAACTACTAACCTAAATGAACCTTAAAACTTCGCCGCAAAGGTAAGGCAGTAGTTCCAAATCACCAAACCTATTTGCAAAGTTTAATGATTTGTTAACATCGGTTATCTCTAAGAACGTTGCCTCTTCGCTCCTTGTTGCGGAAAAGCGTACAAAGATACGCATATTTCTCAAACCTCCAAAAAAAACGAAGACAATTTATCAAGTTTTGTCATTATTCCCTCTTTCAGTCACCAAAGGCAAGTCCACAAGTGGCCACCGTCAATCCCTCGGCAGCGGAGGTTGCAACAACAAGGCGCTATAAAATCAGCATCGCATCTCCGTAGGTACCAAAGCGGTAGCCCTCCTTGATTGCCACCTCATAAGCGTTCATAACCTTATCATAGCCACCAAAGGCTGCCACCATCATCAGCTGGGTAGAGCCGGGCAGGTGGAAGTTGCTGACCATCGAGTCGGCCACGCTGAAATCGTAGGGTGCAAAGATGAACTTATTGGTCCAACCCTCATAGGGTTTGAGCATACCGGTGGTGGAAACGGAACTCTCCATTGTACGTTGTACGGTGGTACCGATGGCACACACGCGGTGTCCCTCCCTCTTGGCTGCGTTAACCTTCTCGGCAGTAGCCTCGGGGATAAAAATCTGCTCGGAGTCCATCTTGTGCTTCGTGAGGTCCTCAACGTCCACGGTGCGGAAGTTACCGAGGCCTACGTGGAGAGTGAGTTCGGCCGACTCCACGCCCTTGATTTCCATCCTTTTGAGGAGGTGTTTGCTGAAATGCAGACCTGCGGTGGGAGCTGCCACTGCGCCCTCTACCTTTGCGTAGATGGTCTGGTAACGCTCGGCATCAATCTCCTCGGCCCTCTCGCGTATCCACTTGGGAATTGGGGTGTTACCCATCTGGTGGAGCACCTCACGGAACTCCTCATAGGAGCCGTCATAGAGGAAGCGGAGGGTACGACCACGCGAGGTGGTGTTGTCGATAACCTCTGCCACAAGTGCATCGTCGTCGCCAAAGTAGAGTTTGTTGCCGATGCGGATTTTACGGGCAGGGTCCACAAGCACGTCCCACAGGCGGAGGTCTTTGTTGAGCTCACGGAGCAGGAAGATTTCAATCTCTGCGCCGGTTTTCTCCTTGTTGCCATAGAGCCTTGCGGGGAACACTTTGGTATTGTTGAATACAAAGACATCCTTCTCCTCGAAGTAGTCGAGAATATCCTTGAAGGTCCTGTGCTCAATCTCTCCCGTTGCACGGTGCAGAACGAGCATACGGGATTCGTCACGGTTATCTGCGGGATATTTGGCCAGAAGGTCGGCCGAGAAGTCGTAGTTGTACTGTGAAAGTTTCATACTTTATTACGTTATTGAATTGGTGCCAAACAAGATATATACGTTTAATTTGGGATTTTGTTTCACTCGACGGTCAAAAATTTTCGAGTACTGCCCTTGTGGTTGGTTGTGTCGGCGATTTGTGCAAGATCTTTTTCGGGGTCGAGCGACATAATTTGCACCACCTCTTCGAGCGTGTAGGCATCCTCCACCCTCTCCTCGCCACTACGGGTACGACGCAGTCCCACGAGGTGTGCGCCACTGCCGAGTGCTTCGCCAATCTCGATGGCCAGCGAACGGATGTAGGTACCTTTACTACAACGCACGCGCACGCGCACGAGGGGTAGCTCACACTCCACAATCTCCATCTCGTAGATGTTGATGAGTGCCTTCTTCACCTCCACCTCTTCGCCCTCGCGTGCATAGTCGTAGGCCCTGCGGCCGTCAATCTTCTTGGCCGAATAGACGGGAGGGAGTTGGTAGCGCTCGCCACACAGCCCTGCGAGAGCCTCCTCCACCGCCTCACGTGTGATGTGGTCGGTTGGGTAGGTGGCATCCACGGGGTGTTCCAAGTCGCCACTCGGAGTGGTTGCGCCGAGCATCACATCGGCCACATACTCCTTCTCGCCCGCTTGGAGTTCGTTCACTCGTTTTGTAGCCCTGCCGATACACACAATCAGCACACCCGTAGCCAGCGGGTCCAGCGTACCGGCGTGTCCGATTTTAATCTTCGGGTAGCCCAACTTGCGGAGCATATATTTGATTTTGCGCACCACATCCGACGAGGTCCAGCGCAGCGGCTTATCGACCACCAGCACTACGCCCTCGGGGAATGGGGTTTGTTTGGAGAGTTCTATCTTCATAGTCTTCTAAAAAAGGTAACTACCCATTGCCACCAAGCCCACCACGAGGCAGTAGATGGCGAACCAATAGAGTTTACCACGATTGACAATGCTAATCATAAACTTGCAGGCCAGCGCACCCGTAACAAAGGCGGTAACAAAGCCCACCGCCAACGGGAGCAGGCCCACACCCGATTGGGCCAAGAAATCGCCACCGACAATCTCCAACAGCGACTCGCCGATGATGGGCAGCAGCACCATCAGGAACGAGAACTCGGCCACCACAGACCTCTTGTTGCCCAGGATAAGGCCCGTAGCGATGGTGGTACCCGAGCGACTCAGTCCGGGCATTGTGGCCACCGCCTGCGCCGTACCAATAACGGCCGCGTCGCCCCACGAGATTACCTCCTTATTCCTCGGTTTGGCCCTCTGTGCAAAGGTGAGTAGCGCAGCCGTGAATAGCAGCATTGCGCCCACAATGAGCATAATGTAGTCCGAGGCCAGCATTGCATTGAGCTGGTCTTTGAGCAGGAAGCCCACGATGCCCACGGGAATCATCGACACGATGATTTTGAGCGCATAGGTCATATCGGGCCCTTTGCGGAAGGAGAAAAATCCCGTAAAGAGCCTCTTCACGGCGCTCCACAGCACCACAATCGTGCTCAACACGGTGGCAAAGTGGAGGGTTACATCAAAGGCGATATTGTCGGTCAACTCCACCCCCATCAGCTCCTTGGCTATTTGGAGGTGTCCGCTACTGCTCACGGGCAGAAACTCCGTGAGTCCCTGCACAAGTCCGAGAATAAAAGCTTCAAATATTGACATATTTGAGAATTGAAAATGGAAAATTGAAAATTGAAAATTGAAAAAATTATAATTTTGTCTAAAATGCTCTCGCTTACTCGCATTTGCGAAAATTGAGAAAGTTGCGAGTAAGCGAGAGCAGAGGGTGCGATTACTCCACTATTTTGTTTTCTTCATTATCGAATATCCCACCACGCCGAAGCCGGCCAACACCACCATAGGTGCCAGGCCGATGCGCCTCCACGAGAAGATGGCCTCGTAGTTGAACTCCGCAGGGTTATCACTACCGCCTCCTGCCATCAGCACAAAGCCCACAACGATAATCAGCACTCCGAGGAGCATCCACTTGTAGTTGGCCCACGAGAAAACCATATCCTCCTTGGGGCTTTCCGTCTGCTCCGTTTTGACCTGCTTTGCGGGGCCGTTACTCTTTTTCACTGCCATAACTTTTCCTAATAAATGTGTATTTTAGAGCTATTCATACCAATAAACCTATTGAGCGAGAAGTTGGTAAAGAGCACCGAGATGAGCACTCCACCCACCAAAATACCGCCACAGATTGTTGCCAGCACCTCCGTGCTCGACACCAACATAATGTAGGGCAATCCCTCGTTGAGCGCAAAGACCATACCCCAGAAGAGTGCCGACGCCAACAGCGCGGCCACCACTCCCTGCCACAGGCTATCCACAAGGAATGGTTTTTTAATGAAACGCTTGGAGGCACCCACAAGTTTCATTGTGTTGATGAGTCCTCGGCGCGAAAAGACACTCATACGGATGGTGTTGCGCAACAGTATGAGCGACACCACCAGCAGCGCACCGCCAAAGAGCAGAAGTATAATCTTGAACTTAGCAAGGTTGGTGTCCAGATTGTCCACCACGGCCCTCTGATAGACCACCTCGTCAACGCCCTTCCACTCGTCCACCTGCGCCACGATGGTCTCCACAAGTGCTTTGGGCGACTCGCTGGCACGCAGTCGTACCTCATAGGAGTCGGGCAGTGGGTTGTAGTCCAAAAACTCCTCCACGTCGCCACCCACAAACTCCTTGAACTCTGCCGCAGCCTCCGCCTTCGACACAAACACGGCCTCCCTGACACCCTCCAACGAGCGCAGCTTATGGCCCACCTCCTCCTTCACCTCGGCAGGCTCCACATCGGAGAGCATCACATAGAGTGTCATACGCTCCTTCACACTATCGGTAGCCTTCGAGAGGTTCCAGATGATGTAGCCCACTCCTGCGAGCAGAAAGAGCACCAAGGCAATGCTGACGGTGGAGATGGCATAGGAGCCTCTCACCTTGCGTTTGAGTCTGTTGTTTCCTTTGTGTCCCATAATCCAACGTTATTTTGCCACTTTGCGTCTGCGGCACCTGATAATTTCAACCACTCCATAGAGCACCAAGCCTCCCAAAATCACCAGCGAGAAGGTCAATGTGATGCCCTCCACGAGGTCGAACTTCGGGGCCCTGTACCTCCACTCCACGATGTGTTCACCCTCGGGCAGCACCATTGCACGTAACAGATAGTCGGCACGCAGGTATTCTGCCTCCCAGCCATCCACATAGGCCTTCCAGCCCTTGTCGTAGAATACCTCCGAGAAGACGCACAAGCCTCCCTCCGCCGAGTTGCAACGGTAGGAAAGGTGGTTGGGTTTATACTTGATAAGTTCCACGCTGCCATCGCCGAGCCTTACGCCCTCCAACATCTCTCGGTAGCGCTCCTCCACAACGGCCTCGGTGCGGGTGTCGATACCGTCCAGAGCCCTCATCTCCTCTGTCGGAGTAGAGGCCCACACCACATCCGCCACAAACCACGCAGCACCATTGGCTCCCTCGTTGAGCACCGCCTGTGGGGCACCACTCTCTTTGTCGGCCACGATGAAGTATTTGGTGTTGAGCATATCATACACCTCGGGGTTGCCACGCATGAGTTGGTGGTCTATGAGGTCTTGGTAGCGGGCGAGTTTAGCACCGTGATAGCCACCCACCGAGCGGTGGAAATAGCTCGTCGTAGCGTCGTTGAAGGTGCTCACCGCAAGGTTGGCCACTCGGTAGCCCAGCTCCCCGTCGGCCATAATCTGTCGGTTGGCCTCGGTGGGCTGTATGGTTGTCTCTGCGGGCCTCACAAAGTCGTCCCACGAGAGGTAGCGCACATCCACGCCAATCATATCCACTCCCACGAGCACTCCCACAAGGGCCAACATCACACACCTCTTTATTTTGCCCCACGCAAACAATGCAATCACTCCTGCCGTGAGGGCCACAAATACCAACGAGCGCACCGCATCGGCCACCATCATCGAAGCCCTCTCGGCCTGCATTGCCGCCAACACATCGTTCGGGAGGCCCATCTGTCCGTCATAGGCGGCCTCAAAGGAGAACATCTGTCTGCCGAAAAGGATAAACACAAGTGCGATACCGCCCAATATGGCAGCCGCCTTGGCCACACCCACAAGCAGGGTGCGCCTATCGTACCTCTCCTGCCAGATGCGCCACAGTACCAATGCGCCCAGCAGAGGTACGCTCCACTGCACCACCACGAGTGCCGTGGATACAGCCCTGAACTTATCGTAGGCAGGCAGCCACTCGAACATCAGCTCCGTAAACCACATAAGGTTGCTACCCAGCGACAACAGCCACGCAAAGACGCTCACAGCCACCAGCCACCACTTCTCCCTGCCACGCAGCAGCACAAGGGCCAACACCGCCAACAACAGGGCCGCCGCACCAACGTAGGTTGGTCCTGCGGTCATCGGCTGGTCGCCCCAATAGGCAGGCAGTTGGGTTGCAAGGCTTCGGGCACCATAGGGGCGCAAGGAGGAGGCCACCTCGCCATCCGTGGCAAAGCCACCACTCGACGAGCCGCCCATAAGGTTGGGGATGAACATATTGAAGCTCTCGGTGCGACCATAGCTCCACGCCGTAGCGTAGGCAATATCAAGTCCCCCACTCTCACCTCCGCCCGAGGTGGCAAGTTCGCTACCACCACGAGTGGTGTCGGGTTGGTGCTGGGCTGTGTAGTAGAGCGACGAGAGGTTGGCTCCCACGGCCAACACCGCCGCCACAGCCAACACCACCGTTGCCTTTGCAAAACGTCCGAGCCACTTCTCCTTGATAGCCCTGATGAGTTCGTTCACCCAGAGGGCCACAATCACAAAGGCGAAGTAGTAGGTAATTTGGGGGTGGTTGGCAGCAATTTGCAGGGTGGCAAAGAGTGCCGTGAGGAGTCCGCCCAAGATGATGCGCCTACCACGCAGGGTGTAGGCCACGCCGCCCACCAGCAGGGGTGCATAGGCAAAGGCAAACATCTTGGTGATGTGTCCTGCGCCAATAATCAGTATGGAGTAGGTGGAAAAGCCATAGGCAATGGCGGGAACGATGGCCACCCAAGGACTCACGCCCCACAAGAGCAACATCGCCCAGAAGCCCACCAGAGCAAGGAATATGAGCACCGCAGGGCGACCAAAGGCATTGACCAGGTCGGTGCTCCAATTCTTGATAACCATCGAGGGGTACTCAATGTTAATCATATAGGCAGGCATACCGCTAAAAGCATTGCCCGTCCACTGTGGGTCCTCGCCCTCGGCCTGCATCTGCTTGATGTCGCGACTCATACCCTCATATTGGGTTATGTCGCCCATAGAGAGTGCCTTACCCTCCATCTGTGGCTCGAAGTAGAGGAGCGACAGGAGCAGGAACAACAGCACCGCGCCCACATAAGGGAGCCATTTCAATATATCTTTCTTATCCTTCATACCAACACAAAGTGCATATTAAGCCAATGTAACTCGCAAAAATAGGAATTAAAATTGAGAATTGAGAATTAAGAATTGAGAATTTTGTTTTTTTAAGCAGTCGGTTGACGGTTGACGGTTGACGGTAGACGGTCGACGGTTGTCAAAAAACAACAGACCTCTCTGGCACTACGTGCCATCTCCCCTGACTTAGGGGAGAATGATTTCTCCTCCCCTACGACAGGGGAGGTCGGAAGGGGTGGTCGAAATTGCGCTCGGCGGCCTCGTGCACACCCTCGCCTAAGTTAGGAGAGGGTGCCGAAGGCGGGTGAGGTCTGTCAAAAAGAGCAGAAAGGGCAGAAAGGGCAAGAAAGGGCAAGAAAGGGCAGAAAGAGTGGAAAAAAATAAAACTCTGCGCCAAAGGCGCACCTTAATTTTCAATTTTCAATTTTCCATTTTCAATTTTAATCGACGGTAGACGGTAGACGGTTGACGGTCGACGGTAGACGGTCGACGGTCGACGGTAGACGGCCCGCGGTCGACGGTCCGCTTTTTGGATATTCCATAAAAATTCGTATTTTTGTAGGTTGAATGTCTCTTAGGGGAGAAGCAAAAAGAGAATGATTAGCAGCGAAAATATGGTCAACAGCACGCTCCAACGTGCCACCGACACCCGCGCATTGAAGGTCGGAAGTGGCGCTGTGGCCGAGTGTGGCCGTATGTTCCGTGAGCTCTTTGGCTCACGTAAGGCAATCATTGTGGCCGACACACAGACCATCGCACTTGCCGGCCAGGCCGTACAGGCTTCGCTCTCCGAGGCAGGCATCGAGCAGGAGCCACCATTCCTCTTCGACTCCGTGGGGCTTGTCTCCGATTGGACTTTTGTGGAGCAGCTGGACGCACGTTTGGCTACCACCGACGCTGTGGCTGTGGCCATCGGCTCGGGCACCATCAACGACCTTGCAAAGATATGTTCCTACCACGCAGGCAGGAGCTATATGGTTGTGGCAACAGCGGTGTCAATGGATGGCTACACCGCCTATGGTGCACCGATGATTAAGGATGGTATGAAGCAGACCTTCGACTGCTCCGCCCCTATGGGTGTGATTGCCGACACCGACATCATCGCCACCTGCCCACCACAAATGATAGCCAGCGGTTATGCCGACCTGCTGGCCAAGATACCCACGGGTGCCGACTGGATTTTGGCCGACCGCTTGGGTGTTGAGCCTATGGACGACTTCTCGTTCTCGCTCGTACAGGATGGTCTGCGCGACGCTTTGGCCAACCCACAGAGGGTGAGGGAGGGCTCGCAGGATGCGCTCATCAAGTTGACCGAAGGACTCCTTATGAGTGGCTTTGCTATGCAGGCCCACCGTTCGAGCCGACCAGCAAGTGGTGCCGACCACCTCTTTGCACGCCTGTGGGAGATGGAACACCTCCCCACATCGCACGGCTTTATGGTTGCCATCGGCCTCTTGTGCTCCACGGCGCTCTATGAGTGTCTGCTCAGGGAGGATATCGGCTCGCTGGATGTAGAGTCGGCTGTGGCTGCGTGGCCCACCGCCGAGGAGGCAAGGCTCGAAGCACTCGTAACATTTGAGGGCACCAACTTCCCGCTTATTGGCGTGAAGGAGACCTCGGCAAAATATATCAACAAGCGCGAGTTGCGCCGCCAACTCGGCACACTGAAAGCCAATTGGAGCGAGATAAAGGCCGCCGTTGAGGCACAGATTTTCTCGTTTGAGGAGTGTAGGAACCTACTCTCTGCCGTTGGAGCACCCACCGAGCCGGAGCAGATTGGCATCAGCCGCAGTCGCCTGAAAGAGAGCGTATTGAAGGCTGTGAAGATTCGCCGACGCTTCACCATCCTCGACCTCGGCTTGCGCTGTGGCCTGCTCAACAAGTGGATGGACGAGCTCTTTGGCCCAGGCGGTAGGTGGGAAATCGAGGAGTAGCCTCCCCGCCAATCCCCCACCCTGCATTCCGTTTTGGCAACAAATCACCTCTGCGTCACACCCTACGTTCTTCCGTTTTGGCAACAATCCCCCATACGCAATGAAATTCCAAACACCATACACCTCCGAGGAGTTGGCCCACCGCTTGGGCCGACTGCGCCACGTTGCCCTCGATATGGACGGCACTATTTATATGGGCAGCCGCCTCTTCCCCTGGACCCACAAATTCTTGGCCGACTTGGAGGCCCACGGCATTGGCTACTCGTTCCTTACGAACAACCCCTCGAAGAGTGTGGAGGACTACCTTGCGGCCCTTGCCCAGATGGGCATTGAGTGTGGCAGGGAGCGCATCTACACCACCACCATCGCCACCATTGACTACCTCCGCACCCACCACCCTTCGGCCCACCGACTCTTCCTGCTCGGCACGCCGAGTATGGTGCGCCAATTTGAGGAGGTAGGATTTGAGAGCGTGGCCGACAGCCCCGAGGAGAGGCCCGATGCGCTTGTGGTGGCATTCGACAAGACCCTCACCTACGAGCGACTGTGCCGTGCTGCGTGGTGGGCAAAGGAGGGTGTGCCCTACATTGCCACCAACCCCGACCGAGTGTGCCCCACCAACGAGCCGACCGTATTGGTCGACTGTGGCTCCATTTGTAGGTGTATTGAGCACGCCACGGGTCGCACCCCCGACATCACCCTCGGTAAGCCCGATGCCCGTATGCTGGACGGCATAAAGGAACGCTATGGCTTGGAGGCTGACGAGATTGCGATGTGTGGCGACCGCATCTACACCGATATCGCTATGGCCCACAATGCGGGAGCTTTTGGGGTGCTGGTACTCTCGGGCGAGAGCACCGAGGCGGATGTTGCGACTGCGGGGGAGAAGCCCGACCTTGTGGTCCCTTCGCTTGCGGAGTTCGGAGAGCTACTCTTCAATGAGTAAAGAGTAATTAGTAAATATCTTTTACAGACGCCCACCAAAAACACCTCCTCTAAGATTTTAGAGGAGGTGTTTTTGGTGGTGCAAAATTTACACACGAGAGGTGCTATTTCATAGCGTGGCGATAGCCGTCAATCTTATCCCAACCGCCACGGGTAAAGTCGGGGACCTCAACGGGTGCGGAGTTGTGGGTGATTGACACCTCGCCGAGTTCGGCCAGACAGCACCACTCGGCCAAGTCATAGACATCCATATCGAGTGGCAGGCCGTTCTGCAAGCAATAGACAAGTCGGTAGTCCATAATGTAGTCCATACCACCGTGGCCGCCCACCTTCTTGGCCATCTCCTCAATGTCCTTCACGATGGGGTGTTTGTATTTCTCCATCAGGGCCTTCTTCACATCCTCGGGTACGAACTTGTGGGAGTCGAGGTTGTCGAGCTCGGGGGCTGCATCGCTGGGGAGTGCTTCGTTGTGGAAACAGTAGCCCTGAATGGGATACTTGTTGGCGAAGCCGGCGGTGCCGGTGAGTTGGTACATACGGGAATAGGGCCTTGGGGTGAGCACATCGTGCTGGATGTGTATGGTCTTACCCTTCTCGGTGCGAATCATAGTCATCGTGTGGTCGCCCTGCGCGAATGTGGGGCACTCCTCGCCGAGGTGTTTCTTGTAGATTTTGGGGCCGTTGGCGGGCTTGGTGTCCATAGCCACGAGGGTTTTCATACGGTCGCCACGGTGGATGTTGAGCACCTGACACACGGGACCGATGCCGTGGGTAGCGTAGATGTCGCCACGAGCCTTGGCGTTGTATTTGAGTCGCCAGTTGTTCCAATACTCACTCCAATACTCGTCGAGGTTGTGGATGTAGGCACCCTCCACGTGGAGCACCTCGCCGAAGAGCCCCTGCTGTGCCATATTGAGAGTGGTGATTTCGAAGAAGTCATAGACGCAGTTTTCGAGCTGTATGCAGTGCTTGCGAGTGCGCTCGGAGGTGTTGATGAGGGCCCAAATCTCATCCATAGTCATAGCGGCGGGGACCTCTATGGCAACGTGCTTACCCTGCTCCATAGCATAGACACCCATCTTGGCGTGGTTGGCCCAATCGGTGGCGATGTAGACGAGGTCGATGTCGTCCCTCTGACAGAGCTGCTTCCACGCTTCGGGGTCACCCACATACTCATCGGCTGCGGGCTGCCCTGCTGCTGCGAGATAACCCTGCGACTTGGCCACGCCCTCGGGGTTGAGGTCGCAGAGAGCCACCACCTTTGTTGCGGGAATGTGTGTAAAACGCTTCACAGCACCGGGGCCACGCATACCGAGGCCGATGAAACCGACCCTAACGGTGTCGATGGGCTCGGCTGCGAATGCGAGCATATCTTGCTGCCCTGCGGGACGTGCGGGGGTATTGTAGTGATAGGTGCCGTTTTTGAGTGTGTAGCCCTTGGGGGCGTTGTTACAAGCAACGAGGGTTGCGGCACAGATGGCCACCAATGTAACCCTTGCGAGTAGTTTTTTCATAGGTCGGTTTGTTTTAATCAATCATTGACAAAGGTAGCAAAAAGAGAGGAAAATGGAAAATTGAAAATGGAAAATGGAAAATTGTCGGTTGACGGTTGACGGTTGACGGTTGACGGTTGACGGTTGTCGGTTGTCGGTTGTAAAAAAAAAGCCCCCTCGTTTTGGGCGAGGGGGCGCAAAGCCATCTTCAAATCAAGATAGCCATTGAGTCAAACCACTATCGGTTGTCGGTGTCCTTCTGGCAACGAATAGGAATTCCAGTCGAACGGTTGAACATCGCCAACTTTAAGTACTCGCCAGAACTGCTACCAGAATTTGTTTTAGAATACAACAATCGAGGCATTGATGCTGTTGCCGAGCCAACAAAGTTGGACCACTCATTAACGTAAACAGATTTTTCATTGGTTGCAATTTCCGCAGCACCCATAGAATCCATACGTCCGTTAGTTGAAGCCGTCCTAGCATTGATATAACCTGCAGACAACATCACAAGCTTACCATCATACAGAAGGCCGGGTGCTCCCACCTCAGTAGCCAAAACAGCCTTTGCCTTGTTTGTAAGAATTGTGTTGTATGACGAGTAATCTGCAACCCTCCAACCTTTGGGACAGGGGTCAAAGACGGTCTTAACCGCTGCATTGGCATTATTGGTGCCTGCACCCCAAAGGTCCATAAGTTCATCCGAACACCATTTTGCTTGGTGTGTATTACGTTGTGTACTCATAATGAAACCAACGGGACGAGCGATTGACTCTGCCAATGAGATAGGACCATCGGTACGAATAACGGGAGTACCACCCGCAGCCCAAGTTTTGGGATTGTCATACTCATAGACAGTTTTACCATTTTCGTCCTTGTGGGAGTTATAGGCATCAACCGATTTCGCGTTGACACCATCATCAATGGTCCAATAGTTTGTCCAGAATGCGGCAGGCACAAAGCGGCCGTGCTGATAGTATGCTACGAAACGATATGCGGGCTGTGCCAACGAGTTGGTTGTACTCTTCGGATTGCTACCCCAAGCAGCAAAGTTGGTGGTGTTCTGACCGATAAGCATATTGGCCAGCAAGTTGCCATTGCCAACATCAACACCCTCCAATTGAGTACCATCAGCCGAAATGTTCCAGAAGTACCAAGCCCAAACAACTTTGTTGTCAACCTTCATCAGAAGGATGGGCGAACCTGCATAGGCACCGGTATTGGTTACGGTGATGTAACCCTGTGCTTTGGTGCTGTCGTCGATGGTGTAGGCGGTTGCATCAACATTTGAACCTGCATAGTTGGCAGAGCCACCAACATAAATGGTACGGTTACCATTGCCATTGGTCTGCACACCGAGTTTGAACCACTCAAAGGTTGCTTTGCTAATGTCGGCAATTTTGCTGAAATCGCCACGACCACGGATGTCCACCTTAACCGAGCTGGGGATGTCGGCGTTGGGAGTGTAGGTACCACCGGTGTAGGTCGAGCCATTCTTGCACTGGATGAGGTAGGTGTTTTGCTCACCGTAGGCATAACCCAAGCCGGGCATCAGACGGGTGTCGAGAGGCTCATAGAAGCTCTTAACCGACTGACTGTCTGCGGTGAGGTTGAGTTTGATGATGTTCCAAGCACCTGCTTTCAGTTTTGCGTTCTCATACTTGGTGGGAACATAAATAGTGTTGCCTTTGTCATCAACAAACTTGGCCACAACCCACACCTCGCTGCCGGTGAAATCCCAAGGCAGAGTTGCGAGTGTCATATAGCGAGTGGAGGTTGCTTCAACAGTACCGGTGGGAGGGTTTTTGAAATACTGCTCCACGCTGGGGGTGCCGTTGGTAACGGTCAGCTCGCCGGTGGCGGTGTCGATGGTGTAGTCGCCTGCGAGTTTGGCTGCGCCGGTGCGGTCCACAATCTGAACACCCCTAACCATCCAATTCTTAACATAGTCGGTAGCCTCCACCTGAACTTTCACATAAGCCAGGGGGTGCTCCAAAGCGAACTTAACGCCGCCCTCTGCATCCACGGTGGTTACATCATAGGCAAAGGTGTAGGCTGCAAAGCCGTATGCTATGGTGAAGTTGTCGGTCATCTGCGAAGCTGCGAGGTTGGCCGAGAACTTACCGTTGGCATAGGTGGTGCCTGCATTGTGGGGATAGTAAACCACAATCTCGTCGCCCGTGTTGGCAGCAACAGCACTCTCGGTTGCGAAGGTGGCAGTTTTGTGTGCGCCACTACTGATGCTTGTCTCGGCAGCTTTCACGTTGTTGATGGTGGTGCCGTCGGCCGAGAAGATACCCACTGCGTCGTCGTTGCGCCACTTAACGATGTATTTGCCACCCGACGTGCTGCCGTCAACAATGATACGGCTCTCGACCTCCTCGGCCTGAGCGTCGCCGGTGAGGGTGAGGACGATGCCGTCCTCAACATTGTTGTTCTGGTTGATGGTGTCGTCCATCAATTCGTTGGTACAGCCTACTGCGAGGAGTGCTGCTACCAAGGCAAAATATTTTGTTGCTTTCATAGTCTGTGTTCTCCTGCATTAAGTTCTACCAAATGTTCTCTTCGAGCGAACCGGCGGACGAGCCGTTATCAATACCGATTTCGTCCCAATGGCCGCTCTGGGCAATGCCTGCCTCCACCAAGAGGGTCTCCTGCTCGATGGTGGGCTGTTGGTAAAGTTTTTTCATTTTGTTTGTTTTGTTGTTTTGTCGAAGGGAATTTAGGGAGGGGTAGAGAGTTTAGGGAAGGTGCCCTTTGCTGCTCTTTTTGCCCTTTCTGCCCTCAATTCTCAATTCAAAAAACTATGCCCCGCCCCTATGGGATTGGCTCCCATAGGGGTGGGCATAGACTATCTCAACCCAAGATATTTTAGAGTTTCCGATTACCTGTTGTCGGTATCAACCTGGCAACGTACGGGGAATGCGCTGGTACGGTTGAAAGTACCACGTTTGTAGCGGTTAGCGAACTGAGCCTGGGTACCATGCAAGAATGCGTAGGGCTGTGCACCGGTTGCACCGGGAGCCAAGTTCGACCAAGTGTTTGCCATAGTACAGCCAGACTTGTTCGAGTGGGAATCGCCACCACCCTCGGTCTGCATACGGCCGTTGGATGCTTTCTTACCGAAGCTGTAACCAGGCGACAACATGTGGAGCTTACCATCGAAGATAGAACCGGGAGCTGCCTTGTAAACGGGATCGGTATCCTCATAGAAGGTGAAGAGGTCTTTGTGCTCGATGAGGTAGTCAAAAGCAGCCATATCGGCAACCCTCCAACCCTTAGGACATGGGTCGTAGATCGACTTGGTACCAACGAGGTCGGTCTTACCGGTACCATTAGCGTCGTTACCCCAGAGGTCGCCATAAGGCTCGCTCAACCAGTTGGGCATATCAACAGCGTTCTCGGGAAGCATAATCATACCTACGGGACGAGCCAAAGCCTCCTTCATAGTAACAGGAGTAGCGGTGTGATATGCGGGCATATTACCGGTAACACCTGCTGCGGGATCGTCAACACTCCACCAGTGTGTCCAAGTCTGAACGGGCATATAGCGGCCCCACTGGTAGTAAGCAACATATCCGAAACCGGGAAGGTACTTGTTGCTCTGACCACTCTGGAGGTTGCTACCCCAATCAGCAAACTGCATAGTGTTCTGACCAATGAACATATTGGCGAGTTTCATACCGTTACCAATATCGATGCCCTCCAACTTGGTACCGTCGGCCGAGATGTTCCAGAAGAACCAAGCCCAGAGAATCTTACCGTCCTTAATCATAAGGAGGATAGGAGCACCTGCATACGACTTGTTGTTCTTAACGGTTACGGTGTAGTTGCCATCATACTCGAAAGTGAAAGCACCCTCGTCGGTGGGAACAGAACCAGCCGAGTCAAGACGGGTGGTAGCCTTACCCCACATTGCACCGGTACCCTGACCAGGAACGGTGGTCTGTGCGCCATAGCGGAACCACTCGAAGGTAGCACCCTTAGGATCTACAACCTCTGCGAAGTTACCACGAGGACGGATGTCGATCTTAACCTCGCTGGGGATGTCAGCGTTGGGAGCGTAGGTACCATTGGTGTAGGTCTGACCGTTCTTGCACTGGATGAGGTAAGTGTTAGCCTCGCCATAAGCGTAGCCAAGACCACCAAGCAGACGTTTCTCGGTGGGAACATACCAATCTCCGGCAGCGTTGTCAGCCAAGCTCAGGTTCGAAAGGTCGATGAGAGTGGTCTTACCAGCCTCAAACTTAACACCCTCTTTCTTGATGGGAAGCACTACGTTGCCCTCGGAACCCTCCAACTCAACGAGCAACCACATATCCTTACCGGTCAGGTCGCTGGGGAGAAGGTTAACGTAGATGTTCTGGGTCTTAACTGCGCTGAACAATGCAGGAGCAGTAACGGTAACAGCAGCCTTGTTGGGAGTTGCGTTGGGCAGATTCTGGAAGGTCATATCGTTAACATTAACGTTGAAACCACCGCTCAAAACAACATCGTCGTTGTTCCAGATGGTTACCTTCTTAACACCGTAGTTTGCAAACTCGGTCGAGCTAATCTTAACCTGTGCAAGAGCAGTGATGGGGTTCATAACGAACTTGAAGGTCTCGTCAACTTTGGGAGTACCCTTTGCAGTACCCAGCGAGAAGCACTCAGCAGCCACGTTGGGAAGAGTCTGCACCTGCGAAGCCGAAACGTTCAGACCGTAGATGGTACCCATAACGTAGGTCAGAGCCTTGTCGTAGGGATAGTAAACCATAAACTCGTTCTCGCCCTTCACCAAGTCCATAGCGGGGGTTACGAAACGTTTAGCGTTGGCGGGAACAGCCTCGCCGGCCAAGAATGCAGCAGGAGTTACCTCCTCACCACCTTCGGTCTCACCACCTTCTTCCTCGCCCTCACCGGGAACTACGGGGGCTACCCAGCCCTCAATCTTACACTCCAAGTTGGCAGCCTTAACAGCGGTGTTCATCGAGTACAAACCGATGATTGCGCTCTCGCTCCACTCGAAGCCTTCGGTGTCAATTACACCCTCCAACAGGTAGGTTGCACCTTTGTCGGGCTCGGGGATAACAACTGGTTCGGGGCCGTCGGGTTTGCAAGCCAATGCTGCAAGGGCCACCATTGCTACGAATAAAATCTTTTTCATAGTCTTTGTTTGTTTTGTTTGTTAGTTAAAAGGTTAATTTATAATGGGTTGTTGATATTTTTTCCATTACCACGAAGTGCCCTGCGGCACCCCTGCTATTGAGCAGCAGGGGTGTCGGCAGATGCAGACCAGCCTGCATTCTGGGTCAGGTTCTTGTTCACACCAATCTGCTCCTCCGAGAGAGGCAGCCAGATCTTGTAGGGAGCCCAGTTAGCCTGCAAAATAACACCACCCTGGTGGATAGGACTTGTCGAAGGAATATTCAGGTAGTCCTTCTCGGTCTTGTTGTTGGTGAGGTACTGTGCGGGCACCTTGCCCTCCATACAAGTGATGTAGGTGCTCATCATTTTCTCAATCCTCTCGTCGATGATGTTGTAGCGGATGAGGTCCCACTTACGCGAGAACTCCATAACAAGCTCCCTCTCCCTGCTCTCCAACAACTCGTCGATGAAGTTGTCGCGTTTGTAGGCAGCCTTCAAAGTGTTGAACGCCTCGGTGGGGTTCTCAGCAATCTTACAAGCACGCTCCAACACTTTGTCCAACTGCTGGCGAGCCAAAGCCTCGTCTTTGAGGTGGAAGTAGATGGCCTCGGCATACATCAGATAGACATCGGCCAAACGCATCAGCGGGTAGCAGTAGGAGTGCTGCGATGCGGTGTGGGGAGTCTCATCGGTGCTCATAAGGCGAATCTTACCAATGCAGCACGACAAACCCGAGGTGGGGTAATAGGTCTGGCTATCCGAGTCGTAGAAAGGCCTCAACACCGAGATAGTCTTGTTATTACCGGGGTTTGCAGGGTCGGGAATGGGGTTACCCTGTGCGTCAAGCTCCCAGATGTTCACACGGATGTTGGTGTTAGCCTCCGATTTGTCGATAACGGGGTCCCAATAGGTGTAGCCACCAACCTTCTTGGCCACCTTACCATCGCTATAACGAGAGGTGAGGTTGTGGTCCCTACGGGGGTCAGCCTTGTCGTACATAAAGAACAGGTCGGGGGTACCATTGTGGTAGCCACCATAGCAGGTGGGGCTGTCGGTACCACCATTGGGAGGAGCAGGCAGGTAGAAGCTGTTAGGCCAGTAGCCCGACACAGCCGACATTGCCAGCTCGGCAGTCAGAAGGCTCTCCTTGTAGATGTCCTGCATACCCTCACGGAAGAGGTTGGTATAGTCGTCAAGGAGAATATACTGCGAGTTGTCAACAACATCTTTCAACACCTCATAGGCCCTCTTGCTCATAGCAGCCTCGTCAACCCACTTGAAATCGTTGAGGGGTTGCTCGGCAACCAAGCTCGCACCCGTACCGTTGCGTTTGCAAGCAGCCAAGTAGTTGCACATACGGCCCAAGAAGGCAGCAGCGGTGTACTTGTTGGCCGAAGTGTTGCCCAACATACCAACAGCATTGAGGTTCTGGTAGGCAAACTCGAAGTCCGAAAGAATCAGCTCATAGACCTTCTCCAAGGTCGCACGGGGCTCGGTACCGTCCGAGTCGTAGTCCACAACCACGGGCACGCCACCAAAGTTCCACGCAAGGTGGTAGTAGTAGAATGCACGCAGGAATCTTGCCTCGGCCTCATACTGCAACTTGGTTGCCTCGTCCATATCAACACCGGGGAGGTAGTGAAGCATAGTGTTACAGCGGTTGATACCAACATACATAGTCTTCCACAAATCACGCACGGGCTTGGTACCCTCGTGGTAGGAAGCCAACAGAGCATCAATACCGGAGTCGTTCGACATCGAAGCACATACATAGGTATCCGAAGGTGCGTTCATAAAGAACAACAGACCCTGTGCATAGGTACCCCTCTGTACGTAGGACTGACCGGGGATGCCGTGGGCGGTGATAATCTCATAGCAGCCCACAAGACCCATCTTCATCGAAGATTCGCTCGAATAGAAGTTGTCGGGCGAGGTCTGCGAATAGGGTTTCCTGTCGAGGAATTCGGCGTTCTCACACGACACCAACACCATCGACAAACCCAAAATCGAAAGTAATATCTTATTAAGTTTCATAGTCTTTCAATAACAGTTAGAGGGTTAGAATGTAGCGTTAATACCAAAGGTTACTGTACGAGCCTTGGGATAGGACAGACGGTCGAAACCGGTGAAGAGCGAGTTGGACGAGCTAACGTCGGGGTCCATACCGCTATAATTCGACCAGATGTAGAGGTTGTCGGCTGCAACGCTGAAACGCAACATACCGATACCGGCACGCTTCAAAGCAGCATTCTGCAAGGTGTAGCCAACGCTCAGTGTCTTGAAACGAATGAACGAACCATCCTCAACAAAGTAGGACGATACCCAAGTGTTGGTCGAGTTGAGCAGGCGACCATAGGTCTGCGAACCGTTCTCAGGAGTCCAGTGGCCCAACCAAGCCTCCTTGCGAAGGTTGCTGAACTGGGTAGCACCACTCTTACCGGACTCACTACGGAGCTTAAACTCGTTCATAATATCACGGCCATAGACACCCTCGAAGAAGATGTTGATGTCGAACTTACCAATGGTGAAGTTGTTGGTCAAACCGATGGTGAAGTCGGGGTTCGAATTGCTGATGACAGTACGGTCGTTTGCCGAGTCAACACTACCATCGCCATCCAAGTCCTTATACTTACGGTCACCAGGCCTGGTGGCTGCCTCCGAAGCAATCTTAACAGGACCGGTAGGATTACCGTTCTCATCCAAATAGGGTTTCAGCTCAAACTTGTACTGGTCCATATTGCCCGAGGTTACTGCACCGTTGTCAATCATATTGTCGTCCAGAACAAAGCCCAGCTCCTTGTGGGTAACGATGAAGTCTGTCAGCTGGTAGTTGCCGTCGAATACATAGCCATAACCAACACCGATGGGCTGGCCAACCATAATACGGGAAAGGTCGGTTGACAACATACCGTTACCGATGTTCACACTGGTGTACTTGATACCACCGATGTCCAACACTTTGTTGCGCGAGAGGTCAAATGCGATAGCGGTCGACCACGAGAAGTTCTTCTTCTCGATGTTGTGGGTGTTCAGTACAATCTCAATACCCTTGTTCTCTACCCTACCGAGGTTCTGCCACTGGGTGGTGAAGCCCGACTGTGCCGAGAGAGTTGCGCTGTAAAGCATATCACGGGTGTCCTTGTAGTACACATCAGCGGTCAGGTTGACACGGTTGCCAAAGAAGCCCAAGTCCACACCGGCGTTGTACTGATAGGTGGTCTCCCATTTGAGTTTACCGTTAGCCGAGCTGCTGGGGCCCATACCCATAATCTCATTACCGTTCTGGCCGTAGAAGGTGGTACCCATCAACGACATATAAACGTAGTTCGACACACGGTCGTTACCGGTAGCACCGGCACTCAAACGAATCTTGAAGTTGTCGAACCACTCTGCGTTATCCTTGATGAAGTTCTCCTCCGAAACCCTCCAAGCCAACGACAACGAGGGGAAGTAACCCACGCGGTAGCCCTGTGCGAATTTCGACGAACCGTCGGCACGCATATTGAAGGTTGCGTAGTATTTACTTGCGTAGTTGTAGTTCATACGACCGAAGGTCGACAAACGAGCGTTCTCACCAATCGACACCGAAGGAATCTCCATAATCTGAGCCTTCGAGAAGTCGAACACACCGGTACTCTCATCAGCGAAGTCGTAGCCTGCGATGTAGAACCTATCGCTGTAGTACTCGCTCATCTCACCACCAATCATAGCGTCGAAGCTGTGCTCGCCCCATTTCTTCTTGTATGTCAGAGTTACCGAGCCGTTATAGCCCCAAGTGTTAACCATAGTCTGTTTTGCATAACCATTCCTCGACTGTCCCCAGCGGCTGTGTTTGCTATAAAACTCCCTCTGGCTCGACAACGAGGTGTTGCCCGAGAAGTTGGCCGACATAAGCAGGTCGGGAGTGATGTTCCAGTTCATATAGATGTTACCCATCACACGGTCGTAGATTGTCCTACGGTAGGTCTCCTTCTCTACCATACTCAGCAACGAGGTCCAACCGTTGGGATACTCGGTCTCATCCGAAGGCGACATAAGCCTTACGGGACGCTCCAAGTAGATCAGCTGAATAAGACCGCTGTTACCCAGAGCACCACCACCCGACGAAACAGCACCGTTGGAGATGTTACGACCATAGGTTGCCGAAGCACCAACTTTGAGGTTCTTCTTGGCCTGGTGGTCAACCTTCACACGTGCCGAATAGCGCAGGAAGTCGTTGTTTTTGATAAGACCCTCTTGGTTGAGGTGGCCTGCACTCACCAACACCTGGGTCTTTTTGTTCACCGAACCCGAAGCCGAGATGTTGTAGTTCTTAGTGATTGCGGTACGATAGAGAATCCTCTGCCAATCGTAGCTATCATACTGGTTTGCGTTCTTCGCTACATCGGGAACCTCGTCGCCATCGAGGTCGTCGCCATAGTGGTCCCAGCCGTAGTCCTTACGCTCGAAACGATAGTCTACATACTGCTGAGGAGTCAACATTTCGAGGTACTTGGGCACGTTCGAAACGCCATAGCTTGCATCGAAGTTAATCATCGTGCGGTCGCCGCCCGAGCCACTCTTGGTGGTAATCAGCACAACGCCGTTTGCACCACGAGCACCATAGATAGCCGTTGCCGAAGCATCCTTCAACACCTCAATTGACTCGATATCGGCGGGGTTAAGGAACGCCATAGGGTCGTAGGTATTGCTACTTGTCGAGCCCGAAGTTGCAACCTCACCCGAGGAGAGGTCCATCTGGTTGCCGTCGATAACATAGAGAGGAGTGGTACCCGCATTGATAGAGTTGTTACCCCTGACCTTGATGTTGAAACCCGAACCGGGCTCACCCGACTGCGAGGTGATGTTGATACCTGCAACACGGCCCTGCAATGCGCCGAATACGTTGCTACTACCACTCTTCACCAGCTCCTCCGACGACACCGACGAAAGAGCACCGGTCAAGTCCTTACGGGAAACCTCACCATAACCGATGACCACAACGTCATCAATCTTGATGTTGTCGGCTTCGAGAGTTACGTTCAGGCGAGTCTGGTTACCAACGGTAACGCTGTAGTCCTTCAAACCGAAGTAGGAGAACACGAGTTTTTTGCCCTTCATACTCTTGATGGAGTACTCGCCTTTTGCATTGGTTGTCGTACCCACGTTGGTACCGTCATAGACAACCGATGCACCAAGAATCGGCTCACCCTCCGAGTCGATTACTCGACCCGAAATGTTGCCGCTTTGCGCTGCCACGCTACCTGCACACATCAGAGCTGCAAGCAACGTAACACATTGTAGCAAAAGTTTTTTCATAGTTTAGTTGTTTAAGTATTATTGGTTATTTATGGATTTGTTTTCTCTCTCTACTCAAATCGGAAGTTCTTGGCGTGCTGCATCTTGGTAACATTCAGGTCCTCCAAGCTGGTAACCTTCTTACCCTCGATGTAGACATTCTTGAAGAGCACGTTCTGGATGTCGAACTCGTCATTCCAACCATAGAACTGCGAGCCGTCCTTTTCGGGAGCAGCCTTGTAGACGTGGATATTGTTGTAGGTCACATCGTGAATCTTACCGGGAGCCCACTTAACACCCGTACCGATGTTGAAGTGCGACTCGGTGATGCTCACGTGGAAGAGGAACCTCTGGGGGTCCTCGATGTGTACATTGTTGTAGACAATGCCGCTAACCACGCCCTTCGAAGCGTTGTGGATAGCAAGAGCGGCGTTGTACCACCTACCACGCGAACCCGAGTGAACAGCATAGACATCGTTGTACCTGATGTCGGTGATATCCTCGCCACAGCACCAGCCAATCTCGAAGGTGTTACCTGCGTGTACGTTCCAACCGATACAGTCGTTGAACTCCACATTCTTCACCGCTGCGCCCCAATCCCACTTACGCGATTTAACCACAAATGCGTCGTCGTGGCAGTAGGAGAAGCAGTGGTCGAGGGTTATGTTCTGACCGCCGAGGATATCCACACCGTCGTTTTCGTGGCCGTGGCCATTGTCGCTGGGAGGAGCAACACTCTTGTAGTTGGTCATCTGCACGTCGTTACATACGCACAACACACAAGTCCACCAGTTTTTGTTGATAATCATAAAGTCCTCCAACTCAACGCCGTTGCAGTACTCAAACAGGAGGGCCCTGTTGCCGAGTCCCTTGTGGCGAGCGTCCACATAACCGGGGCCGCTAACCTTGATATTGTCGGCGTGGCTTGCCAAGAGGTAGCCTTTCAGCACAGCACCACCCTCCAAGTAGAGGTGTTGGTTGGTGTGGAGAGTGAGGCTATCGCCCTGGTGAATCTTGCCTGCTTCGAGGTAGATTACATTCTCGTCGTTCCTATCGGGACGTTTTTCCAGGGGGTTGGCAAAGATGAACAGAGGGTTCACCAGGTCGCCATTAACCTCGATTACGGCCTTCTGATAGGGCTCCAACTCGATGGTGATACGGTTGCCCTTCACCTTGTAGGGATAGTTCTTTGCGATGGGGCGAACGTCCACCTTCTCAACCTCGCCTGCGAGGTACTCAACGGTGAGTTTCACCTTGCCATCACAACCCAGCGAAGCCAAGTGAGGCTCCTCGGTGGGGGTTACGAAAACCTCCTCGCCGCCACACTTCACGCTCCACATCTGGGAGGCCTCATACTCTGCGGGGAAATCATAAATCTCCACGGTAGTCTTGGGGCCACAACTGCTCACCGCAAACGCAACTGCAAGCAGAGTCAAAATCTGTGTAATTTTCTTCATCGGTCTATATTTGGTTTTTATTTGAATTGCACGTTCTTGATGTTCTCCACCCTGCGGAAGTCGGCCTCCTCAAAGGAGGTTACTTTCTTGCCGTTGAAATAGAGGTTGTTGAAGGTGATGTTCTCAAAGCAGTTCTCCTCGCTGTAACCCCACATCTCCGAGCCTTCGGGAGCGTCGTGATAGACATAGACATTGTTGAAGGTTACATTCTCCACCTTACCCGGGCTCCACACCACGCCATCGCCAATGCCATACTCGGTTTTGAGAATGGCGAAGTGGAAGGCATATTCTTTAGGGTCCTCGATGTGGACATTGTTGTAGGTTACGTTCCTCACGGTACCTCCTGCGCTCTGGTGGATGGTAACGGCACCCCTGCGCCACACGCCACGGGTACCCGAGTGGATGGAGTAGATGTCGGTCCAGCTCACATCGCTCACGTTGTTGTTCATTTCATAGCCCATCTCGAAGGTGTTGCCTGCATTCACATTCCAGCCGATGCAGTCTTTGAAGTGAACATTCTTCACTTCGCCGCTCCAACCCCACTTGTGCGACTTAATCATAAAAGCGTCGTCGTGTGCATAGGCGAAGCAGTGTGTGAGGGTTGCATCCTGACAGCCGAGCATATCAATACCGCCGTTGTCGTGTCCATACTGGTTGGTACTGCGGGGAGCCACGATTTTCAAGCCCACAATCTCCACATCCTTGCACACGAAGAATGCACAGCTCCAACTATCCCTGTTGAGCACCGTAACGTCGCTAACCTTCACACCCTTGCAGTTGTCCACCACGAAGGCCATCTGGCTACGACTAAAGCCGGGCTCAAATTTCTTCACATAGCCGGGGCCGCCAATGGTTACATTCTCGGCATCCTGCGCGCGAACTTTACCATTCACAATGGCACCACCCTCAATCCAGAGTGTCTCGCCGGAGTTGAGCGTGATATCCTCCTTATAGACCTTGCCGGCCTTGTAGTAGCGCACGCCCTCGGCATTGGGGTCGGGCCTACGTCCCTCTTCGAGGGGGTTGACAAAGAGGAACAAGGGGTTCCACTCGTCGCCATTGACCTCCACACAGATGTTGTCGTAGGGTTTCAGGCGCAGGCGAATCTTGTTGCCCTCGACGGTGTAGTCATACTTCTTACCCAGCGGGCGCACAGCCACACTCTCCACCTTGGCCGTAAGGTGCTCAATGACAACCTCAACGCCCTTTTCCTCCACGCCAAACGAGGCGATGTGGGGCTGGTGGGTGGGGTGTACATAGACATCTTCGCCCTTCACCTTCACGCTCCACATCTCGGACTTTTCGAGGCTCTGGTCAAAGGTGTAGTTCTCCACCTTGGGGCCACACGAGGTGAGCACCAATGCGGTCAGCGCCAAAAGAATTGTAAGTTTGCTCTTCATCATATTCTTTGTTGTTATTCTCCTATTGGGTTAAAATCGTTGCTCTCTCTACTTGAACTTCACGTCGGCAAGTTGGATAAAGAACTTCTCGTCGGGTTGTGTAATCTTCTTGCCACAGATGTTAAGGTTCTCAAACACAAGGTTCTGCACCCTGCTGTCGCCATTGTTGAGGCCATTGATTTGATGTCCCCTGGGAGGCTCCTTGTAGAAATATACATTCTTGAATGTCACGTTCTTAATCACACCGGGGCCCCACTCTACGCCGTCGCCGATGCCATACTCAGACTTCAACAGCGAAACATAGATACCATACTCTTTGGGGTCCTCGATGTGGACGTTCTCATAGTGTATGTTCTGCACCACACCTGCCGTAGCGTTGTGGATGGTAACGGCACCACGACGGTAAGCATTACCACGAGTACCGCTGTGGAGTGCATAGATGTTGCGGAAGGTAACATCCTCCACTCCATCGTTGAGTTCGTAGCCAACCTCAAAGGAGTTGCCACCACCAACCGTCCACGAGATGCAGTTCTCAAAGAGGTTGTCCTTCACGTGGCCACGATAGCCCCACTTGTGGGCCTTCACCAGAATTCCGTCATCGTGAGCGTATGCAAAGGAGTTGATACACTTGGCCCTCTGGCAACCGAGCAGGTCGATACCACCATTGTCCACACCCACCGTGTTGAACTCATTGTAGGGAGCAATCACCTTGAAGTTGTTGATGTCGAGGTCGTTCACCGTCAGGAAGGCACAACTCCAACCATACATATTGCACACCGTCACGCCATCCACCTTTACGTTGTTACACTCCCACACCTTGAACGACCACTGCGATTGGTTCTCTTTCTTCACATAGAAGTCGTCAATTATACCATAGCCGGCAAGGGTGATATTGTTCATGCCCTTCACATCAAAAGCGCCCTTCACGATAGCTCCACCCTCGATGTAGATGGTCTTACCCGAAGCGATTGTAAACGTGGGCTGTTTGTCATAAATCTTTCCCGCCTCGTAGTACTCCACATTGGGGTCGTTTCTGTCGGGTTTGTTGATTTCCAGCGGGTTGGCATAGAGGAAGATAGGCACATCTTCGTCGCCATTGACCTCCACGGTGGCGTGGT
>JBGUSZ010000102.1:0-45675 GCA_045132795.1 Tidjanibacter sp. | reverse complement strand
TAATTTTCCATTTTCCATTTTCAATTCTCAATTCTCAATTCTCAATTCTCAATTCCCTTCCTGCCCTTTCTGCCCATCCTGCCCTTCCTGCCCTTTCTGCCCTTCCGAAAAAAAATAAATCGCCAAAAAATTTGCGGTTTGGTAAATCTTTTGTATCTTTGGATAAACCAAAGACTATTTAACTATGGCAGAAGTTGAGAAAACCAGATATTCCGATGAGGAATTGGCTGAGTTCCGAGTGATTATACTCGATATGCTCGGCAAGGCAAAAGACGACTACGAGTTGTTGCGTTCGTCGGTAAACAACTCCGCAAGTAATGACACCGAAGATACTTCGCCCACTTTCAAGGTGCTCGAAGAGGGTGCTGCAACCCTCACCAAAGAGGAGATGGGACGATTGGCACAGCGCCAACTCAAATTCATCAACCACCTCGAAGCAGCCCTCGTGCGCATCGAAAACAAGACCTATGGCATCTGCCGCGAAACAGGTAAACTCATTCCCAAGGAGCGCCTGCGTGTGGTGCCCCATGCAACCCTTTCGGTGGAGGCAAAGGAGGGAAGAAAGTAGAGAAACGGAAATCCAAAATTGCAACACCCGCCTCTGTGGAGTGGTGTCGCAGTAAGAGTATAGCTCCTTGCCCAACGTAACAATCTACACCGATGGCTCGTCGCTTGGCAACCCCGGTAGGGGTGGCTATGGCGTGGTGTTGCTCTCGCCTCCCTATCGTAAGGAGTTGAGCGCAGGCTTCCGTATGACCACCAACAACCGTATGGAGTTGATGGCTGTGTGTGTTGCGCTCGAAGCGCTCAAATTTGAGGGTACCGATGTGGTGCTCTACTCCGATAGTAAATATGTTGTGGACTCGGTGGAAAAGGGTTGGGTTTTCGGCTGGGAGAAGAAAGGTTTTCAGAAGGCCAAAAACCCCGACTTGTGGCAACGCTTCCTGCGTGTCTATCGTCGCCATAGGGTTAAGTTTGTGTGGGTTAAGGGCCACGCAACCACCGTGGAAAACAACCGCTGCGACCAGCTCGCTGTGGCCGCCGCCGGAGGAACAAACCTCGCCGAGGACGTTGGCTACGAATAAAAAAACTGGAAAAACGCAGATTGCACGGCAACTGCTGCGTTACACTGCGATAAGCGGGCTCCTCATTTACGTTTGTAAACTGCGGGTCCGCTTTCTTGTTTGGCACAAAATTCCCCTCGCACTTTGCGTTTTTTGTTGTGGGGCTTGCTGACGTTTGAATGGGGCGCTACCTATCATCTGCATAAAACAGGCAACGCCTGCACACTTTGCGTTTTTTTACGGTCTAACGTCTAACGTCCAACGTCTAATGTCTTTTTTTATGGGCTTTAGGGACCCTTAAAGCTCTTTCTGCTCTTTCTGCCCTCAAACAGACCCCTCTGGCACTTTGTGCCACCTCCCCTAACTTAGGGGAGGAGTAATTGACCAAGCTTTGCTTGCTCTAAAATGCTCCCGCTCTGCACAGGCGTTGCCTGTTTTGTGTAGATGTTAGGTCTGCACACCTTTGAGCCTTTGGATGCAGTCAAGCACCCTCTGCTCTCGCTTACTCGCATTTGCTTCAATTTTGAATTTTGAATTTTGAATTCACTTTTGTGTTGCGGGAAATGAAAAAAATTTTTATTATCTTTGCATCGTATTATCGGCTTTACGCAAAAGTGGCCCATCGAAGGATGCCGACCTACGATTTTTTGACCGCTTGCGCAAAACTAAAAATTTAACCAAATTGGCTGGAGCTAAAATACTTAACGTGTGTCAGGAGATATTTCCGTATCTTCCTGAGAGCCCCATTTCGACCACTTGTCGTACCCTCATACAGGCTATGCAGGAGAGGGGCTTCGAGATTAGGACCTTTATGCCTCGCTATGGCGTAATCAACGAGCGCAGGAACCAACTGCATGAGGTTATTCGCCTGAGTGGTATGAACCTGATTATCAATGACGACGACCACCAACTCATCATTAAAGTTGCGTCCATTCCCGCAGCGAGGGTGCAGATATACTTCATCGACAACGAGGACTACTTCTCGCGCAAAGCCGTGCTGAGGGATGCCGAGGGTGTGGAGTTTGAGGATAACGGACAGAGGGCTGTTTTCTTCGCAAGGGGTGTGTTGGAGACCGTTGGTAAGCTGCGTTGGCAGTCGGATGTGGTACACTGCCACAGCTGGTTTACTGCTGCGGTGCCTCTCTATCTGAGGGCGAGTTTTGCCGAGGATCCGCTCTTTGCCGGCTCGAAGATTGTCTTTACAATCTACGACGACAGTTTCAATGGCGAGTGGGATAAGGCCTTCATCGACACGATGAAAGGCGAGGGTGTGCCTGCCGAGATTCTCGATAAGATTGGCGAACTTTCATACGAAAACATCATAAAACTCGTTATTGACAATGTGGATGGCATTGTCATTGAGGCAGAGAGTGTACCCTCTGCCATTGAAGAGTACATTGCCGCCTCGGGCAAGAAGGTGCTGCGTGGCAGGGCCGACAAGTCGGATGGTGAGTGGCTGAACGATTACAAGGAATTCTATGACTCGATTCTTTAAGAAAACAACCCTATACAGTGTCGGCGCAGTGGTGTCGGCACTGATACTTTTTTGTAGTGCGTGCACGGAGGTGAACGACCAACTCGGTGTGAATATTGTGCCTCCCGGTGAGCAGATGGAGGTGAGGTTTGCAACTTTGCAGGAGGGCATTAGCAACTACCTCTCCTATACGGACTCGATTAAGTGTAGCGGCTTCGACTACGCCTACTTTGGTCGCCTGCGTAGTGAGGGCTTGGGTAATACCACAGCTGCTGCGTTGGTACAGTTTGGTGGCGGTAGCCGTTCGGACACCATCGCCTATGCCGACCGTACCAAGGTGGCCGACTCGATGCTCATCATCTGCGACCTGAAAGTGCTGGGTGGCGACACCCTCAAAGAGCAGACCTTCAATGTCTATCCCCTCAAAACGAGGTTGCGTAGGGACTCGACCTACTACAACTCCTTCGACTATATGGGGGCAGTGAAGAATTGGAATGGGGAGGGTGGCAAGGTGGAGCCTATGTTTACCTTCAAGTATAGCGGCAAACCCAATAGTGCCGACTACTACGACACCCTGCGCCTTACCAAAGGTGCTGGTGCCGAGGCATTTATGCAGGCTCTGTTGAACACCGACAAGGAACTGTGCCAGAACGACACTCTGTTTATCAACACCTTCAACGGCCTCTGCATTGCGCCCGCTGAGATGAGCGACAAGGATGCAGCTATCTATGGCCTCAATCTCCAATACGACAACACCTATGGTCCCGAGAGTTTCTTGGTGCTCTATGCCCACGACTACCTCACAGCCGATGCCGACAAGAGTGTGGTTGATAACATCGTGAGGGCATATCCCATTACGAACAGCTCCACATACAGCAAGCAGACCGCAATGACCGCCTTTGAGCAGGAGTATGATGCGGCGCTCGACATCGAGTCCAAGCTCAATGTGGACACCCAGAGAGATGAACCATTGAAAAATCCCGCCACCGAGACGTGGGTGCAGGGTGTGATGGGCCTCACCACCACGTTGGAGTTTGAGCAGGCATTTATTGATGCGCTCAAAGCGCTCAAACCCGAGGGTAAGAACATCTTTATTAATCAGGCGCGCGTGTACGTAGAGCTGGCCGACAAGGACTACCTTCTCTATGACTATGCACCCACACGCCTTGGCTCCTACCTCAAATACTCAACCATTAACCCCGTGGCGGATTACAACTACTACTACGAGGCCAACTACGACACGGCTCTCAACTATGGTGGCGAGTTTAACCGCACCCACGGCTACTACACTATGGACCTCTCGATTTATATGCAGCAGCTGTTGCAGGGTACCGAGGGTATTAGTCCTAGGGTTACACTTGGTATGACAGCCTATGAGTATATGGACCCCGGAGTTGTCAAGTTATCCGGTACCGGTTCGGTGAAGGTGGAGATTGCATATACCCTCCTCGGCGATTAGGAAAAAACGCAGATTGCACGTCAACTGCGGCGTTACACTGCGATAAACCACCTCCTCATTTACGTTTAGTAAACTGCGGAGGTGGTTTTCTTGTGTGCCTTGCATTTGCCGCACACTTTGCGTTTTTTAGGTTATGGGGCTGATAAACGTTCGATAGCACCACGACCAAAAATGGGGAAAGCGTCATTCTGACGCTGGCACAAAATTCCCTCCGCACTTTGCGTTTTTTTTACGTCAACCGTCGACCGTCTACCGTCAACCGTCAGCATACCCCTCCGGTCTTCGACCACCTCCCCTACGAAAGGGGAGGAGTTTACCCTTTCTGCCCTTCCTTGCCCTTTCTGCCCTTTTTGCCCTTGGGTATCTTTTAAGTTACCCGAGAGATGAGGGAGTTTAGTGAGATTAAGGAGAAGAGGAATAATTTTCCATTTTCAATTTTCCAATTTCAATTTTAGTAGTATCTTTGTGGCCCATATATTAATAGGTATGGCCCCCAATTTGAAGTATAGCCACCTGTAAGTGGCACATAAACAACGGTATAGTATGCAGAAAAACCTCGTTATAGTAGAGTCCCCCGCAAAGGCTAAGACAATCGAAAAGTTCTTGGGTAAGGATTTTAAGGTCTGTTCTTCCTATGGTCACATCCGCGATTTGGCAAAAAAAGGTATCGGTATTGATGTTGAAAATGGTTTCAAACCTGCCTATGAAGTGGCTGCCGAAAAGACTAAATTGGTTTCCGACCTGAAAAAAATGTCGCAACAGGCCGAGAGTGTGTGGCTCGCATCTGATGAGGACCGTGAGGGAGAGGCTATTGCTTGGCACCTTACACAGGTGCTCGACCTGCCCGTGGAGCAAACCAAACGTATCGTCTTCCACGAGATCACAAAACAGGCTATCTTGGAGGCTATCAAGGCTCCACGTACCGTGGATATGAACCTCGTGAATGCACAGCAGGCGCGCAGGGTGTTGGATAGGCTTGTAGGCTTTGAACTTTCGCCCGTATTGTGGAAGAAGGTAAAGCCTGCTCTTTCGGCCGGCAGGGTACAGAGTGTGGCTGTGAAGTTGCTCGTGGAGCGCGAGAGGGAAATCATCGACTTCAAGGGTGGCGACTTCTATCGCATTACGGCTCGCTTTGTGGCAGAGGACGGCAAGACCTTCAAGGCCGAGTTGGACCGTAAGTTCGACACCAAGGCTGAGGCTGTAAGGTTCCTCGAAGGCCTTGTGGGTGCAGAGTTCAGGGTAGAGAGCGTGGAGTCGAAGCCCGCAGAGAAATTCCCAGCAGCACCCTTCACCACCTCGACCTTGCAGCAGGAGGCCGGTAGGAAACTCTCGATGTCGGTGGCGCAGACTATGTCGGTGGCACAAAAACTCTATGAGAGCGGTTTTATTACCTATATGCGTACCGACTCGGTGAACCTCTCGCAGCAGGCACTCTATGCTGCAAAGGAGGCAGTTGTTAATCTCTATGGCGAGGAGTATCACCAATGGAGGGCATATAAAACCAAGAGTAAGGGCGCACAGGAGGCACACGAGGCCATTCGCCCCTCCTATCTCAATAAGCAGACCATTGAGGGAACAACCGCCGAGAAGAGGCTCTATGAGTTGATTTGGAAACGCACGGTGGCATCGCAGATGGCATCGGCAAAGATTGATAAGACCATCGTAACGATTAACATCAGTGGTCACCAAGAGCGTTTTGTGGCCACAGGTGAGCAGTTGCGCTTCGAGGGATTTATGAGGCTCTACTCGGAATCGGTAGAGGAGAGCGAGAGTGAGAACGAGAGCGCAGTATTGCCCGCCGTTGGTGTTGGACAGACGCTCGCCAATAAGGACGTGGTTGCAACCCAGAAATATACTCCACAGCCCTATCGTTACAGCGAGGCTTTGTTGGTTAAGAAACTCGAAGAGTTGGGTATCGGACGTCCTTCGACCTATGCACCCACCATCTCCACAATCATTAATCGTGGCTATGTGGTGAAGCAGAACAAGGAGGGTGTGAAGCGCTCCTACGAAACCATAACCCTCTCGAAGGGTAAACTTGCCGAGAAGGAACACCACGAGGTTGTCGGTAAGGAGAAGGGTAAGTTGTCCCCCACCGATATCGGTATGCTGGTGAACGACTACCTCCAAGAGCAGTTCCCCGACATCCTCGACTACAACTTCACCGCTACGGTGGAGAAGGAGTTTGACCTTGTTGCCGAGGGCAAGGAGGTGTGGACCGAGATGATTGGCGAGTTCTATGGCGACTTCCACAAAACGGTGGAGAGCGCCCTCGGCTCGCAGATAAAGCAGAATAACTCGGTACGCCAGCTCGGTGTTGACCCCGCAAGTGGACTTCCCGTGTCGGCACGCATCGGTCGCTATGGCCCCATGGTTCAGATTGGTGGCGAGGATGGTGATAAGGCTCGTTTTGCAAGCCTCAAAAAGGACCAACTCATTGCGACCATCACCCTCGAAGAGGCTCTTGCACTCTTTGTGTTGCCCCGCAATCTGGGCGCCTACAAGGGCGAAGAGGTGTCGGTTGGTATCGGTAAATATGGCCCCTATGTGCGCCACGGCTCGTCGTTTGTGTCGATGCCCAAGGGCGACGACCCCTATGCCGTAACACTCGAAAGGGCGTGTGAACTCATCGACCAGAGGGAGGAGAAGGCCAAAGCCGCCAAGGAGCCAATCAAACGTTTCGATGGCGTGGACGACCTTGTGATTCTCAGCGGTATCTATGGCCCCTATATCCAGTGCGCCGGCAAGAACTACCGTATTCCCAAAGGTAAAGACCCACAAGCATTGACCATTGAGGAGTGCAGGGCGATAGTTGCCAAGTCGAAAAAGTAGGGCAGTGGTTGCGTTGTATAATGATAAAGAAGGTTCGGAGCTATCCGAACCTTCTTTGTGTTATTATGGTTTGGGGATTACGTCGCTGTGCTCCGTGATCCCCTTTGCTCGCCGCAGGGCCCTTGCGAAAGGCAAAATCACGCGGGGCGGCTTTTGGAGAATGAGTGTTTTGGGGAATGGAGGGATTACGTCGCTGCGCTCCGTGATCCCCTTTGCTCGCCGCAGGGCCCTTGCGAAAGGCAAAAGCCTGCCTCCCCAATGAGAGTTTATTTTGTATGCACAGGGAGGTCTTATGAGTAAACTCACGACCTCCCTATACATACAAAAAAACCTCTGCTTGTGCAGAGGTTTCAGGCTTTTGCCTTTCGCGGAGAAAGGGGGATTCGAACCCCCGGTACAGTAATCCCGTACGACAGTTTAGCAAACTGTTGGTTTAAGCCACTCACCCATCTCTCCGTGCTTGACTTAAAAAGCAGGGCAAAGATAAGCAGTTTTCTCCAATCTGCAAATTTTTTCGCCTATTATTTTTTTACAATGTCAAAAACAAGCACCATTTTTGCACTACACAATAGGATTTTATTGTGCAGACATAACTTGTCGAGTGGTTACTTGGCAACTATTTATTTGAACTTCAATGGAGAAAAAATAAATTTTTTTGCAGATTTTGTTCTGCATAAAGAAAAAATTACTACCTTTACAAAGTCAATTGTGCATACAATTTGGAAATTTATATATGTTTAATTAAATAAATTATTAAGTATGAAGAAGTTAGTAGTTTTGGCTCTGTCGCTTTTCGCAGCCGTAACTGTTTCTAACGCACAGGTTTGTGCTCTCAAATCGAATGCCCTCGCTTTGGGTATCGGTAGTGTTAACATGGCTGCTGAGTTTTCGGTAGCTCCCCAGTGGACTGTTGAGTTGTCCGGTATGGGTACCATCTTCTCGCCCTGGAAAAATGGTGGCGAGGGTTTGTACCTCAACGGTTGGAGCGCTGTTGCTGAGGGTCGTTACTACCTCTGCAAAGCATTCAATGGTCACCACTTTGGTGCTTTCGGTGAGATTGCACGTTATGGCAAAGGTGGCAACATTCCTTTCGGCGTTGCTGATGCTATCTACGACAATGTTAAGATTGCAGGTCTTGGCGTAAGCTACGGTTACTACTTCAAGTTGAGCACCTACTGGGGTATCGACACCAACATCGGTATCGGTGGCGGTCTTGGTACTGCTGAGGGTATTGGCAAATGGGTATTCAAGCCTGTTGGCCGTGCTCAGGTATCGGTTTGCTACAAATTCTAAAAAACGCATAGAATTGACGATTTAGTCGTTGCACTGCGATAAACGCCCTCCTCATTTACGAAAGTAAACTGCGGAGGGCGTTTTCTTGTGCGCCTATAACTCGCCTAATTCTCTGCGGTTTTTACGTCGACCGTCGACCGTCGACCGTCGACCGTCGACCGTCGACCGTCTACCGACGACATACCCCTCCGGTCTTCGACCACCTCCTGCTCGGCGAGGCCGCCGAGCGCAATTTCGACCACCCTCCCGACCTCCCCTGTCGTAGGGGAAGAGTAACTTAGGGGAGGAGTAATTTTACATTTTCCATTCCCTTTCTGCTCTTTCTGCTCTTTCTGCTCTTCCTTGCCCGTTATGCCCTTCGACAACTCCCCCTCTGAGTTAGAGGTGGAGCTACGGAGCAGCTGGGGCGTCTGTTGTTCTCCCCTAAGTTAGGGGAGATGGCACGTAGTGCCAGAGAGGTCTGTTTAAGGGCAAGAAAGGGCAGAAAAGGCAGAAAAGGCAGAAAGGGAAAACTGCTCCCCTAAGGTAGGGGAGCTGTCGCAAAGCGACTGAGGGGTATGCTGTCGGTAGACGGTCGACGGTTGTCGGTCGACGGTAGACAAAAAAATAGGCTCGGAAATTCCGAGCCTATTTTTTATTAGAAGCACCAACCGATGCGGATGCTGAAAGAGAGTGCGATGTGGTCGTTGCGGGTACCAAACCAATTCCAGAGTTGGAAACCGTGGTGGTATCCCGTATCGGCAGGTGTACCCAAGGCGTAGCCGCCACCCACCCAGCCGTCAACCAGAAAGCGACCAAAAGTGTGTTGGTAGCCAACCGTACCCAGCAGGGACAGCATCTCTGCACGAGTTCTCTCGTGGGTGGTTGCCGAGTCGTAGGTGTAGTTGCAATAAATAGCCTCGGGGCGTAGGTAGAAGCCGTCGAGTGGGCGGTCGGTGGCGTAGTTGCCCACGAAGAACTTGTGGCCATAGCGGAGCGTAAAACCAAGCGGTTTGTTGTGGTACTTATCGTAGCCCGCTCCGATGAGGCTGGCGCAAATCTCGGCGCTCTGCTTGGCTTGTGGCAGCGCCCTCTCATAGGAAATCTTGGTGCTGCCGCTACCCCACGATAGGAAGGTTATCTTCACTGCATTGGGATAGGCGCTCTCTTGTGAGTAGAGGGTGGAGGTGGCGAGGATTAGAGCCAATAGGAATAGACCTATCTTCTTCATAATGATGCTTATTAAAAGAGGCACCCCGTTGTGGAGTGCCTCCGAATATTGTTTTGTGGTGCAAACTATTTTGCAGCCTCTTTCTCTGCTTTGATGAAGTCCTGAAGCTCTTTTGCACGTTTGGTTGCGGGCTCCAACTTGTCGCCTGCTACAACCTGCTTGTAAGCCTCAACTGCGGCAGCGTTGTCGTTCTTGCTGTCGAGTGCAACGGCGAGGAGGTAGTAAACATCGCTCTGAGCCTCGGGGGTAGCCTGGATTGCAGCAGCGAGCTCGCTCCAAGCAATCACATTATCCCAATCCTCATTTGCAGCAGCCATCTGCAAGCGGTGCATCTGGTTCTCTGCATTTGCGGGGTCAGCATTGATAAGGGTTTCGAGGGTTGCGTAAGCAGCCTCTTTGTTACCGGCGGTATTCTCCTCTTGTGCTTTAACTAAGAGGTAGTTGGAGAGAGCCTGTTTTGCTTCTGCTGCGGGCTCGGCAAAGCGGCTGTGGCGTTTTTCGAGTGCGATGATGTCGGTGTAAACCTTCACGCCATTCTCGAAGTCTTTCAATTCGCAATAGCTCATTGCGAGGTTGAGGGCGAGTTTGGTATCCTGGGGGTTTACCTCATAGCCTTTGGCGAAGTCCACAACGGCTGTTGCATAGTCTTTGTTGTTGAAAGCATTTGCACCTTTAACCCTGTAAACCTGCGAAATAGCGCTCTTTGCATTGCGAGCAACGCCTGCGTTGTTATAGAGCAGAGCCACTTCGTTTGCTTTGTTCAAGTTGGCGAGAGCACCATCGGTGTCGCCACTCTTCATCTGTGCCAAACCGGTCTGGAAATAGCAGGTGGGGACGAGTTTCTGTGCCTTCTCAACAAGGTCCATAGCGTCTGCATCCATAGCAGCCTGGATGGTTTTTTCGAGAATGGGGAGTGCCTCGGCATAGTTCTTTGCTTTGAAGAGAACAACGCCTTCGTTGTACATCTTTGTTGCCTCAATTACGGGGTCTTGTGCGAGTGCGGTTGCGCTCACCAACACTGCTGCCAGAGCAATAACAAGCGATTTGATTTTCATTTTTACTGTGTTTTTATGTTCGTTAATATTATTTGTTTCGGAAACAAAGCGCCCTCAAACCACAAAAATAGCGTTTTTGTCAAATGTTCGCAAATTTATCGGCGTAGTTTTTTGAAAAAATCTTCCATTAGTGTTTTACACTCCTCTTCCATCACGCCTTTTTCGACTTTGGTTTTGGGGTGTAGGATGGGATGTGGGATGGTGGTGTAGCCCTTTTTGGGCTCGTCGGTGCCATATACGATGCGCCCTATTTGGCTCCACGCGAGCGCACCTGCGCACATCACGCAAGGCTCCACGGTAACGTAGAGTGTGCACTCTGTGAGGTACTTACCACCGAGGGTGTTCATCGCCGCGGTGATGGCCTGCATCTCGGCGTGGGCGGTGGCATCGCCGAGTGTTTCGACCAGATTGTGGCCCTTGCCGACAATCCTGCCCCCGCACTCAACAACGGCTCCGATGGGCACTTCGCCCTGCTCGAAGGCTATTTTTGCCTCCGAAATAGCACGTTGCATAAAAAAATGGTCCATATTGTATTCTACGTCCATACTTTTTTTGTACCTTTGAAAGATTTTTGGTGTGGATGCAAAAATACAAAAATATATAAACACAAGCAATACAATATGTACAGAACAAACACTTGTGGCGAACTTCGCCTCGAAAACCTCTCCCAGCAGGTAACTCTTGCCGGTTGGGTGCAGAAGGTGCGCAACCTCGGCGCAATGACTTTTATTGACCTTCGTGACCGCTATGGTATCACCCAACTGGTGGTGGACGACAACTCCTCCGAGGAGTGTAAGCAGATTGCACAGTCGCTCGGTAGGGAGTATGTACTCCAAGCAACCGGTACCGTTTTGGAGCGTTCGAGCAAAAACCCCAAGATGCCCACAGGCGACATCGAGATTGGTGTGAGCAACTTGAAGGTGCTCAATGCAGCCGACACCCCTCCCTTCACCATTGAGGATAACTCCGATGGTGGCGACGAGTTGAGGATGCGCTACCGCTACCTTGACTTGAGGCGTAACCCCCTGAAAAACGCTCTGATGCTGCGCCACCGTATGGCACAGGTTACCCGCAACTTCCTCGACGGAGAGAACTTTATGGAGATTGAGACTCCCTATATGATTAACTCCACCCCCGAGGGTGCACGCGACTTCCTTGTTCCTTCGAGGCTCAACCCCGGCAAGTTCTACGCACTGCCCCAGAGCCCCCAGACATTCAAACAGCTTCTGATGGTAGCAGGCTACGACCGCTACTTCCAGATTGTGCGCTGTTTCCGTGACGAGGACCTTCGTGCCGACCGCCAGCCCGAGTTTACACAGATTGACTGCGAGATGGCTTTTGTGGAGCAGGAGGATGTTCTGAATGTGTTTGAGAGGTTTGCCAAGACGCTCTTCAAGGAGGTGTTGGACGTGGAGATTGCCTACGACTTCCCACGTATGCCTTGGAGTGTGGCAATGGAGAAATATGGCTCCGACAAGCCCGATATCCGTTTCGGTATGGAGTTCAACGACATCACTGCCGATGTAAAGGGCAAGGATTTTGTTGTCTTTGACTCGGCAGAGTATGTTGGTGCTATCGTGGCTGAGGGCTGCGCTGCCTACACCCGCAAGCAGATTGATGGCCTTACGGAGTTTGTGAAACGTCCCCAGGTGGGTGCTAAGGGCCTCGTGTGGGTGCGTGTTGAGGAGGGTGGTATCAAGTCGAGTATCGACAAGTTCTACACTCCCGAGGAGCTTACTGCTCTGGCAGAGAAGTGTGGAGCAAAGGCAGGCGACCTCATCCTCATCCTCGCAGGCGAGAAGAAACACACCCTTTCGGCTCTCAACGTGTTGCGTTTGGAGATGGGCGACAGGCTCGGTTTGAGGGACCCCAAGAAGTTTGCACCTTTGTGGGTTGTGGACTTCCCTCTGTTGGAGTGGGACGAGGAGACACAGCGTTTCTATGCTATGCACCACCCCTTCACTTCGCCCAAGCCCGAGGATATTGAGTTTATGGATACCGATCCCGGCAAGGTGCGTGCTAATGCCTACGACTTCGTTTGCAACGGCGTTGAGGTCGGCGGTGGCTCGGTGCGTATCTTCGATAGGGAGTTGCAGCAGAAGATGTTCAAACTGTTGGGCTTCACTGCCGAGCAGGCCGAGGCACAGTTTGGCTTCCTGATGAACGCCTTCCGCTATGGTGCACCTCCTCACGCAGGTATCGCCTTTGGTTTCGATAGGTTCTGCTCGCTCTTTGGCGGCTCCGATTCTATCCGCGACTATATTGCATTCCCCAAGAACAACCAGGGTAGGGATGTGATGGTTGATTCGCCCACCACTATCGACCCCGCACAGCTTGTGGAGTTGGGTATTGAACTGAAAGAGGTAGCCGAGTAGGCTAATTACAATATTGTATGATAGGGCATCTTGTGTGCCCTATCGTGCTATATGGAGTAGAAGCCAACAGCCAACAGCTAATGGCTAACAGCTTAAAAATGTCCACAGACCGCATAACACAACTCAAAGAGCAGGTGTCCCTGCTCCCTACAACACCCGGTGTGTATCAATTCTTTGACGCTTCGGGCAGGGTGATTTATGTGGGCAAGGCCATAAACCTGCGTAGGCGTGTTGGCTCCTACTTTGTGGACTCCAAGAAGCACAGCGCCAAGGTGCGTGTGATGGTGGCCAAGATTGTGGCACTAAAACACATAGACACCCCAACGGAGCACGATGCGCTGCTGTTGGAAAACTCCCTCATAAAAACCCTTCGTCCACGTTACAACATCCTTTTGAAGGACGACAAAACCTACCCGTGGATTGTGGTGCGTAACGAGCCTTTCCCGAGGGTGGAATCAACAAGACGTGTGGTGAGGGATGGCTCGGCCTACTTTGGGCCCTACTCGTCGGTGATGTCCCAGAGGGCTATGCTCGAAAGCCTCAAAGAGATTTACCAACTGCGCACCTGCAAGTTGAGTCTTGACGAGGTGAACATCAGGAGTAACAAGTATAGGGTGTGCCTCGAATACCACCTCGGCAACTGCTCGGCACCTTGTGTGGGCCACCAGACCGCCGAGGAGTATGCCACCACGATTGATATGGTCAAAAAACACCTACGAGGCGACCTCGGGCCTACGAAGGAGTATCTTACCGATAAGATGCAGGCCGCAGCCGAGGTGCTCAACTTCGAGAAGGCCGCAGCCTACAAACGCAGGCTCGATGCGCTGGCCAAGTATGAGGCAAGGAGTGTGATAGTGAGTCCCACGCTGGGCGATTTGGATGTCTTTGCGCTGGTGGTGGACGACTTGGATGCCTACTGTAACTTTGTGCGAGTGGCGAGGGGTACGGTGGTGGCAAGCCGCACGGCACTCTTCACCCTCGGTGCCGAGAGCGAAAAGTCAACCATCCTCACCCAAGCCATACGCCAGATGATACCCGAGGTGGCCGACGGAAGGTTGGCAAGGGAGGTCATCGTAGCTGTGGAGCCCGACGAGGAGTTTGAGGGTGTGAGGTTTACCGTTCCACAGAGGGGCGACAAACTCAAACTCCTGGAATTTGCACACAAGGGGGCGGTGATGTTCCGTGCCGAGAGGCTCAAAAATATGGAGATCAAAAACCCCGAAAGGCACACCGAGAGGCTTATGGCTGCCCTGCAAAGGGAACTCTATCTGGACCGACAGCCACGCCATATAGAGTGTTTCGATAACTCCAACTTGCAGGGAACACACCCTGTGGCTGCGTGTGTGGTCTTCCGTGATGGCAAGCCCTCACGCAAGGAGTATCGCCACTTCAACGTTAAGACTGTGGTGGGCCCCGATGATTTTGCCACGATGAGGGAAATCATCACTCGCCGCTATACGAGGGTTATGAATGAGGGTGGCGAATTGCCCGACCTTATCATTGTGGATGGCGGTAAGGGCCAACTGTCCAGTGCGTGTGAGGTGTTGAAGGAGTTGGGGCTGTGGGGCAAAGTGCCCATCGTGGGCTTGGCCGAGAGGTTGGAGGAGATATACTTTCCTAATGACCCCAAGCCATACTATCTCGACCGCACGGGCGAGCCGTTGAAGGTGGTGCGACACATACGAGATGAGGCCCACCGCTTCGGTATCACCTTCCACCGCAACAAACGCTCGGCCGACTTCACAACCAGCGAGTTGGAACACATCGAGGGCATTGGCCCCAAGAGTGTGGAGGCCCTACTGAGGGCCTTTGGTAGCGTGGCAAAGGTGAGAAAGGCACCCCGTGAGGCACTCGCAAGGGAGATTGGCGAGGCAAAAGCACAAAGGGTGTTTGACTATTTCCACAAATAGGGTTATATTTGTGGAGCAAGAGAGAGAAAATTTAATCGCAAAAAACAAAAATAGAACACTATGGAACACATCAAATGTTTGATTATCGGTAGCGGCCCTGCCGGCTACACCGCAGCAATCTACGCTTCGAGGGCAAACCTTTCGCCCGTGGTATATGAGGGTTTTGAGCCCGGAGGACAACTTACCACCACCACCGACGTGGAGAACTTCCCCGGTTACCCCGAGGGCGTTACCGGCCCCCAGATGATGGACGATATGCGCCGCCAGGCAGCCCGCTTTGGTGCCGACCTGAGGGGTGGAGTTGTCACCTCCATCGACCTCTCCCAGAGGCCTTTTAAGGCTGTGGTGAACGACACCGACACCATTGAGGCCGAGGCTGTTATTATCTGTACAGGTGCTACGGCCAAATATCTCGGACTGCCCAGCGAGGCCAAGTTCAGGGGTATGGGCGTGAGCGCGTGTGCCACCTGCGACGGCTTCTTCTACCGCCGTAAGGATGTGGCAGTTGTGGGTGGTGGTGACACCGCCTGCGAAGAGGCAACCTATTTGGCAAGCCTCTGCCGTAAGGTGCATATGATTGTACGCAAGGACTACCTGCGTGCTTCGAAGGCTATGCAGGCCAAGGTGGCTGCAACCGAGAATATCGAAATACACTACCTTTGCAACACCCAAGAGGTGCTGGGCGACGAGAGTGGCGTTACGGGCGTAAGGCTTCTGCACGCCGACGGACACACCGAGGATATCGCTGTTGACGGCTTCTTCCTCGGCATCGGCCACACCCCACAGACCAAACTCTTTGCCGGTCAGTTGGCACTCAACGAGGAGGGCTATATTATCACCGATGGCGCATCGAGCCGTACGAGTGTGGAGGGTGTCTTTGCCGCAGGCGACGTTCAGGACCCCCACTACCGCCAGGGTATTGTGGCAGCAGGCAAGGGTGCCGTGGCAGCCATCGATTGCGAGCGTTTCCTCCTTGCACAAGAGTAGGCGCACTAACTGCAAGACTAATCCATTAGACGCCCGTGCGTACCATTGAGGAGATATTGGCCATCCGCACTGCGGAGGAGTTTAGCGAGGCGGCTTTGGAGTTGTTCCAATTCCAGAGCCGTGCTTGCCTGCCCTATGCTACCTATCTTGCTCTTATTGGCGTGGAGCCGAGCGAGGTGAAGAGGGTGGAGGATATCCCTTGTTTGCCCATCGAGATATTCAAGCAACAGAAGGTCTATTGTGGCCCACAGCCTGCCGAAAAGTGCTTCACAAGTAGTGCAACAACGGGTATGACACCTTCGCACCACTATATGGCCCACCTTGCCGACTATGAGGCAACCTTTACGGCCGCCTATGAGCAGTTCTACGAGGGTATGCCAATCTATGCTCTCCTGCCGTGCTACTTGGAGAGGGAGGGTAGCAGCCTTGTTTATATGGCCGATAGGCTCATCAGCCGCAATGGCGGAGGCTTTTTCCTTGATGACTACGACCACCTCGTGGAGGTGTTGGAGGCCGACCCGAGGCCCAAGATTTTGCTCGGTGTGAGCTATGCACTCCTCGACCTTGCCGAGGGCAATGCCCGTCCGCTACACAATACGATTGTGATGGAGACGGGTGGTATGAAGGGTAGGCGCAAGGAACTGCCGAAGGCCGAACTGCATAGGGTGCTGTGCGAGGCTTTCGGGGTGGAGAAGATTCACTCGGAGTATGGTATGGCCGAACTCACCTCGCAGGGCTATTCGGACGGCAATGGAGTTTTCCGTACGCCACCGTGGATGAGGGTGCTGACGAGGGATATCAATGACCCCTTCTCGCTTGTGGGCGAGGGTGTTAGGGGCGGGGTGAATGTTATCGACCTTGCCAATCGCTACTCGTGTGCATTCATCCAGACGCAGGATGTGGGCCGTGTGTGGGCCGATGGCTCTTTTGCGCTCGAAGGACGCATCACGGGTGCCGACATCAGGGGATGCAATTTGCTGGTTGAGAAGTAACTCACTACTACCCCTAAAATATTCACTAATTACTCTTAATTGAGAAAGTCGGTCGACGGTCGACGGTCGTCGGTTGACACAATAATATTGCAATGAAAAAATTATACATCGTTTGCGCTGTGATTGTAGCGGTGGTGGGCTCAACGTTCTCTGCTTCCGCACAGTACTATCAAACAACCCACGTCGAGGACCTGCAAATGCACTCCGGTTTTCAGGTGTCGGGCAAGTTGGCCGACCGTTGGGGCGTGGTGTGGGGCGAGGAGCTATATTTTGGTAACAACATCAGCCAATTTCAAAAGCTCTACTCGCGTGTGATGGTACACTACTACTTGAAGCCCAACTTGACGCTCTCGCCGTTGGTGATGCACATTGTCAACACCCCGAGCAAGACACATACGTTGGTGCACGATATGAACATCATCTACACCCACCGCATCGACCGCTTGGCCATAACACTGCGAGCAGGTACTCGTTTGCAGGACAATCTCTCGGCTGTGGCGGTGGATGGAGTGGTGAAGGCCAATCCGGACTTCTCGGCTCGCGCCCACATTGGGGCCGCCTACCGCTTGTGTGAACATTTTGAGCCTTTTGCCAACATCGAAACATTCCTGATGCTTACCCCCGCAACCTGCAAGATGATGCCCGATGGAACAGACCTCAATCCGAGCGTTTATACCACGGGCCTCTATCCGAGCCGTTTGCGTAGCAATGTGGGCGTTAAGTGCCACATCAATCGCCACCACATCATCTCGCTCTATTGGCGTTATGACCACACCCAGAGCAAACACTTGACTTTGACTCCCGTGGATGGGGAGCCTTATGGAGTAGTGGCCAATAGGCGCACCAACAACTTTGTGGGCATCTTCTACGATTATAAGTTTTAGAATTTCAAATTGTCGGTCGACGGTTGTCGGTCGACGGTTGACGAAATGAAATATACACCCGAAATACTTGCTCGTCTGCACGAGGCACTCTTTGAGATTATCGAGGAGATTGGTCGTGTGTGCCGACTGCTCGACATAAAGTGCTTTGGCATTGGTGGCACGGCTATCGGGGTGCATTTTTGGCAAAATATCCTCCCGTGGGACGACGATGCCGACTTCGGTATGCTCCGTGAGGACTACGAAAAATTCATCGCCGAAGGCCCTGCACTGCTGGGTGAAGGATTTGAAATTCAGGAGTTTCGCACCGAGCCCAACACGCCCTTCTATTGGACTAAGGTACGCAAGCGTGATACCCTCTTTGTGGAGGATGGCTTTGAGTGGTGCGACATAAACCACGGTATTTTCATCGACATCTTCCCCTTCGACCGCATCCCTTCGGGGCGCAAGTTGCAGGCATTCCATAGGGCCGAGTGTGCGTGGTTCATCAGTGCGTTCAGCCTCTATCCCTTCTGGCAGAGGCGCAGGGAGATACCACGAGAGAGGTCGCTCTACTACCGCAAGAGCCTTGTGAGCAGGGCGGTACTTGGGGTGCTGTATAGGCTCACCACAAGGGAGTGGCTTCACCGTAAGATGTGCCGTGAGATGGGGTGGTTCAATGGCGACGAGGGGTGTACGCTTGTCAATGTGGTGCGCTTGCCGTTGGATGTGATGACCCGTGAGTCGGCCAAAGAGTGTGTGGAGGCCCCGTTCGGAAGGCTCACCATACACGTTCCACGAGATTTGGAAGCCTACCTGCACCACCACTACCCTGTGCTTATTAAGGACATCCCTGAGGAGTGGAAAGTTACCCACGCACCCCTGAAACTATCCTTCGACACCCACAACGAACAGACCTATGAATAGCAACTCCAAACCCCGTTTTTCGGTCATCATACCCCTCTATAACAAGGAACAAGAGGTGGAAGCCACCATCCGTTCGGTGTTGGCCCAGACGCTCCAACCCGTTGAGATTGTGGTGGTTGACGACGGCTCTACGGACTCCTCTGCAAAGGTTGTGGAGTCCATAGGCTCGCCCCTCGTGAGGCTCATACGTCAGGCCAACGCAGGCGAGTGTGCTGCTCGCAATAGGGCTATGGCCGAGGCTACCGGCGATTGGTTTGCTCTGGTGGATGCCGACGACGGGTGGAAACCACAATTCTTGGAGGAGGTGGCCGCAATGATTGACCGCTGGCCCGACTGTGGTATCTACTCCACAGCCTTTGATATTGTTAGCCCCACGGGTACGGTGAGGGCCAAAACACCCACCACAAGAGGCCCCGTGGAGAACTTTTGGCGGGAGAGTGTTTATGCCTATGTTACCATTCCCTCGGCCACAGTGCTCTCTCGTAGGGTAGTGGAGGAGCTGGGTGGTTTTCCCGAGGGTATGAAGATGGGCGGCGACCAATTTATGTGGATAAAGGTGGCCACTCGCTATGGGGTGTGCTTCTCGCCCAAGGCCTTGTGTCTTTACTCTATGGTTGCCAGCAACCGTTCCTCATCAATCTACACCCCCGAGCAGACCCCCTACCGCTTGGAGGACTTCCTCAAAGAGGCCCTTTGGGACGAGGAGCAGAACTATTGGCGCAGGGAGTTTATTGCCAAGTGTGCCATAGGTAAGGCCCTCACGCTCACTGCAAAAGGCGACGAAGAGTTTGGCCGTAGGGTGGTCCGTAACTTTGGATACACGGAACACTATCGTAGGGGGTTGCGTAAGTTGAAAGTGCTGCTTGCCTTGCCACGCTCTGTGCGAGGATGGGCGCACCGAACCTATAACAAATTAGCGTGGGTGTTGGCCCATCGTGGCTTGTAAGAATGCAATGACTCCGATAACCAAATATTGTTCCTTGGTGGCGGTGGCCGCACTGACAGGCGTGGGAGGGTGCTATGCCCAACAACGCCCTAATGTGATTGTCATTATGACCGACGATATGGGCTCGGCCGATATATCCCCAATGCCACACCTTGCTGTGGCACACACACCCAATATCGCACGCCTGGCCGAGAGGGGTGTAACCTGCACCCAAGCCTATGCGAGTGCGCCAATGTCGCTTCCTTCTCGTGTGGGCTTGCTGACGGGTTGCTATCCAGCCCACAACGGAGCCTACAAGGTTGACTCTGTGCAGGGACTGCCACAAGAGGGTACAACCCTCGGAGAGTATATGCACGAGGGTGGCTATGCTACGGCGATGATTGGTAAGTGGCACGCAGGAGGAGAGTTTGTCGAGTGGCAAAGGCCCGAAAATAGGGGCTTCGAGCGCACCTTCTATTGGCACGACTCCACCCACGACTATTGGTCGGCCGACACGGGACGCACCAACACTTGGGGAGCCGTGGGCTATGCTCCAATCTACAATCAGGGCACTCCCATTGAGGCCTACGATACGGGCTATCTGACCACCGACATTGCCAAGCACACACTCGACTTTGTGGATGCCAACCACCATCATCCCTTCTTCCTATACGTCTGTCACCACTGCTCCCACCGCCCATTGCAGGTGTCGCGAGAGCTCTATGACAAGTATGCCGAGTTGGGCCACGAGAGGGGACTGACGGCTTCGAGGGCTATGTATGAGATATTGGATGACTTTGTGGGACAACTGCTTGACAAACTCGATGGCTATGGAATAGGGGATAACACACTGATAATCTTTGCCAGCGACAATGGAGGTGGAGAGACCGACGGACAGTTGAACAATACCTGTCGAGGTGGTAAGTTCACCCTCTCGGAGGGTGGCCTGAGGGTGCCTATGATTGTCAGTTGGCCCAGAGAGATACCCGCGGGGCGCATCTTCAATAGGCCCGTTGTCAATCTCGACTTCCTTCCTACCATCATTGCAGCCGCAGGTATCGCACCTCAGCAATCCCACGACGGAGTAAACCTATTGCCCTATTTGCAAGGCCAAAAGGTGGGCGCACCACACGAGGTGTTGTGTTGGACCAATGGCGACGAGCCCGACTATGAAAGCGAGGGGTGGAGTAGGGAAAACACCCCCGAACTCTTCGGCTATCCGTTCGAGAAAGGCGACTTTGCGGTGAGGAAGGGCGATTGGAAATTGGTCTCTACGGTGGGTTGTGTGGGACTTTTCAACCTGCGTGAGGATGCGGGCGAGATGGTGGATAGGAGTGCCGACCACCCTGAGATTTATAACGACCTGCTGAACTCCTACAAGGCGTGGGCAGAGGAACTCACCCAGCAGTCCTACGATCTACAGATGATTCAGACAATGAAGACAGAGCAGCAAAAGGTGGCCCCATTGAAGGGAACCTACAAATATAACGACATCTTTGGCGAGAAAGGAGGTCGAAGATGAAACTCCGCTACATCACACTACTCTGTGCCCTGATGTTTGGCTCCTCGCTACACCTATGGGGGCAGAGGGCCGATGGTAGCGAGCTCTACCCTCGTCAACACTACAACTACTCACTATATGGATGTGGCGACGAGTTACTTCTCTCATCGGCAAATATGCGTGTGGCCAACAGGGGCGAAGCACACTTCGAGCTTTCGGAGAGCGAGAGAGTGCCGTCGGTGGTGATGAATATCCACTCCGAACGCAAGGGCCGATTGTTTGGCTTCCAGAAGTTTATCGTCGTGCAACCCTCCACGGGCTACTCGGTGCGCTATGATGTGGAGGCGTTGAGGTCGGCAACACATCGCCCCCTGCAACTTGTGGCAACCCTATATGACGACGCAAGGGAAGTTGTTGCAACTATCTCACACACGTTGGATGGCGTGGGCGAGGGGGCGTTTGATTTCACCACCCACCCGCTGACACGTTGTGCAAAGATTGCGTTGCACCACACCACCGATGAATCGAAGGTGGAAGGCGTGGTGAGAGATATGAGGCTTGTGCAGACCACCCCCGCAGGCGCACTTCGCAAGGAGGAGGTGGTGTTGAGGCGTGTTAAACCTTTCCGCAAGGAGGGTAAGTTGTGGCGTGTCGAGTTGGGCGACAAGAGGGCCGAGTGTTGGCAGTTGTCGCTGGATGTAGAGTGGCGCAGACCGCAAGCAGAGCGTGGTGTACACTTTGAGTGGTACAATGCCGCAGGTGAGCTGGTCGAGTGCCACGAATGCCGCATCGGCAAGATGAGGGGCGTGGTGCCCGAAGATGATGGCGTGAGGGTGGAGTGGTTCCGCAGATGGGACCGCCTACCGCAGGGTGTGAGCATACGCAATGAGTATATCCACGACAACAAAGGTGTCGGATGTGGTCGTGCAACGGTGCAGTGCCGTGTGCCACAAGTGGAGGGTGCGGTGGTGCTTGTTGTGCGGAGCCCACAACCACAAGGCGATGCGACGACCATAGCGACACTAACGGTCAGTAGATATTATTAAATATCCCTCCCTTTTTTCCCCATTCAGCCCATTCTGCGCTTTCTGTTCTTTTTTCCCTTTCTGCCCTTATATGATATAGACCACCCACGCCAACAGCCACGCAATGGCTGTGTTGTAGAGCAGCGTAAACCACATCCAACCCCTACTACCCGTCTCGGACTTGATGGTCGCAAGGGTGGCTATGCAGGGGAAGAAGAGCAGGATAAATACCATAAACGACAGGGCCGAGCGAGGCGTAAATCCGCTGTGGGTGATGATGTTGTCGGACAGCGAAGCCCTGTTCTCTCCACCATACAGCACGGCCATTGTGCTCACCACCAACTCCTTGGCCGGTATGCTTGTGATGAGTGCCGCACTTGCCCTCCAATCCAATCCCAACGGGCGCATCACAGGCTCCATAGCCTTACCCATACGCCCCATAAAGGAGTTCTCGAACTGCTCTGCCGCAGTGTTGGCCTCGGCCACATACTCGCTTGTGGTGTCAATCTCTCCGACTGTGGACTCCACAGCAGGTCGGGGAAAGTAACTCAAAAACCATATCACAACGGTTGCCAACAGAATGGTGGTACCTATCTTGCGGACATACTGTGCACACTTATCCCACATATGTTGCAGCGTCGCACGCAAGGTGGGCCAGCGGTAGGGCGGAAGTTCCATAACAAAGGGAGTTTCGTCCTTCTTGAACTTCACAAGGCGCAACAGTTTGGCCGTGAGGAAGGCCACCAACATACCACCCAGATAGAGCCCAATGAGCACCGTGGCAGCGTGGCGTGGGAAGAAGGTGCCGGCCAGCAGGATGAAGACCGGCAGGCGTGCACTACACGACATAAAGGGTGTAACAAGGATGGTTATGAGCCTACTGCTGCGGCTCTCGATGGTGCGTGCAGCCATAATGGCGGGTACGTTGCAACCAAAGCCCATAATGAGCGGGATGAACGACTTGCCGTGTAGGCCCATACGGTGCATCAGGCGGTCCATAATGAAGGCCGCACGAGCCATATAGCCCGAGTCCTCCATCAGTGAGATGAAGAGGTATAATATGAGAATATTGGGCAGGAATACCGCCACACTACCCACACCTCCGATGATGCCGTTCACCACCAAATCCCTCAGCGCACCCGCAGGTATAACGGCCCACAGCCTATCGCCTAACCACTCAAAGGTGCTCTCAATCCACCCCTGCGGATAGGCTCCGAGGGCGAAGGTGGAGTAGAACATCAGCCACACAAGAATGATGAATATGGGGAAGCCGAGCCACTTGTTGGCCACCAGGCGGTCTATGCGACGGGTACGGCGTGTGGTGTCCACGTTACCCTCTTGGAGGGTCTCCTCCAAAGCTCCCGCAATGAAACCATATTTGCGGTCATTGAGTACGCCCTCCACATCGGCGCCCAACACCTTGGTCAGCCTCTGGGATAACCCCATTGCCAACTCCTCCCAGCGAGGGTAGGAGGGACAATTTTTCTTCAACAACCCCATAGCCTCCTTGTCGCCTTCGAGCATTTTCAGGGCCCAATAGCGAATGGGAAACTGTTTGGGGGCCTCGCCTGTGGAACGTATCTCGTCCGAGAGGGTGCGAACGGCCTCCTCAATGTGGCCACCATAGCTGATGTGTACGTGGCGAGCCACCGAGTTGCGCCCCTCGAAGAGTTCGATGATGGTGTCCAGCAGTTCCGTGAGTCCATACCCATTTTTAGCTATGGTGGGTATCATCGGAATACCAACCATTGCACCCAGGGCTTTGTAGTCCAACACCGCTCCCTCGGCCTGCAACTCGTCATACATATTCAGGGCGACCACTGTGCGCTGGTTGAGGTCGATGAGCTCGGTGGTGAGGAAGAGGTTACGTTCGAGGTTGCTGGCAACCACGGCGTTGACAATCACATCGGGCATCTGCTCATAGAGATGGTGGCGCACATATACCTCCTCGGGTGAGTAGGCCGAGAGCGAGTAGGTGCCCGGCAGGTCGGTGAGGTTTATGCGGTAGCCCTTGTAGGCAAAGCGTGTGCGCTTGGCATCCACGGTAACGCCACTGTAATTACCAACGTGCTCCCTGCTACCCGATAGGGCGTTGAAGAGAGAGGTCTTACCGCTGTTGGGGTTGCCCACGAGGGCCACATTTATCTCGTTGCGGCGTGGGGTGTCGGTGGAACGATGTGCGCAGTCGGCAATGCTGCACCCCGCGCAGGCGTTGTTGCAGGCGAAGCCACCCACGGGCTCCAAGTGTAGGTCGGCCTCCTCACGGGGGAGTACCTCAATCATTGCGGCTTCGCTACGACGTAGGGATACATCATAACCCATAATGTTGTATTTCACGGGGTCGTTGAGGGGCGAGTTCTGTTCGGAACGCACCACTTGACCACGCACAAAGCCCATCTCCATAATGCGCTTGCGGAAGCCTCCGTGGCCGGCTACCTTTATGATTACGGCCTCTTGGCCGGTATGTAGTTGCGATAGTTTCATTGGTTTGCTACTAACGATTTTGCACGAGTGCAAAATTAACACTCCTTCGCCCTCCCGTCAATACCCAAAAGTAGGTAATTAACGACAACCGACTACCGTCGACCGTCAACTGACAAAAAATCAATAATTTTCAATTTTGAATTTTCAATTTTGAATTTTATTTGTACTTTTGTGCCCGCAAGCGACTATGGGGGACGGTGAGATTGCATGAACCGTACTGAGTGTCGCCCAAGTATACATTAACTTTTAAATACACAAAACACTATGCAAACTATTCAGATTAAAGGCGTTAAGCGCGAGCAGTTCGGTAAAAAAGGCGCCAAAGACATCCGTCGCGAGAACCTCATCCCCTGCGTTATCTACGGTAACGGTGGCGAGACCATCCACTTCTCCGTTGAGGCAGCAGAGGCTAAGAAGATTCTCTACACTCCCAAAACTTACATCGTAGTTCTCGACATCGATGGTACCGAGGTTAAAGGCGTAATGCGCGAGACCCAGTTCCACCCCGTGAAAGACTACTGCCAGCACATCGACTTCTTCCGTGTAGTAGACGGCAAACCCGTTTCGGTTGAGGTTCCCGTTGCAGTTGTTGGTAACTCGGAGGGTGTTAAGGCCGGTGGTAAGCTCAAAATCGAGCGTCGCAAACTCACCGTTTCGGGCTTGGAGGAGAACCTCTTGGACGAGCTCGTTGTTGATATCACTGAGTTGGGCGTTGGTAAATCTATCAACGTTGCTGACCTCAACTACGAGGGCTTGAAGATTCTTACCCCTGCAAGCACTCCTGTTGTGTCGGTATTGGCAACTCGTCAGAGCGGTCGCTAAAAAAGTGCATATAGCGAGCGATTGCTTCGTTACACTGCGATAAACCACCTCCTCATTTACGCAAGTAAACTGCGGAGGTGGTTTTCTTGTGTGCCTTGCACTCATCTCGTTCTATGCACTTTTTTACTGCTATCTAACGGCTTCCCCTTTCTGCCCTTTCTGCTCTTTCTGCCCTTTCTGCCCTCAATCCTCAATTTCCCTTCCGTCCTTAATAAAAACACCACCAGCTTTGTTGGCCGGTGGTAGTTAGGTAAACTATATGTGGTTGGGGTTGATGTTGTCGCCGAATCAGATGTGGCTCACGATGATAGGCACAGTAAAGTCCACTTTCTGTCGGTAGCTTTCCAAAATTCTCGCCCTTCGAGGGTGGCGGACCAATCGAAGGCGTGGGCGAAGACGAATTCTTTTTCGCTCAACTCCCACAGGGCCATATCAAAGGCTGTGTGGCCGTTGTGGAGTAGGAATGCCCTATCGAACTGAGCCTCACACCCTTCGGCACGCAGGAAGGCTCGGAATGTGTCGTAGGTTATCTTTGTCAGTCCCACGTTACCACCTCCTCAATGTGCTCGCCAAAGTGTTCATCTTCGGGGCTGTAACGCTTGTTGCAGACGGGACACCAAAAGGGCGCACGCTCGTTTCCCATATCTCCACACCCCACGCAGGCGTAGATTAGTCCCACGCCCACCTGGTGCTCGAAAACCACACCGCAACGCTCACATCTTATCTTATATAATACTCCCATAGTTTTATCTCTTAATCCTTTTTTCTTCTATCTCTATGTTGTGTCTTTGCCTTCTCGATAATAGGTTCCGATGGCTGCAAAACACAAACCGCCCAAAATCAAACTAATTATCATATCATATCGGTGTGAAATCCCTATTCAATTTCGGCAATAATGCCCCTCTTGTCGGCGTCGGTGGACCACTGCACTTGCCAGCTACGTCCGGTGTAGGTGTCAAGGAGTATGAAGTTGAACATATTTTGTGTTTCGTGCAACTCATATCTTCCGGCCTTGTTTTTGGGTCCTGTGAAGTTGAGGTCATAGGAGCTTAGCTCGGTGGCGTAACGATAGCCGGCTTCATCTTTGAGGGTGAACTGCATCTGCCACATCATACCATTGCGAGTGTCGAGTTTGACAAAGGTCCACATATTTTTTGTGGGATAGATGGCGTAGTTCTTTGCGTCGTTGTTTTGCGAGCCACACGAGGAAAATAGGGTGATGCTTGCCAATGTGGCAATCAGGAGAAGTGTAAATTTTTTCATAGCGTTTGTTGTTTTTGAGGATTAAAAATGTTGTTGAAAGGTATCTATTTTATTTTGCCACTGCCACCCAACAACCACTCTACGACTTCGAGTAGCAGGACCAAGAATACAAGTATTCCAAAAATCATTTTCACAAAGTTTTTTGTTAAACATACATAAAAAAGTCCCGACGATGCTATCTCTGCATTGTCGGGACAAAGGTACGGGGCTGTTTTGACAACTTCTGTCAATCGCATAAATGCTACAAGAAAAAGTGTCGGGCGTGAGGACGGGCAATTCCTCATACAATCCTCCGAAGAGGCGGCTGGTGCCCTTTCCAGCCCTACGCCCGACACAGGCACACCCTTCAAACCGCAGCGTCTAAGCCTCACGGAGGTATGCCTATTCATGTTATTAAAAGCGATGTTCCTTGATTCTGAATCGCACTTAATCAAGCCCCATGGTGAGCGGTCGGACCTTGTTCCTACACCGAACATCGCAGTATCGTCATCTCAGGCTACTGATGCAAGCTTTATCGGTAAGCATATCAACGCAAACTCCTGGCACCCGCCCCAATACACACGTCCCCAGAGGCTTTGTAACCCTACTTCTTAATGCTTCCGACGAAGTGGAAAGAATCGCTACACGCCTAAAACGCTATTCCGAGCACAGACGATACTTAAAATATGGGTGCGTAACCGCCATGCTACGATTAAACAACCTGCCGAGGTCATTGTGGCGTCGCAGAGAAACGAAACAGTGCGACACTTCGTTCTCCCTAGCATGTTGCCACCGCACTTTAAAACACTCGGCAATCGTGACCGCGTCCCCGATAGAATCGGATCAACCTACTGTCGTCCCGACTGCCGAAACGGAAGGGCGTATATCCCCCATGCAATGCACAAGTCTTGCCCTCTACGCCCGACACAGGCACACCCTTCAAACCGCAGCGTTTCAGTCTCACGGAGGTATGCCATTAGTCATAAAAAACAGCAATCGGGACCGTGTCCGTTCACAAGGAACATCAACCTACTGTCGTCCCGACTGCTGAGAAGAACGCAACACAACGAGTTGTGGACTTACGTCCCTACTCCTTACGTCCGAAACGTACTTTGGTGCAATCCTTCTATGGGACAAAGGTACGGGGCTGTTTTGACAACTTCTGTCAAAAGTTATTTTTGTGGTAATTTTTTGCTGATGCGTTCCACGAGTGAGCCGATATATTCCTCAAATTCGGGGGTGAGGATTCGGATATCATCTGCCAAGCCCATAACAAAACGGCCAATGCCCACATAGTCGCAGACCATCGTGTCCAAGAGCCAATGGCCCTCGTCAATCGGCATCAAATCTCGGCTGGCAAGGGGGTATTCCTCCACCAAGAGGTTGCGGGCCATCATACCGAGTTCGAGCCTCACCCTGCGCTGCTCGAAGCCCGTGATACGGAAGATGTCGATGTAGCCCTCGTGGTGCAGTTCGGTGTGTTTCCACCCCTCCGCCAAGACCTCCACCGAGCCGATGCGGGCGGTGTTGAAGAGTTTGTTGAGTCCCGACTCCGGCTCGTAGCACCACACCTGCACATAGTTGGTCGTAAAGCCGAAAGGCTCCACAAGCCTATCCCTGGCAATGCCCGTGTGGGAGGATGCGTAACGCTTCAAGATAACCTGTTTGTGTCCGCCAATAGCCTCCACCAAGTGGTTGATGTTGACGGCATTTTTGCCCTCCACAATACACTCTGCCAGCGAGGTGCAGTTGTATACAGAGGTGAGTTTCTTTCGCAGATTTTGTTTAATGACGTTGGTGTTGTCCAGAGCCTCGATGAGTTGGTTTACGATATAGGCCTCCTCGTCGGTGAAGTGGATGAGTTGGGAAATCTCCTTGAAATAGCGACTCTCCTTGCCCAAGCGATAGACACCTCCTTCGAGTTTGTGCACCACAAAGCCGGCCTCCTTGAAGGTGTCGATGTAACGATAGACCGAACGGTAGGATGTCCCCAAACGCTCGGCCATATCCTCCACGGTGTAGTTTGTATTGCCCGTCATCATCTTCATCAGACGAAGCACTCGCTCAATCTTCGGTTGGTCCATAGTTGTTATTATTTGTCGGTTGTTACAAAGGTAGGGAAATGGTTTGAGAAAAATGACAAGAAGTGTCAATTTTTTCGCATTTTAGTTGCTATTGTCAGACGTATGTCAAAATCGAAGATGTCAAATTTTCCGAATATTGTTGGACAATCTACCGAAAAAACACTACCTTTGTGTGGACGTACACACCGCCAACTTGTTGTGGGTGGCTTCCGAAGTGGCGCTAAAATATATTTACTAATCATAGATAACCTAATTTTTATTATGAAAAGAACTTTTCTTTTTGTGTTGAGCCTCTTTGTGGCAACACTGACGGCTCTGGGGCAACTCTCGTTGCCCAATGTATTCAGCAACGATATGGTACTCCAACAGGGCAAGAAGGTCTGCTTGTGGGGTGAGGCACGTCCGGAGGCAAAGGTAACCGTTTCGTTTGCAGGCCAAAAGGTGTCTGCTGTTGCCGATGCCGATGGTAAGTGGCGTTTGTATTTGGCGGAGATGACCGCTTCGGCCGAGCCACGCACACTTGTTGTTAGCAGCGGAAGGGAGAAGAAAGTCTATAAAAATGTCCTCGTGGGCGAGGTTTGGCTCGCTTCGGGACAGAGTAATATGGAGTACTCTATGGGTAACCACCCACACTATCCACGCCCCACTCGTGGCGATAGGGATATCCTTATGAAGGAGTACTACGAGGCCGAGGCTCCGCTGGTGAGGGTGCTCTATGTCAATCGCAAGATTATGTATGCCGACACCCTGCCCACCAACGGCTGGAAACCCGTAACCACCGAGAATATCAAACCCGTATCGGCAGCAGGCTATTTCTTTGCCAAGAAGTTGGCTGACAGCTTGCAGGTGCCCATTGGTTTGGTTTCGACCTCCTATGGTGGTAGTCCTGTTGAGGCGTGGACTCCAATTGAGGCATACCGTAAGTCGGAGGAGCTCTCAAAATATGTGGACGAGAAGGGTAAGTTCAGGGGCGATGCACTGGTGGGTAACCGCTTCCGCAAATTCCTCCAACCTATTATTCCCTACACTATGCGTGGTTTCTTGTGGTATCAGGGCGAGCAGAACCTCACTATGGGCCAGACCGATACCTACACCGCACAGCAGATGTTGTTGGTGGACACTTGGCGCGAGTTGTGGGGCGACAACGAGATGCCGTTCTACTACGTACAGCTTGCACCCTATGCCTACTCACAACAGCGCACCATCATTGAGCCTCGCACTTGGGACGAACTCCCCATCTTCTGGGAGGCACAGAAGGCTGCTCTTGCACAACCACACACGGGTATGATTACCACTCTTGACTTGGTGGATGATGTGAAGGAGATTCACCCTCCCTACAAGTGGATTGTTGGCCACCGCTTGGCAGACTTGGCACTCTCCAAGACCTATGGCCGTGAGGGTATTGTAACCGAGGGCCCTGTGTTCAAGAGCGCAACCATCGATGGTAAACGTGTGATTGTGGAGTTTGACAACGTGGGTAGTGGTCTGAAAACCCAGACAGGGACTCCCTATGTAACTTTCTTCCGCCTGGCCGGCGAGAGTGGACGTTTCTATGGTGCTGTGGGTAAGATTATCGGCAAAGACAAGGTGGAGGTAACATCCCAATGGCTGGGTGCCCCCATCAAATATGTATGCTTTGGTTGGGATGAGGCTGCTGGCCACAACCTGCTTGGTGGCGACGGCCTGCCTGCACAACCCTTTAACACCCTCTGGATGCAAAAATAGGCTGCCAAAGAGTAGCAGCCTGCTTTGAATATAGGTTTATTAGGGCCTGCTTGCGATTTACTCACCAACGGTGGTAATCGTGAGCAGGTCTGTTTTTAGATACTTGGCGGCCACTTGCTGCAACTGCTCGGCGGTGCAGGTGGCTACCTGTTGTAGAAATCGCTCGGTGTAGCTGTTGTCGGTGCCGTTTTGGATGTTCTCAATGGTTACGTCTGCCACTCCGAAGGGGCCGTCAAAGATGCGCATTACGTCGCCAAAGATGATGTTTCGGACCATCTGTAACTCCCTTTCGTCCATAGGCTTGGAGCAGAAACGTTCCACCTCGTGCAACATCTCGCCTATGGCCGCTTCGGTGTACTCGGAGGCCACGTCGGCACTCATCACAAAGTAGCCGCTCTGGTCGAGATTTATCATTGCGGCATAGGCTCCATAAGTGTAGCCGTGCCTCTCCCTGAGGTTTTGCATCAGGCGTGAACCAAAGTAACCACCCAAAGCGGTTGCTATCATTTGCATCGGTATGAAATCGGGGTGGGTGCGGGGGAAGAGTGGAAGACCTATTTTCAGGCACGACTGCACGGCCCCCTCCACTTTCAATTCCGCACGAGGGGTAGAGGTTGGGGCTGGGATGGTGCGATTGTCAATGACACCGTGTGGCAGTTGTTCAAGGATTGCCTTCGTGTGGGCGATGTGCTCCTCGGTGATGTCGCCACACAACACTGCAAAACAATTCTCAGCGGTGTAGTGAGTGCTGTAAAAGAGGGCTATATCCTCCCTTGTGAGCCTGTCGTAGGCCTCGGCAGGAGAGGTTATACCATAGGGGTGGTCGGCTCCGAAGATGCTCTGTCCGAAGAGTTCTCGTGAGAGGTGGTCGGGTTTGCTGCGCTGTACGATGAGCTGCTCTTTTCGCTTGGCACAATAGACACCCACTTCCCTCTCGGGGAAGGTGGGGTGGAGGACCACTTGCTCGGCAATCTCAAATGTTTCGGCGGCGAACTTAGAGAGCGAACAGTAGGTCAGCACGGCCCAATCTCGGTCTATGTTGGCATCAAAATAGGAGCCAACGAAATCCAAACGCTCGGCAATTTCAAGTGCCGAGAAACGCTCCGTACCCTCCGAGAGGGTGTTGATGGTGGCCGATGCACTGAATGGAGCGCTCTGCCACGAGGTGCCTGCACGGAAGATGAAACTAACCCTCACAACCCCCTGCTTGGAGTTGTGCAGAGTGTAGAGACGAGTGCCGTTGGCACAGGTGTGCAGGGTGGTGTGGGGTACTCGTGGGTTGGGGGTGAGATTTATGGGCGGACGTTGCATTGTCTGTATTGTCAGATGTGGTTTAACTATTTGGTTTTGCGGTAGATGAGAGTTGCGCTGCGTTGGGGCACAAGGCGGGTGCGTACGTAGGTGGCAATCTCCTCGGCAGTGATGGAACGATAGATGTCAATCTCGCCATTCAGCAGGGCCATATCGCCCAACATTGCATAGTAGCCGAGATTCATCGCCTTGTTCATCACGTTGAGTTCTCCGAATGTGATGTTGGCCTCGAATTTGTTTTTCACCTTTTGGAGTTCATACTCCCCGATAGGCTCCTCGGAGAGCAGACGCAACTCCTCATAGAGAACCTCTTCGGCCTGCTCGATGGTAACGCCCGAACAGAGTTGGCCGGTGAGGATGAGTAGTCCTTCGCCCACCTCGCCGGTGATGTAGGCATTGGCGGCGGAGAATATCTGTTTTTGCTTTACGAGGTGCTGGAATATGCGTGCCGACTCGCCACCTGCAAGCAGGTCTGTCAGCAGGTCGCAAATGTAATAGCCCATCTCGCTACGCCTATCCATAAGGAAGGCAATGGTAATCTGGTCGGCAGGCACGGCGGCCTCAATTACCTTGCGCACAGGCCCTGCGAGTGGCTCCTGATGTAGGTCGCCACGCACGGGTGCGGGCAGGGTGGGGAGGTGGCCGAAGTACCTCTCGGCAGCCTCAAATACCCTCTCCGGCTCAATGTCGGCCGACACGCTCAGGATGGCTCCCGAGGGGATGTAGAAGCGGTCGTAGAAGGCCCTAACCTCCTCCACCGAGGCCTCTCGGATGTGGTCGGGAGTAAGACCTATGACAGGCCAACGATAGGGACTCGTTGTATAGACCATACTGCGCAGTGTGTGCCACTGCTCCCCATAGGGACGATTGAGGTAACGCTGACGGAACTCCTCAATCACCACACTCTTCTCCACTTCGAGCGTCTCGGCATCAATGTTGAGGCCCCTCATTCGGTCGGCCTCCAACCACAAGCCCGTCTCGAAATTCTCCTTTGGCATCGTAACGTAGAAGTCGGTGTAGTCGGCCGATGTGAAGGCGTTGTTCTCGCCACACACCTCCTGTACGGGGGTGTCGTAACTCGGTACGGCAGAGGTGCCTCGGAACATTAGGTGCTCAAAAAGGTGGGCAAAGCCGGTGCGCTCGGCCGATTCATCTGCCGAGCCTACGGCATATAGGATGTTGACGGCCGCCATACCCGAACACTCGTCTCGGTTGGCCAACACTCTGAGTCCGTTGGCAAGGGTGTGCTGTTTGAAATCAATCATTACTGCAAAGGTGCAATATTAAATTAAGTTTATTTTTTTATTCGGTTGCTTGGTCCACTCGCCATAGATTTTCCGTGTACGCACACGGTGGCTGCCGAAACCAAGTTGTTTATAATCAGCCTTAAACCACCCCGTTGGCTTTTGTTATTTTTGTAACACACTGATAATGTTGGACAAATAATATCGCAGTGGTGAAAAATGTGGCCGAAAAAATCGCCCAAAGGTAGTGTTTTTTTTGGAGTATAATAACTATATTTGCAAGTTGAATAGTGTGAACCTACGGAAAAATCAACAAAACACATATAACACAAAACATTCATAAACTAAAATTTATGGCACAGAAGAAATTTATCACTTGTGATGGTAACTATGCAGCAGCCCACATCGCCTATATGTTCAGCGAGGTGGCCGCTATCTACCCCATCACCCCTTCGTCCACCATGGCAGAGTATGTTGATGAGTGGGCAGCAAATGGTCAGAAGAATATCTTTGGCCAGACCGTAAAGGTTGTTGAGATGCAGTCGGAGGCAGGCGCAGCAGGTGCTGTTCACGGCTCGTTGCAGGCAGGTGCTCTCACCTCGACCTTCACCGCATCGCAGGGCCTTCTGCTGATGATTCCCAACATGTACAAGATTGCAGGTGAGTTGCTTCCCGGCGTATTCCACGTTTCGGCACGTGCGTTGGCTGCACAGTCGCTCTCTATCTTTGGCGACCACCAGGACGTTATGGCAGCACGCCAGACCGGTTTTGCAATGTTGGCCACCAGCTCGGTACAGGAGGTTATGGACCTCGCAGGTGTTGCTCACCTTGTGTCGCTCACTTCGAGGATTCCTTTCTTGCACTTCTTCGATGGTTTCCGTACTTCGCACGAGATTCAGAAAGTTGAGTTGATGCAGATGGAGGACCTCGAGCCCCTCTTCGACAAGGCTGCTTTGGCAGAGTTCCGCCAGAGGGCTCTCAACCCCGAGCACCCCGTAACCCGTGGTACTGCTCAGAACCCCGATATCTACTTCCAGACTCGTGAGGCAAGCAACAAGTTCTACGATGCAGTGCCCGATGCAGTTGCAGAGTGTATGAAGAAGATTTCGGCTATCACCGGCCGTAACTACGCTCCCTTCACCTACTATGGTGCTGAGGATGCAGAGAACGTGATCGTTGCTATGGGCTCGATTACTGAGACCGTTAAGGAGTGTGTTGACTACCTGATGGCCAAAGGCGAGAAGGTGGGTGTTGTTACCGTTCACCTCTACCGTCCTTTCTCGGTGAAGTACCTCGGTGCTGTGCTGCCCGAGACCACCAAGCGCATCTGCGTTTTGGATCGTACCAAGGAGCCCGGAGCAAATGGTTGCCCCTTGTACCTCGATGTTGTTGAGGCATTCGCAACCTGCAAGGATATTCCCGCAGAGAACAAACCCCTCATCATCGGTGGCCGCTATGGTCTTTCGTCGAAAGACACCACCCCCGCACAGATGTTGGCCGTATTTGAGAACCTCAAAGCAGAGGAGCCTCGCAACCAGTTCACCGTTGGTATCAACGACGACGTAACCTTCCTTTCGTTGCCCGTTGGTGAGGAGATTTCGATGGCCAAAGAGGGTACCTTCGAGGCTTTGTTCTTCGGTTTGGGTGCCGATGGTACCGTTGGTGCTAACAAGAACTCAATCAAGATTATCGGTGGCACAACCGACAAGTACTGCCAGGCATACTTCTCCTACGACTCGAAGAAGTCGGGTGGCTACACCTCGTCGCACCTCCGCTTTGGCGATAGCCCTATCCGCTCGCCCTACTTGGTAACCACTCCCGACTTTGTGGCTTGCCACGTTCCTTCGTATGTTGACAAATACGACGTATTGAAGGGCCTCAAAAAGGGTGGCTCGTTCCTCTTGAACAGCGTTCACGATGCCGAGCAGACTTTGGCTACCCTGCCTACCCACATGAAGATTTACTTGGCGAAGAACAACATTCGCTTCTATATCATCAACGCAACCAAGATTGCTGCCGAGATTGGTCTGGGCAATCGTACCAATACCATTATGCAGTCGGCATTCTTCAAGATTGCGAATGTGATTCCCTTCGAGAAGGCTGTTGAGGAGATGAAGAAGGCTATCTACAAATCCTACGGTAAGAAGGGTGAGGATATCGTAAATATGAACTACGCTGCCGTTGATAAGGGTGGCGAGGTTATGGAGGTAGCAGTTCCCGCCGAGTGGGCAAACCTCGTTGAGGAGGAGACCGCTTGCGCTTGCACCTGCAACGATACCCCCGACTTCGTTAAGAACATCTGCGAGCCTATCAACGCTCTGAAAGGCGACCTTCTGCCCGTGAGCGCATTCAATGGCCGCGAGGATGGTACTTGGGACAACGGTACTGCTGCTTATGAGAAACGTGGTATTGCTGTGAATGTTCCCGAGTGGATTGCCGACAACTGTATCCAGTGTAACCAGTGTGCTCTGGTTTGTCCTCACGCTGCATTGCGTCCCTTCCTTTTGACCGAGGAGGAGGCAGCTGCTGCTCCCGAGGGTATGGTTGTTAAACAGGGCTTGGCACAGACCAAGGAGTATAAGTTCCGCATCCAGCTCTCGCCTCTGGATTGTACCGGTTGCGGCAACTGCGTGGACACCTGTCCTGCCAAGACCAAGGCACTCGTTATGAAACCTCTCGAAAGCCAGCTTGACCAGCAGAAGAATTGGGCTTACCTCGACAAGAAGGTTGGCTATAAGGATACCGTTATGGACAAGACCAAGACCATCAAAGGCAACCAGTTTGCTCAGCCTCTGTTTGAGTTCTCGGGTGCTTGCGCAGGTTGTGGTGAGACTCCCTACATCAAGACCATTACCCAGCTCTTCGGCGATAGGATGATGGTTGCCAACGCTACCGGTTGTACCTCTATCTACTCCGGCTCGGCACCTTCGACTCCCTACTGCACCAACGCCAAAGGCCACGGTCCCGCTTGGGCTAACTCGCTCTTCGAGGACAATGCCGAGTTTGGTTTGGGTATGTACACCGCTGTTGAGAAACGTCGTGATACTCTGGCTGCAAAGATGGCAGATGCTATTGCCAACTGCGCTTGCTGCTCGGAGGAGTTGAAGGGCGTAATGCAGGAGTGGATTGACGGTCGCAAGGATAGCGCAACCAGCGTTGCTGTTGCTGCTCGCCTCGTTCCTATGTTGGAGGCTTGCGGTTGCGACACCTGCAAGGAGATTTTGGCCGAGAAAGACCTCTTGGTTAAGAAGTCGCAGTGGATCATCGGTGGTGATGGCTGGGGCTACGATATTGGCTTCGGTGGTGTTGACCACGTTTTGGCTTCGGGCGAGGATGTGAACATCCTTATCGTTGATACCGAGGTTTACTCCAACACCGGTGGTCAGTCGTCCAAATCGACTCCCGTTGGTGCTGTTGCCAAGTTCGCTTCGGCTGGTAAACGTATCCGCAAGAAAGATATTGGTGCAATTGCAATGACCTATGGTTATGTATATGTTGCACAGGTATCGTTGGCTAACCCCAACCAGCTTTTGACCGTATTGCGTGAGGCAGAGGCCTACAAGGGTCCTTCGTTGATTATCGCTTACGCTCCCTGTATCAACCACGGTATCAAGGGTGGTATGACCCGTACCCAGAGTGTTGGTAAGGAGGCTGTTGAGTGTGGTTACTGGCACTTGTGGCACTACAACCCCGAGCTTGCAGAGCAGGGCAAGAACCCATTCGTTTTGGACTCGAAGGAGCCCGATTGGAGCAAGTTCCAGGCCTTCTTGGCTGCCGAGGTACGCTACTCTTCGTTGAAGAAGATGTTCCCTGCTGAGGCTGACGAGTTGTTTGCTGCTTCGGAGGAGAATGCTAAGTGGCGTTATAATGGCTACGTTCGCTTGTCCAAACAAGAATTCTAAAAAACGCATATAGCACGGCAACTGCTGTGTTACACAGCGATAAACCACCTCCTCATTTACGAAAGTAAACTGCGGAGGTGGTTTTCTTGTGTGCCTTGCATTTGCCGCACTCTATGCGTTTTTTGTGGTACTTTCAAACGTTAGATAGCACCAACCACTCCTCCCCTAAGTTAGGGGAGGAGCTTTTTCAATTTTCAATTTTCCATTTTCAATTTTCCATTCCCTTTCTGCTCTTTCGTGCCCTTTCTGCTCTTGGGTAACAAAAATGTTACCCGTGAACAAAAATCACATCACGTTATTTTAGTGATTATAGAAGCGGCTCACGATGCGGAGACGCAGAGGGGTGGGAACACACCCTACCAAGAATATAAACAAGCGGTTTAGTGCTCCGGGGATAATCCTGCGGCGACCTCGAAACATAGCCTTCAACCCACGGCGAGCCAGCCTATCGGGTGTGGTGAAGATGCCCCAGCGCACAAGCCGGCGCACCAATTTGGGCGGAAAGTTATAGAGGCCCGTATCGACACCTCCGGGGCAGAGTGCCGTAACCTTTACCCCATAGGGCATAAGGTCGTAGCGCACACCCTCGCTCATCATCCTGACATACTCCTTAGTGGCGGCGTAGAGGTGCAGGCCCGGGTTGGGCATCCACGCACAGATGGACGAGATGTTGAGGATGTAGCCCCTGCCAACATTTGCCATATCTTCGCCAAAGAGCCTACATAGGCGGGTGGGGGTGTTCATATGCAGTTCCATCATCGTATCTATTCGCCTGAGTGGTAGGCTTTGGAATTGCTCAAAGAAGAATATGCCGGCGTTGTTGATAAGCACCTCCGGCTTTACGTTCCACTCTTTGCACTGCTCATAAATCTCCTCGGCGGCCTCTTTGCGTGCAAGGTCGATGCAGATGGTCAGTACCTCCACTCCATATCGGTTTGCAAAATCACCCGCCATACTCTCCAATAGGTCATATTGGTTGCTCACGGCTACAAGGGTGTAACCCTGCGCTGCCAGCTGGTGCGAAAAGGCCATACCGATACCGCCGGTAGCTCCGGTGATGAGTGCAACTTTGGGCTGTGGGGTGGGGTGAGTAGTCATAGGTGTATGGGTTTTGCTATCGTGGGGTGTGGGCTCGGAGCCTACGTGCGAGTTCTTTTTCTCTACCTGCAAGGTGAAAGTCCACAAGGGCGTGGAAGGCTGCCGAGTGGTTGTGGTGGATGGTGTGGCAAAGTTCGTGGACACACACATAGTCAATCAACTCATCGGGCAGGGCGGCCAAGTAGAGCGAGAGGGATATGTTGCCCTCTCGTGTGCAACTACCCCAACGGCTGTGGGTCTTGCGTACCGATACCTTATTATATTTAAGGCCCGTGCGACGAGCCGCCTCCTCCAACATTCGGGGCAACTTATCCTTTGCCACCCTACGCAGAGCCTCCACCTCTTCGTCCGAGAGTGGGGGATTGGCGGCGAGTTTGGCCCTCTGTCGTGCGAGTGCGCCTTCTATCCACTCCCTGCGTTCTTCGGCCCAGCGGAGTGCTTGGCCTTTGGGTTGCCACCAGGGTATGGTAAGCCTCACACCACCCTCTCGGGTGATGCGTAGCGAGATGCGCCGAGCCTTGCGACTCCTCACAACCTCAATGGTGTATGTTGCGGGGGTGGACTCCAAGATTACTCCTTGCAATACCTCTGACGTACCGTCTCGAAGAGCATAATTGCTGCGGCTGCCGATACGTTAAGGCTCTCAATGCGACCTACCATAGGGATTGCGGCCTTGCAGTCGCAGAGTTTGAGTACCTCCTTACCGATACCTGTCTCCTCGTTGCCCATCACTATAACGGTGGGCTTGGTGAGGTCGGCATCAAAGAGCAGCGTGTCGGCCTTTTCGGTGGCGGCCACAATCTGCATACCCTGCTGTGAGAGGGTTTTGAGGGTGTTGCGAATACTGCCGGCGCGGTGTACGGGGATGCGTGTGAGTGCGCCTGCCGACGAACGGATTGCCTCACCATTCACGGGGGCGGAGTTCTTCAATGGGGTGATGAGTCCGTGGGCACCGGCACACTCAGCTGAGCGAGCGATGGCACCGAAGTTCCTCACATCGGTAACCTCGTCAAAGACCACGATGAGTGGCTGCTCGTCGTCGGGAATACGGTCGAGGATGTCCTCCAAACCAACATACTCAATGGGGGCTATGATGGCTACCACGCCTTGGTGGTTGCCCCTTGTGAGGCGGTTTAGCTTCTCCACGGGCACCTCTTGGTAGCGGATGCGGCTACGATAGCAGAGGTCTTTCAGGTCGGCCATCAGCTGACCCTCGGCACCCTTACGCACATAGATTTTCTCAATCTGCTTCTCCGTTTCGATGGCCTCAATGACGGGGCGCAGACCGAACACAATGTTTTCGTCTTTGGGTTGCTCCCTGCGTGGGCGCTCCTCGCTGCGAGGCTTGCTGTCCCTACGCTCGAAACCGCCCTCCCTGCGGGGCCTACCTTCGCCTTTGGGCGCACGGGTGCGCTCCTCCCAATTCAGGTCCCTTGCCTCGGTGTATTGTGGCTCGGCATTAAACGTGGGGGCCTCGTTGCGAGGCTTACGCTCCCTTTTGTCCTTGAAAAACTCGTTATTTTCCATAATATATCTGCTATTTGTCAATTATTCATTACTAATTCTCTTGGAGCAATTCCAACTCATAACACAACTTCTCCCACTCGTGTTCCTCAAATGCAAGCCTCTGTTTGAGGGCGTTGTACTCCTCAAACACCTTGCTGTCGGCAAGGTCGATGCCGTGCTGGTCGGGTGCCGCAAGGCGGGTATCCCACTCGGCCACTTCGCCCTCCAAGCGTGCAATAATACCCTCCTTCTCTTCGATGGCTCGTTGGGTTTTGCGTATGAGTTTTTCGTTCTCCTTCTTGGCGAGGTAGTCCTCCTTACCGCTGGTGTTCTTCTGCTCTTTGGTAGCCACATCCTTCATCTCAATCTGGCGCATATCTTCCAACTTGCGCTTTTCGAGGAAGTAGCGAATACCTCCCAGATACTCCTTCACGCCACCATCGCGGAACTCATAGACCTTCTCCACAAGTCCGTCCAAGAACTCCCTATCGTGCGATACCACCACCAGCGTTCCGTCATATTTGAGGAGTGCCTCTTTGAGGATATCCTTCGAGCGCATATCCATATGGTTGGTGGGCTCGTCGAGGACGAGCAGGTTGTGTGGCGAAAGCATCATACGGGCCATTGCAAGCCTCGAACGCTCGCCACCGCTGAGCACCTTGACCTTCTTGTCCACATCCTCGCCACGGAACAGAAATGCTCCCAGAATATCCCTCAACTTGGTGCGAATGTCGCCCACGGCCACCTTGTCGAGGGTGTCATAAACCGTAAACTCTCCATCCATCAGGTCGTCCTGATTTTGGGCATAGTAGCCGAGGCTCACGTTGGCACCCAACTTCACACGACCCTCCGAAGGCTCCATCTCGCCAATGAGCAGACGAGCAAGGGTTGTCTTACCCTCGCCGTTACGTCCCACAAGAGCAATACGGTCGCCCTTCTCGATGGTTATGTTGGCACCGCCAAATACGAATTTCTCGCCAAACGACTTTCCTACCTCCTTCATCTCGGCCACAATCTGGCCACTTCGGGGTGCGGGTGGAAATTTGAGGTTGAGTGCGCTGAGGTCCTCCTCGTCAATCTCTATGCGTTCGAGCCTTTCGAGTTGTTTCACTCGGCTCTGCACCTGGTTACTCTTGGTGGGTTTGTAGCGGAACTTTTCGATGAACTCCTCGGTCTTCTCAATGAGCCTCTGCTGGTTGTTGTAGGCAGCCACCTGTGCCTCCCTACGCTCCTTGCGCAACTGTACATATTGGCTGTATGGCACCTTGTAGTCGTAGACCTTGCCGAGCAACAACTCCACCGTGCGGTTGGTTACGTTGTCCAAAAAATCCCTATCGTGCGAAATCAATAGCACTGCACCGGGGTAGTCCCTCAGATAGCCTTCGAGCCACTGAATACTCTCGATGTCGAGGTGGTTGGTGGGCTCGTCGAGCAGAAACACCGAAGGCTTGCGCAGGAGCAACTTGGCCAATTCGATACGCATCCTCCAACCGCCACTGAAGGTGCTTGTAGGCTTGTCGAGGTCCTCACGTTTGAAACCCAGGCCGAGCAGCGTGCGTTCAATCTGTGCCTCACGGCTCTCGCCACCGAGCAGTGCGTGGCGGTCGTGAATCTCGCTCAGGCGGTGAACAAGTGCACCATACTCTTCACTCTCATAATCTTCCCTTGTGGCAATCTCGGCAGTGAGTCGCTCCATCTCTCGTTCGAGGGAGAGTACCTCGTCGAAGGCCTTGGCTGTCTCTTCTCGCAGGGTTGTGGTGTCGTGCACCTTCATCTGCTGTGGCAGGTAGCCGAGGGTGGTGTCGCCACTCATCGTGATGGCACCAGAGGTTGGGGGCTGCATACCCATAATCACTTTCAGTAGTGTGGTCTTGCCCGCACCATTCTTACCCACAAGACCAATGCGGTCGCGCGGGTTAATCAACAGCGAAATATCTTTGAAGAGGTCCCAGCCTCCAAAACTTACGGTTATGTTATCTATCGAAACCAAGGTCTGAGAATTGAGAATTGAGAATTGAGAATTGAGAATTGAGAATTGCTCTTGCCCTAAGTCAGCACACCTCCCCTGGAGTAGAGAAGGGCGATATTTACTAATTACTCTTTACTAATTACTAATTTGTAGACGCATCAAGCATCGCCAAGATTTCCTCCTCGGGGTCGTGGGCTTTGAACACCGCACTACCTGCAACAAGCACATCGCAGCCAGCCTCAAAGAGTTCGCCCGCATTGTGGCGGCTCACTCCGCCGTCAATCTCTATGAGCACAGAGAGCCCCTTGCTGTCAATCATCGTGCGCAACTCCTTCACCTTGTCGGTGCTACCCTCAATGAAACTCTGACCTCCAAAGCCCGGCTCGACGCTCATAATCAACACCAAGTCGAGTTGGGGCAGAAGGTGCTCTATGGCACTCACGGGGGTTGCGGGTTTGATGCTCACACCCACCTTGGCTCCGCTCCTACGGATAAGGTCGATGCACTCCTGGGCCTTCGCGGTGGCCTCGATGTGGAAAACCACAAGGTCGGCACCCGCCTTGGCAAATCGCTCCACATATTTCTCAGGTTCGACAATCATCAAGTGTACGTCCATAAACTTGTCCGTAGCCTCCGTGATGGCTTTCAGCACGGGAAAACCAAACGAAATGTTAGGCACAAACACACCGTCCATAACGTCGATGTGTACCCACTCGGCCGCACTGCGGTCAATCATCTTTGTGTCGCGCTCCAAGTGGCCAAAGTCGGCCGAGAGCATCGAAGGGGATATGATACGTTTTCTATTGCTCATAGGTATGCAAAAAAATCTGTGTACAAAGGTAGCCAAAAAACCGAAAAAAAGTATTACTTTTGGCTTACTCAAACAAGATATACCAATTTTATTATGAATACCATTCTTCTTATTGCCCTCATTGTGGCCATTGTTGTTGTGGTTGCTATGGCTGTGATGCTCGCTTTCGACCGCAGGCAGAACCATATTGTGGACTCCAAACTCACCTCCGAGGTGGAGAAAAACCTCGCTCTCGAAGAGAAGGTAACGGCCCTCACACAAGAGGCCCACGAGGCCGAGTTGAGGTGTAGGGTGTTGGAGGTGCAGAACAAAAACCTCCAAGAGAAGGCCGAGAGCGACAAGGCCGAGTTGGAGAAGTTACAAAGCTCCTTCCGTCAGGAGTTCAAAAACCTCGCAAACGACATCCTCGAAGAGAAACAAAAGAGTATGACGGCCTCCAATAAGGAGTCCATCGAGTTGGTGCTCAAACCACTGAGGGATAATATTAAGGACTTCCGTGAGAGGGTGGAGAGTATCTACTCTGCCCAAAACGAGCAGACAGGCTCGCTGAAAGCCGAGCTGAAAAACCTGATGGAACTCAACAACACCATCACTGCCGAGACCAAAAACCTCACCCGTGCGCTCAAAGGCGACAGCAAGGTGCAGGGCGATTGGGGCGAGATGATTCTCGATAGTCTGCTCGAAAACAGCGGACTCCAAAAGGGAATTCACTACTCCACCCAAGAGAGTATCAAGGACGAGCAGGGGCGCAACCAGAGGCCCGATGTGGTGCTCTCTTTGCCCGACGGCAAGGTCATCATCGTGGACTCCAAGGTGTCGCTCACGGCTTTTGTGAATTGGAACGCTGCGGAGGACCCCAAGGAGAGGGAGGCGGCAATGGCTGCCCACGTTGCTTCGGTGAGCAAACACGTTCAGGAACTCTCCGCCAAACGCTACCAAGACCTCACAGACAAGGCCCCCGAATTTGTCATTATGTTTGTGCCCAACGAGCCGGCCTTTATGTATGCGCTCCAAAATGCGCCCACCCTCTGGGCCGATGCCTACAAGAAGAATGTGGTCATATCCTCGCCCACCAATCTGCTGGCTATGCTGCGCATCGTCTATGACCTCTGGCAGAGGGATTCGCAGAACAAAAATGCGCTGAAAATTGCCGATGCAGGTGGTAAACTCTACGACAAAGTGGTTGGCTTTGTGGACACCCTTGGCGAGGTGGAGAAGAATATCAACCGAGCTTCCGACAGTTGCCGTAAGGCGGTGGAACAACTATCCACCGGTCGTGGCAACATACTCTCCCGAGTGGAAAACCTCAAAACTCTCGGAGCCAAGGCCACCAAGCGCCTGCCCGAAGCACTCATACAGTCGGAGGAGAGTGGCGAGGAGGAGTAGTGTAATCACAAAAAAAGAATTACCTTTGCGCCCATGTTTTTTGGACTATTCAGTAAGAAGAAAAAGGAACCCGATAGTATGAAATATCTCATCGTTGGACTCGGCAACATCGGAGCCGAGTATGAATACACACGCCACAATGCAGGTTTTGATGTGGTGGATAAACTCGTGGAGGGGGCAGGCGCAACCTTCTCGCCCGACCGTTACGCCTCAAAGGCCGAGGTTAAGTGGAAGGGACGCACGATGGTTGTCGTGAAGCCTTCGACCTATATGAACCTGAGTGGTAAGGCTGTGCGCTATTGGCTTGATAAGGAGAATATCGCCAAGGAGAACCTTCTTGTGGTGGTGGACGACATTGCAATTCCTGTGGGCACGATGCGTATTCGTGCAAAGGGTAGCGATGGCGGACACAACGGGTTGAAGAACATCGACGCGTTGTGTGGCGGTAACAACTACGCCCGTATTCGTATGGGTGTGGGTGGCGATTTTCCTCAGGGCCACCAAGTAGATTTCGTGTTGGGTCGTCTTTCGGCCGACGAGCGCAAGGAGTTTGAGGTTGCTGTGGAGGCTGCTGTGGCTGCCATCAAGGATTTTACCACCATAGGTATCGAAAGAACAATGAACTTCCACAATAAAAAACGCAAATAATTGACAATTTCTGCGTTGCACTGCGACAAGCGGGCTCCTCATTTGCGTTAGCAAACTGCGGGCCCGCTTTCTTGTTCGCCTTGAACTTGCCTAATTCTTTGCGTTTTTTGGGTTTTGCACGACCAAAAACACAAATCGGCCTTAGGCCGCTGCGGGAGGATTTTTTTTCGCAAGCCTTGCATTCATCTTGTCTAGGGTAGCAATGGCAAGAAACAATATTAACAAGCAAATATCTGAAAAGACGGTTGACGGTTGTCGGTTGACGGTCGACAAAAGCCTCGGGTAACACTTTCGTTACCCGAGGCTTTTTTACAAATCGGCCTTAGGCCGCGCTATTTCAACCACGTTGCGTAGCTCTCTGCCTTGACCTTGAAAAAGTTGTTGTTATCATCCAAGAGGCGGTACTCGCTGTGGTTGCCCCACGATGCAGGCTTGTCATAGATGTTCATATCTTCGCCCGTGTCGTTGCTCACATAGTTCCGTATTTTGCTCTGCCATTGGCGGATACGGGCAGTGCTGGATGCGTGGTCAAAGAGCTTGTTTGCTGGGTCGATGAGCTCTTTGAGGTACTTGACATAGAGCTTCTTATAGTCGTCAAATTGGAGAATCTTTGCCACCAGGGGATTCTCTTTGCTCTTACCCCAATTCAATGGGTCGTGGCGTGCTGCATCATCCTGCACACCCTCGATGTTGGTTGTGCCGAGTGTGTTGTCGTAGTCGTAGGGGATGAGGAAGAACTTGTAGCCCTCGGTACCGCCCTTGTTGAAGTAGAGATAGAAATTCTTACTGTGGTTCCAATAGTCGTCCCACATACCCACCGTAACGTTCACGGCATAGGTGCGCAGGAAGAGCGGAATGTCGATAACTTCACCCAACCAGTCGTGTAGCTCTTGTCCACTCTTGGTGTTGAGTTTACGCATAAAGTCTACAAGTTGCGCCTTTGCGTCCGTAAACGAGTAGTTGTCGGTTTTGAGTTCATATATCCACTCCTCGTCGGTATCTTGGTCCAGGCCGAACTTCCAATCTTCGTGGTAGTTTTTCAGGTCGGCACCCGTTTCGCCACACTTCCAAAGGTTGCCCTTGTGTCCGCCAAACAGCTCGCTACGCACTTTGAGGAACTCGTCATCAATGGTTTCCAACATCTCATAGACGCCGTAGTAGGCAGGCTGTTTGTCGCCCTCGACGTGAATCCACAAGCGGCAGTAGATGTCGTTGACGGCCGTCCACACGCCATAGCGACGGAATAGGTCGTAGCAATACATCTCACGCACATACATCGGGTCGTCCTTGTGCCATTTGAGGTACATCTTCCTCACTCCACCGATGGTGTGCTGGTCATCTTTGTGGAATTTGCGGAGATTGATTTGTGTGTGGAAGTGGTGCCAATCGGCGTTGTTTTGTCGGTGCAACTCACCTCCACCACCTTCGGGACGGCGGCGAGAGGTTGCTCCCCTCAATCGCCAACCGGCCTCCTTGATTTCATACACCTCTGTGCCGTTATTGAAGGTTACATCTCCCTTGAAATAGGCCTTGGTGTTCGAGTTGGCATCATAG
>JBGUSZ010000101.1:0-31401 GCA_045132795.1 Tidjanibacter sp. | reverse complement strand
GCCTCCACCTGCTCGAAAGGGAGAAGATAGCCTTTGCCGGCCACGATAATCCACAGCCCGACTTCAAGGGACGTGAATATATCCTGCGCCGCTGGCTGCGTCCCGATTTGAGGGCCGATATTGTGGATGCGCTTGCTGCGGAGGGCATTGTGCCAACGTCGATGATTGACCTCACGGACGGACTCGCCTCGGATGCGCTGCAAATCTGTAAGGCTTCGGGCGTGGGCGTGAGGCTCTACTTGGAGCGTATTCCCATCGCTGCCGAGACGAGGGCTATGGCTGATGAACTCAATAACGACCCCATTGTGTCGGTGCTGAACGGTGGCGACGACTATGAACTGATGTTCACCGTGCCGCTGGAAATGAGGGATAAGGTGCTGCACTTTGGCGGCGTGGATGTCATTGGCCACGTTACCAAGACGGGAGCTGTGCTGGTAACCCCCGACGGCGGCGAACTGCCCCTTACCGCCCCCGGCTTTGAAGGGCGAAAATAGAAGCTGATGCGTGGGGCGCACAATGCAAAAGTGGATAAAAATAACAAATTTTCAATTTTCAATTTTCAATTTTCAATTTTATTTGTATCTTTGCGCCCGCATTTGATATGCAAAAAACAACAATTAACTAATTAACAAAACATTATGAACAATTACGAAACCGTTTTCATTGCTACCCCCGTGTTGTCGGAGGTTCAGCTTGAGGAGCTGTTTGGCAAATTCCAAGGTGTTATCACCGAGAACGGCGGTCAAATCGTAAATGCAGAGGCTTGGGGTTTGAAAAAACTCGCTTATGCTATTCAGAAGAAGACCACCGGCTACTATTTCCTTATCGAGTTCACCGGCGAGGGCAGCCTCGTTGAGAAGCTTGAGAAGCAGTATCGTCGCGACGAGCGCGTTATCCGTTTCCTTTCGTTCCGTCAGGACAAGGATGCCGTTGCTTACAGCATCAAACGCCGCAACAAACTTGCAGGCAAAGTAACCGTCGAGGAGGCTCCCGCAGCAGCCGAGGCAGAAGTTGAACCCGTAGCAGTAGAGGAGGCATAAACCATGGCAGCACCTGTAAAGAACGATAGCGAGATCCGCTACCTCAATCCCGTCGCAGTAGACGTTAAGAAGAAAAAATATTGCCGTTTCAAAAAGAGCGGTATCAAGTACATCGACTATAAGGATGGCGAGTTTTTGAAAAAGTTCCTCAACGAGCAGGGTAAGATTCTTCCCCGTCGTTTGACCGGTACTTCGCAGAAATATCAGAAGAAAGTGGCTCAGGCTGTTAAGCGTGCTCGCCACCTCGCAATTCTGCCTTTCGTAACCGATTTGATGAAATAATTTAGAGAAGGAGGACAAAATTATGCAGGTAATTCTTATTAAAGACGTTGAGAAATTGGGCTACGCTAACGACATCGTAGACGTAAAGCCCGGCTATGCTAACAACTACCTTCTTCCCCAGGGCTACGCAAAGGTAGCAACCGAGTCGGCTAAGAAAGTATTGGCAGAGAACCTTCGCCAGAGGGCTCACAAGGAGGCTAAGATCCTTGCAGACGCTCAGGCATTGGCAGAGAAAATCGAGAATCTCGCATTCACCCTCACCGCAAAGGCAGAGGAGGAGAAGATTTTTGGTAGCATCACTTCGGCAGACCTTGCTGCTGCATTGGCAGAGAAGGGTATCGAGGTTGACCGCAAGACCATCACTCTCGATGCAGTGAAGACTCTCGGTGAGTATGAGGCAACCGTTAAACTCCACAGGGAGGTTAAGGCAACCGTTCACTTCTCGGTTGTAGCAGAGTAACTTTTTAACAAACAGACAAAGAGATGAAAAAAGATATCCATCCTAAAAACTATCGTATCGTTGCATTCAAGGATATGTCCAACGATCACGTATTTCTCTGCCGCTCGGCAGTGAACACCAAAGAGACTTTGGTAGTTGACGGTGTTGAGTATCCCGTTTACAAAATGGAGATTTCGAACACTTCGCACCCCTTCTACACCGGTAAGATGAAACTTGTTGACACCGCAGGTCGTGTTGATAAGTTCATGCAGCGCTACGCAAGGTATAAGAAGTAAGCGATTGCTATACAACGAAAAAAGGTCGGAATCCTTCGTGGACTCCGACCTTTTTTTGTTGTACCATTTGGTTGCCCGTCGACTGACGACCATCTTTTTCAATTAGTAATTAGTAAAGAGTAAAGAGTAAATATTTTTCCCTTTCTGCCCTTTCTCTCAATTCTCAATTCCCTTTCTGCTCTTTCTACCCTTTCTGCTCTTTCTGCCCTTTCTGCCCTTTCTGCCCTCATATCCCCAACCTCCCAAAAAAAATAAGTGCACCCGAAGGAGCACTTATTATTCTCAATTCTCAATTCTCAATTCTCAATTCCCTTTCTGCTCTTTCTGCCCTTTCTGCCCTCACAGGTTACAAAAACGTTACCCGCGAAAAAAAAGCTGCTCCCCTAAGGTAGGGGAGCTGTCGCAAAGCGACTGAGGGGTATGCTGTCGGGCGACGGTAGTCGGTTGACGGTTGACGGTAGTCGGTAGGTCGGTCGACGGGATAACAGACCTCACCCGCCCGTTGGGCACCCTCTCCTAACTTAGGAGAGGGAGTGTACGAGGCCGCCGAGCGCAATTACGACCACCCCTCCCGACCTCCTGCTCGGCTAGGCCGCCGAGCACAAATACGACCACCCCTCCCTTACCTCCCCTGTCGTAGGGGAGGAGTAACATAGGCGAGGAGTTTTTACTTTGCGGGTAACGTTTTTGTAACCCGTGCCTTTCGATTACTCCCCCTCTGAGTTAGAGGGGGTGGCCGAAGGTCGGGGGCGTCTGTCATTCTCCCCTAAGTTAGGGGAGATGGCACAAAGTGCCAGAGAGGTCTGTTAAAGAAAGCCACGGGTTACATTTTTGTAACCCGTGGCTTTTGTCAACCGTCAATTCTCAATTCTCAATTCTCAATTCCACCCCATACTTGCCTTTGGCGGTGATGCGTTTGGCAGTGAGGGTGAGGCGTTGAACCTCCGAGCCCCACACTTTGGACAGTCGTGGGTCGGTCTGGGGAATGACCTCCACCGAGGGAGTGAAGAGCTTGGCATTATAGGTCAGGCTGATGCTCTTACCTTGTGGGGTGGTGATGCTTACCACGCCTGCCTTGGTGGTGTCAACATCGCCCCAAGTGAGGAAGTTGAGCTTGTTGGCGGCGGTGGGCGACACGAGGTCGAACTGCTCGGTAAGACTCACTCTCTCCTCGCCAACGGTTATGGTGCGCTGCCAACTACGGATGCCTGCCTCGGCGGGGTAGGCGCCGGCAATGTCGAGCGAGAAGGTGCGTTTTTTCTCGTCCACCTTCACATTGCGTGAACGGTATTCGCGACCGAACTTCTCGGTAAAGCCATTGATAACGGGTAGGTTGTGATAGCCACTCTGCATCGTCCAGATGTTGTAGCGCTCCTTGCCGAAGGTCTGTCGGGTGTAGGTACCCACGCCTGCGTCAATCAACACGGGCGAGTTGTCAACATAGAGCGAGAAGGTGCCCACATCGTTGTGGTTGTGGCTCTCTTTGTTGTAGCCACCCTTTGCGGCGAGGAAGATGGAGCCGTGGCGGATGTAGCAGAACTCGGTCTCGGGATACCAAGTGAAGTCGTAGGTGGGTACTGCGGGAGTGGCGGCCATCAACTCCTGGTAGCCGACCACGCTTTCAAGACGGCGCAACATATCTCGTCCTCCGCCGAGTGCCGAAGCGCCCAGCGATTGAACCATATAGGCACCCATATTGCACATTTCCTGGCTGCCTACATCGCGTCCGTAGCGATAGACTACGGGTGCGGGTGCGCTGCTCAGTGCGCTTGCGTCGGCAAAGTTGACAACCCATTTGTTGCCAACATAGGAACGCGCGATGTACTCGCCCATAGCCTTAACCATAGGCTCCCCGAAGAGGGAAACCTTGCCACCTGTTGCCCAATCCAAAATACGCAGGTAGTCGTAGAGTTTGCCCGCTGCGTGTCCCCAATATGCGGGTCCCTCCTCGCAGGCTCCGTCGCTCTTGACGTAGTTGAGGAATACGTCCACCGATACCATAGTTTTATACACCCCCTCGGCCAACCTTGCAGGGTCCTCTTCGAGTAGGAGCATACACTGCAACACGTTGCAGTTGCACCACGGTGTCCAGTTGTTGATGGTGTGGTTGGAGTAGTGCTTCGCACCGGTCCACCAGAAATCTTCGGGGCGTGTGTGGTAGGGCTCAATGATTCGCTCCCTCACCTCGTTGCGGATGCGCTCGGCAACTACGTGTGATATGGCATCTATCTGGGTGCCGAAGAAGTGGTCCACCCAAGCCAGCATAGCACCCATCTCGCACGACACGAGTGCCACAACGTGCTGGTCCTTAATGGGAACGGCGGTGCGAGGCTTCTGAATGGAGTTGGTGTGTGCCGAGAGTGCCCACGAAGTCATCTCGCAGAAATAGTAGGAGCCGTTGATGATTTGGTCCATAAAACGTCCCTCGCCTTCGGCCAACTCGGCCATCATCAGGTCGGCCAACGCGTTGCAGTTGACGTTGTGTATCTTCTCCATAATCTGGCGATTACCCGTGCGCTCCAACTCCAAGTAGTCGGTAGCTTTCACCGTGGGCCAATCGTGCGAAAGGAGTTTTTCGCCCTTGCTGATGAGTGCCTTTTTGTTGACACCCGTCAGAGCGTCCCACGCCGAACGGTCGGTGTAGGCGGGGTAGGGTACCCACGCCTTGTCGGTAAGGAGTACCTTTTGGAGCCCCTCTTGTGTGGTTGCATTTTGGAGTATATTGCGCTCCTCTGCGCCAATGGCCGAGCCGAGCACTCCGAGGAGGAGTGCCGACAGAAGTGCGAGTCGTTTCATAGTTGTAGGTGGTGTATAAATGCTTCCGTGGAGTGCCTACTCGGCGAGTAATGATTTCATAATCAACGGAATGTCGGTGTTCTCCAACACTCGGCTGAACGCATCGGCACCTGCGCCATAGGCGAAGATGGGTACCATACCGCCGGAGTGTCCACCGGTGGAGAAGTGGTATGCGATGGGGTTTTCTGCCACGTCGAACTTGTTGTTGTTATTGATGATGGTAAGACCACCTGTTTCGTGGTCGGCAGTAACGACAACGAGTGTGCCGGGGTGCTTGTCGGCATAGTCGAATGCGATTTTCACCGCAGCGTCGAAGTCGACGATTTCGGCCACAACACCATCGATGTTGTTGGCGTGAGCCTCGCCGTCAATCTGCGAGCCTTCGACCATCAGGAAGAAACCGCTTTTGTTTTTCTTTGCGTTGGCGGTGAGTATTTCGAGAGCCTTGGTGGTTGCTTCGGGGAGGAAATTGCCACGACCTTTGAGCATCGTTGGGAGGCCCTTGCGTGCGGCCAACACACCAACCTTACCCTCTTTGATGTCGGCAATCTCTTCGAGCGAGGTTGCGATGGTGTAGCCCTTCTCTTGGAGTTTGCCCACAAGGTCAAGACTATCAGCTCTTTGCATAAAATATTTCTGACCGCCACCGAAGAATACATCCACGTTGGTGTCGAGGAATTGCTCTGCGATGAGGTCTTGCTGGTTGCGACTCTCGGTGTGTCCCATAAATGCGGCGGGGGTAGCGTGGGTTACGGCATAGGTTGCCACAACGCCCGTTGCCATACCCATCTTCTCGGCCACCTCGCGGATGTTCTCCATGGGTTGCTTGTTGTCGTCCACACCGATTGCTCCGTTGTAGGTCTTGGTGCCTGTGGAGAGGGCAGTACCTGCTGCGGCGGAGTCGGTGATGAGGTTGTTGGAGGAATAGGTCTTTTGCAGACCGATATACTCTGCCCTTTCGAGTGCCAGCGGAGCATATTGTTGTGTAATCATCGTGGAGGTGATGTGCGAGATGCCCATACCATCTCCAATGAGGTAGATGATGTTCTTAACTTTGGGCTCCGAACTGTCGGGAATACGGTTGATGAGGGCGATGGCAAGACCACCTGCGAGAAGGACAAGAGCGCATTCAACGATGGTGCGAATGCTTTTGCAACATTTTTTCATAGTGATATTAGGTTGTTTGGTTTTCGTATGAGGTTTAATGTTTATACAAAGGTAATAAAATTTGCCTGAAATGATACTTTATGTGTCAAATATGTTGGATAAACTCGCCAAAAAGGATACCTTTGCACGCGAAACGTGCAATGGAGACCTCCGAAGAGGAAAGCATTTTGTTGAGAGTGGGAGTATTCTTCTTGTCCGTGTGTACGTTAACAGGTTGGGAAAAATTAATATCCAAAAGTATAATATTGATGAAACGAGTAATTTTATTTTTTGTTGCATTGTCGGCAGTTGTGACTTTCACCTCGTGTGTGGAGCGCAAGCAACAGCGTGTTGCCGTTGAGAAAACCTACAAAGTGATGACCGTTGAGTCGGCAGACCGAACCCTCAAGACGGGTTATAGTGCTACCATCAATGGTTGCCAGACCGTGGAGATTCGTCCACAGGTTAGCGGTATGATTACCGAAATTCTCATCAATGAGGGCGACTTTGTGAGCAAAGGACAGGTGCTCTTTGTGATTGACCAGACGCCCTATAAGGCTGCCTATGAGATTGCCCAGGCCAATGTGAAGAGTGCCGAGGCAAGTCTTGCGACAGCCCAACTTATTCTGGATAGTAATAAGGAACTCTTTGCGCAGGATGTTGTGTCGGAGTTTGACCTGATGACCTCGCGTAACGACCTTGCCGAGGCAGAGGCACGTCTGACACTTGCTCGTGCGGAGGAGATTAACGCCACCAACAACCTCTCCTATACGGAGGTGCGCTCGCCTGTGAATGGCGTTGCAAGTATGATTCCCTACCGTGTGGGTGCGCTGGTGAGCAGTAACATCAACACCCCGCTGGTAACCGTGTCGGACGATAGCGAGGTCTATGCCTACTTCTCGATGGCCGAGAATGTGATGCTCGATATGATTCAGCAGTATGGCTCGCTCAAAGAGGCCATCCGTGAGATGCCTCCCGTGGAGCTGTTGATGAGCAACGGCCAAATCTACAAACACAAGGGACGCATTGATGCAGTGAGTGGAACCATTAGTGCCACCACCGGTGCGGTGAGCCTTCGTGCATCGTTCCCCAACCGCCAGCGTCTGTTGCGCGATGGTGGTAGCGGCCAGGTGGTTATCCCTTCGGTGCAGAAGGATGCTATCGTCATTCCCCAGGCAGCAACCTATGAGTTGCAGGAGCGCATCTTTGTCTACAAGGTGATTGACGGTAAGGCAGTGTCGAGCCAGATTAAGGTTATGGCCCAGAACAACGGTGTGGAGTACATCGTTCTGGAAGGCTTGGAGGTTGGCGATGTGATTGTGGCCGAGGGCGCAGGTCTTGTACGCGAGGGCGCAGTCATCAAGACTGCCGAGCAACTTGCCGCCGAGAAGGCCGCAGCCGCACAGGCCGCACAAGCAAAGGTTGACAGCCTCAGCGAAGTAAACGAGTAAACAAGGGGAGGAGAGAGAGTATGAACATTAGAACATTTATCGACCGTCCCATCTTTGCGGGTGTTATCTCCGTCATCATTGTGCTGCTCGGAGGTATCTGCCTTGTGGGACTTCCGGTGGAGCAGTTCCCCGAGATTGCGCCTCCAACCGTGAGCGTGTCGGCCAACTATGCAGGTGCTAATGCCGAGACTGTACAGCGAAGTGTGGTTATTCCTTTGGAGGAGGCCATCAACGGTGTGGAGAATATGATGTATATGACCTCGTCGGCTACCAACAACGGCTCGGCAAATATCCAAATCTACTTCCGTCAGGGTACCGATGCGGATATGGCGATGGTTAACGTGCAGAACCGTATTGCTTCGGCCCAGGGCCTTCTGCCTGCCGAGGTAACGAAGAGTGGTGTGAGTGTGCGTAAGAGGCAGACCAGCCGTATCAAGACACTCGCAATTTTCAGCCCCGATGACTCGTTTGACGAGAGGTTTATTAGCAACTACCTGAAAATCAATATTGAGCCACGACTTTCGCGTATTGCGGGTGTGGGTGAGGTTGACGTGAGGGGTGCCGACTACTCGTTGCGTATCTGGCTCGACCCTGCCAAGATGGCCAAGTATGCACTTGTGCCTGCCGACATCAGCAAGGTGCTTTCGGAGCAGAACTTGGAGGCCCCCACGGGAACGCTGGGTGCCGACTCGGAGAACACGTTCCGCTATGTGCTCAAATATAGGGGCCGCTACGACCGTGAGGAGGATTATGCCAATATGGTCGTTAGGGCCGAGAGCGATGGTACGGTGTTGAGGCTCAAAGATGTTGCGAGGGTGGAACTCGGCTCTATGAGCTACGACTACATCGGTAAGGTGAATGGCCACCCCGGTACTACGCTGATGATTTCACAGACCTCAGGCTCCAATGCCAACGAGATTATCGAGGCGGTGGATAAGGAGATTGAGGTGATTCGCCAGAGCCTCCCGAAGGGCTTGGAGATTGTGGACCTTATGAGTACCAAGGACTTCTTGGATGCCTCAATTGCCAGCGTTGTTGAGACGCTCATATTGGCGATTATCCTTGTGGTGCTGGTGGTTTACATCTTCTTGCAGAGCTTCCGTTCGACATTGATTCCTTCGTTGGCAATCATTGTGTCGCTGATTGGTACCTTTGCTTTCCTTTCGGTGGCAGGTTTCAGTTTGAATATGATTACCCTCTTTGCCCTTGTGCTGGTTATCGGTACAGTGGTGGATAACGCCATTGTGGTGGTGGAGGCGGTGCAGGCCAAGTTTGATGCGGGCTATAAGTCCTCCTACCTTGCCACGGTGGATGCTATGAAGGGTATCAGTAGCGCACTTGTGGCAACTACGTTTGTGTTTATGGCGGTGTTTATCCCTGTGTGCTTTATGGGCGGAACGACGGGTACGTTCTACACCCAGTTTGGTCTGACGATGGCCGTTGCGGTGGGTATCTCGCTTGTGAACTCAATGACCCTGAGTCCTGCGCTGTGTGCCCTGCTGATGAAACCCCACACGGTGGGCGAGGATGGCAAGATGAGCTTCTCGGCTCGCTTCCACGTGGCTTTTGATGCAGGCTTCCAGGGCCTTGTTAACCGCTATAAGAAGGGTGTGTTCTTTATGCTTAAACGCCGTTGGCTGGCGTGGATACTCGTCATTGCAGCCGTTGGTGGTCTGTTCTATATGTTGGAGAACACCAAGACGGGCCTTGTGCCAAAGGAGGATATGGGTGCCATCAACATTGATGTGCAGACACCTCCGGGAACCAACCTTGGCGAAACGGTGAGGGTTATGGAGCAGATTGCCCACAGGCTCGATGGCATCGAGCAGATTGAGGCATATTCCTACACCACGGGCTATGGTATGATGAGTGGTGCAGGCTCTTCGTGTGGTATGTTCACCGTGAGGTTGGACCCTTGGGAGGAGCGTACGGACGAGGGCGATGATATCGATTCCATCATCGACCAGATGTATGCTGCCACGGCCGATATCACCTCGGCAAAGATTATGATATTCACCCGTGGTATGATTCCCGGCTATGGAGCAAGTAGCGGTTTTGAGCTCTATGTTCAGGACCAGAAGGGTGGTACCATTGAGGACCTGAAAACCATCACCGATAATCTTATCGTAGAGCTTAACCGCAGGCCCGAGATTGGTAGGGCAAGCACCTCGTTCGACACCAAATACCCACAGTATCTCCTGGAGGTTGATGCAGCAAGGTGTAAACGCAACGGCGTGTCGCCCAGCGATGTACTGAGCGTGGTGGCCGGCTATGTGGGTGGCTCCTATGCTTCGAATATGAACCGCTTCTCGAAACTGTATAGGGTTATGGTTCAGTCGTCGGCCGAGAGTAGGCTCGACACGGAGGCGCTCAACAAGATGTTTGTGCGTAATGCTTCGGGTGAGATGTCGCCCATCAGCCAATACATCACCCTCACTCGTATCTACGGCCCGCAGTCCATTTCGAGGTTCAACCTCTTCTCGGCCATATCCATCAACGGCCAGGCTGCCAATGGATACTCTTCGGGTGAGGCCATCGCCGCTGTGAGGGAGGTTGCAGCCGAGTTGCTGCCCGCAGGCTATGGCTATGAGTTTGGCGGTATGTCGCGTGAGGAGGCCTCGTCGGGCAACTCCACAGCCACCATCTTTGTGATTTGCGTGGTGTTCATCTACCTCATTCTGTGTGCATTGTATGAGAGCTTGTTCATCCCCATCGTGGTAATTCTGGCCGTTCCGTTTGGTCTGGCAGGTAGCTTCTTGTTTGCCAATATGTTCGGCTTGGAGAACAACATCTACCTCCAAATCGGTCTGCTGATGCTTATCGGTCTGTTGGCCAAGACAGCAATCCTTATCACCGAGTACGCATCGGTGCGTAGGGCCGAGGGTATGTCTATTCCTATGGCTGCTCTGTCGGCTGCCAAGGCAAGGTTGAGGGCAATTCTGATGACCTCGCTCACGATGATTTTCGGTATGTTGCCACTGATGTTCGCTACGGGTGTGGGCGCAAATGGTAACATTTCTATCGGTGTGGGTACTGTGGGCGGTATGCTCATCGGTACCATCGCGCTGCTCTTTGTGGTGCCTGCACTCTTCATCGTCTTCCAAACCATTGAGGAGAAGGTGATGCCCAAACGTGAGAAGCCAGAGTTAACCGAGTAAAAGGAGAGAAGAAGAGATGAAAAGAGGATTATATATAATAGTAAGCGTGGCTGTGGCAGTGCTGGTGAGCGGTTGCGGCCTCTACACCAAATTTGAACGTCCCACGGTGCGTAACCTCCACGAACTCTACGAGGCCGACACCACCTACAACCGCCTGGCCGACCTCGGATGGAAGGAGTTCTTTACCGACACGCTCTTGCAGAGGTACATCGAGAGGGGCTTGGAGTATAATATCGACCTGCGCCAGGCACACGCCAATGTGATACAGGCCGAGGCCACCCTCGAAGCTGCTAAACTTGCATTCCTGCCGAGTGTGAAGGCGGCACTCAACGCCTCGCTCGGAGGAGGTAGCGGTAACGGCTCGACCTTCTCATTCGATATCACCCCCTCGGCTTCGTGGGAGGTGGATGCGTTTGGTAAGTTGCGTAATGCCGAGCGTGGAGCACAGGCTACCTACGAGGCAACGCTGTTCCGCGAGAAGGCTGTGAGGAGTAAACTTGTGGTAACCATCGCCAATAGCTACTACACCCTGCTGATGCTTGACGAGCAGCTCAAGACAAGCCAACGCACTCTTGATACTTGGGAGGAGAACATCCGTACCCTCACGGCACTCAAACGTGCGGGTAAGGCTACCGAGGCGGCTGTGTTGCAGGCCAAGGCTAACCGTTTCAGTATCGAGGGCTCGGTGCTCACTTTGGAACGCCAGATTTCCGAGCAGGAGAATGCCCTTGCAACCCTTATGGGTGTGTTGCCCTTTGAGATTGAGAGGGGAACGCTCAAAGACCAGACCTTCCCTTCGGAGTTTTCGGTGGGAGTGCCTTTGGAGTTGGTAGCCTTGCGCCCCGATGTGAGGGTTGCCGAGGCGGAGTTGGCCACCAAGTTCTATGCTGTCAATGAGGCCAAAGCTGCCTTCTATCCTTCGATTACACTCTCCGGCTCGGCCGGTTGGCGCACCACTGCCGGTGCAGCTATTGCCAACCCGAGCGACTTCATTCTTAACCTTGTGGGTGGTATCGTGCAGCCCATCTTTGCAAAGGGTGCCAATAGGGCTCGTTTGAAGATTGCCCAGGCGCAGCAGGATGCAGCCATTATGCAGTATCGCCAGACCTTGCTTGATGCAGGCGAGGAGGTTAACAATGCTGTGATGCTGTGGCAGTCGGCCCAGAAACGCCTTGCCATCGACCTCAAACAGGTTGTTACTCTGCGTGCTGCGGTCTATAACACACAACTGCTAATGAAGTATGGCTCTGCAAGTTACCTCGAAGTGCTCACTGCTCAACAGAACTTGTTGAATGCGGAGTTGTCGGAGAGTTCGGATCGTTATGCGGAGATTCAGGGTATCATTAGTCTTTATTATTCGCTCGGCGGCGGCACCTATTAAAAAAAACGCAGATTGCGAAAAAACGCAGATTGCACGGCAACTGCGGCGTTACACTGCGATAAACCACCTCCTCATTTACGTTTAGTAAACTGCGGAGGTGGTTTTCTTGTGCGCCTTGCATTTGCCGCACACTTTGCGTTTTTTTTAACGTCGACCGTCAACCGTCTACCGTCAACCGTCTGCATACCCCTCCGCCACAATGTGGCACCTCCCCTAACTTAGGGGAGGAGTAATTGACCAAGCTTCGCTTGCTCTAAAATGCTCCCGCTCGGCATAGCTTGCAAGCAATCTCTGCTCTCGCTTACTCGCATTTGTTTCAATTTTCAATTTTCAATTCTCAATTCTCAATTCTCAATTCTCAATTCTCTTTCTGCCCTTTCTGCCCTTTTCGCTCTTTTTGCCCTTTCTGCCCATGGGTATCTTTTTTGTTACCCGCTAGGTGGGGAGTAATGTTGAATTTCACCCTCCCTATTCCTCCGGAGTGTAGGTCGTTGGGTCGAAGAAACTATCGTCGAAGTTCACAAGATAGACCTGCTCGGTGGCACGAGATATGGCCGTGTAGAGCCACCTGAGAAACTCCTTGTTCATACGCTCCTCGCCAAACAACAAGCGGTCGATAAACACCGCACTCCACTGTCCACCCTGCGATTTGTGGCACGTCACGGCATAGGCAAACTTAATCTGCATCGCATTATAATAGGGGTCCTCGCGCACCTCCTTGTATCGTTTGGCCTTACACTTCTGGTCGGCATAGTCGCCCTCAATAGCATAGAATAGCTCCTTCATCTGCTCGCGTGTGAGCGAGGGAGTGGTGCTGTTGAGCGTGTCGAGCAGGACGTTACACTCAATCTCGTAGTCGTCGTAGTCGCCAAAACGCAAAGTGGCCTCCGCAAAGCGAAAACCGTAGAGCTCCTTGAAACGACGTATGCGGCGCAGACAAGCCACATCGCCGTTGGCAATGAAGGCAGCTTTGGCATCCTCGTCGCGCTCGGTGTAGTGGTAGTTGTTCTTTACCACCATCACCATATCGCCCGAGTCAATCTCCTCCTCGGCATAGAGCACTCGCCCACGAATACCCTGGTTGAAGTGGGCCGCACGCTTGTTGCTGCGAGTGATAACGATGACCTCGTCCTTACCATAGCGAGAGTAACACTCCTCCACCTTTTCCAAGAACTCGCCTCCGTTGATGGCCTGGAAGTCGGGATAGCTCATATCAAAGAGTGGCTTTTCGTAGATGCGGTTTTCAATCATCTGACGCACCATTGTGGCGTTGAAGAGAATACCACTCTGCTGCTCCTGACGCACCACCTCGTCGAGAGTGTTGTAACTCACAGGGCCATAGAGAGCCATCTTCTGTGGGTTGAGCGCAGGGGATAGGTCGTGGCCCACGGGTGGCAACTGCGCCGAGTCGCCCACAAACATTATCCTACACCTCTGGCCCTGACGCACATACTCAAAGAGGTCGTCCAATAGCGAGCCCGAGCCGAAGATGGAACCCTCCTCGGAGTAGTCGGCAATCATTGAGGCCTCGTCCACAATGAAACAAGCATCCTTCTCGCGGTTGAAATTGAGGTCAAACTTACTGTCAAGCGAGGCGGAGGAGCGCTCACGATAGATGCGCTTGTGTATGGTGTAGGCGGGAGTGGAGTCGGTGTGAGAAGATAGCACTTTGGCGGCACGTCCCGTGGGTGCGAGCAATATGGGCTTGATTTTCAGCTCTTTGAGCACTTCCACAAAGGCCGCAACAAGGGTTGTTTTGCCCGTACCGGCATAACCATTGAGTATGAAAATACGCTCAAAATCATCGTCCGAAATCCAATCGGATAAAGATTCTATTATTTTTTTTTGCCCAAAAGTTGGAGTAAACGCAAATTTGCCGTAAATTTGGGACGCAATGTGCTCGTTAAGCATAATTGTTATAGTTTTTACGCTACAAACTTAATATTAAAAATAGAAATGAAAAAGACCATTACTCAAATCGTTCTCGCAATTGTTGTGGTTGTGTTGGCTTATATGCTCTACGACAGCCTTATGACTCCTGTACGTTTTGACGAAACAAGGATTGCTCGCGAGAAGGCAGTTATCGAGCGCATCAGCGACATTCGTTCGGCACAGCGCGGCTACAAACAGGTGCACGGTAAGTACACCGGCTCGTTCGACACCCTCATCAACTTCGTCCTCACCGCAGAGATGCAGTTTGAGCGCCAGTTGGTATCGTCGGATGACTCGGTTGGTTTGGCTAAGCTGAAAAAGGCTCGCAAGAAAAACATCGAGAAGTTCACCGTTAGGGCTATCGATACTGTGTTTGGTGCCAAGAAACTCACCCCCGCACAGGTTGAGCAGCTCCGTTATGTTCCCTTCTCGGCACAGGCTAACGAGGGCGAGGTTAAGGAGTTCATTATGGGCGCAGGCGTTGTTGAGGTAGGTAACGTTAAGATTCCCGTATTCGAGGCCAAAGCACCCTACAAGATGTTCCTTCTCGACTTGAACGAGCAGCTGCTCATCAACCTCATCGACGAGCAGAAGAACGTGCTCTATAAGTACCCCGGTATCAAAGTGGGCGACCTCAATCAGGCAACCAACGATGCAGGTAACTGGGAGTAGGAAACGTAATTCCGACACACAAAAGGGATTGTCCATCTGGCTCAGGCAGGGTGGACAATCTTTTTATGAGCCACTGTCGGAGCTCTCGGTGAAGGAGAGCCGGCAAGTGCGTGTGGTGGTGGAGGGGCCCGATTGTGCCACTTTCCCCAAGGCGCTGGCCGAGAGTGTCGATGTGGAGGGACTCCTTGCGACGACGGGCGTGAGTCTGTCTGACGGGGAGGAGATTGTTGTGTGTAGCAACGATGGCCCTGTGTGCTATGCGCTGACGGTTGCCAGCGAGGATATCGAGGCGGTGCGCAAATGGGTACCCGAAGGCGTGGAGCTCACATTTGCCACTCCGCTGATGGCTTCGGTGCGTAGGGCTGTGGTGGGTAGCCGCCACTCTAAAACTTTGGCACTCCAATTTGGACGTGAGGAGCTATATGTGGCCCTGAGTGTGGATGGCGCACTTGTCTTTACCGATGTGGTAATGATGGGTGGCGAGGAGGAACTGCTGCGCTTTATGGCGGTACTCAACGAGGACTTCGACCTACGTAAGGCCGATATTTTCGTGTCGGGCATGGAGGGCAAGAGCCGCACCAAACTGCTCGGTCGCTACTTCCGCCGCTGTAAGTGGGAGAAGGATTGGGCCGATGTATATAATAAATAGGTATAGAGATAAGATAGAATAGAGAGCGAAGATGCGTATCATCAGTGGCAAATATCGTGGCAGGACCATTGTGCCTCCACGCAACCTGCGAGCAAGGCCCACAACCGACTTTGCCAAGGAGAATTTGTTTAATGTTCTGGGTAACTTGGTGGATTTTGAGGATATCGACGTGTTGGATTTGTTTTCGGGCACGGGGTCCATTAGCTATGAGTTTTGCTCTCGTGGTGCGAAGAGCGTTACGAGTGTGGAGGTCAATTCGGTGCATAATGCCTTCATTCGTAAGACGGCTCGTGAGTTGGGCTTTGGTAATTTGTACGCCACCCACGCCAATGTGTTCCTCTATTTGAAGAGTTGTAGCAAACAGTTTGACCTGATATTCTCGGATGCGCCCTACGATTTGGAGGGTAGCGAGGAGGTTATCGACCTTGTGTTGGGCCGTGATTTGTTGAGGGAGGATGGTTTTTTGGTTTTTGAGCACTCGAAAGATAAAAATTTCTCGGAACATCCTAATTTCTGGCAATCAAGGAGTTATGGTAGTGTGCAGTTTACGTTCTTCAAAAAAGTGTAAAAAAAACGAAAAAAAGTTGTCGGATAGTTTGCAGATATAAAAATTTGTACTACTTTTGTACCGCTTTAAGCAACACGGTGTGGTAGTTCAGCTGGTTAGAATACCTGCCTGTCACGCAGGGGGTCGCGGGTTCGAGTCCCGTCCATACCGCAAAAGAGAACGGATATCATCAGATATCCGTTCTCTTTTTGTTATAGGCTGATTAGAACCTGCGACCCCCGTTGTTCCCCCTTTCAGGGGGTTAGGGGGTGTAAATAAAAGTTCGCGGGGAAAACTCACGCTTGCCGTGAGTTCGAGTCCCGTCCATACCGCAGAAAGGCCGAGAGTCGTAAGACTTTCGGCCTTTTTCGTTGTGTTGGCTGATTAGAATCCGCGACCCCCGTTGTTCCCCCTTTCAGGGGGTTAGGGGGTGTCTGTCAAAAGAATTGAAAATGGAAAATTGAAAATGGAAAATTATTCCTCCCCTAAGTTAGGGGAGATGGTACAAAGTGCCAGAGAGGTCTGTTGTTTTTTTTGTCTAACGTCAATCGACTTATTTTAATTCTCAATTCCCTTTCTGCTCTTTTTGCCCTTTCTTGCCTTAAACAGACCTCACCCGCCTTCGGCACCCTCTCCTAACTTAGGAGAGGGAGTGTACGAGGCCGCCGAGCGCAATTTCGACCTCCCCCTCCCTTACCTCCCCTACGACAGGGAACGTTGGGCGGTCGACAAAAAAGAACTCTCTGGTAACGCTATCGTTACCAGAGAGTTCTTTGATTATAGGAAGTTACCCCTTTACCACAACTTTGCAGGGTACTCGCCCTGACGGATGAGCGCCCTGATTTTGGCCTCCACGTCTGGTTTGTCCTCTTTGTAGGTAACGCCAAACCACTGTGCATTGCAGGTGAGTACCTTCATCTTGGCAATGCCGCTGTTGATGAGTGAGTTGACAGCCAGAGGAATGAAGAACTCGCTCTTGGGGTTGACCATTGTCTCCTCCTTCGAGAGGAACTCGCGGAAGAGTCGCTCGCTGTGTGCGAAGTAGTCGGGAGTGAAACCGAACATATTCATCGACACGGTAGCATCCTCGGCAATCTCCTTCTGCTCGCCGTTCTCCTCGTAGATGACCTTACCATCGGAGAGTCGTTTGATGCCGAGCCTCTCGGTCATACCGGTGAGGTTACCCTCGCCATCCACTACACACTCGCCCCTCGAAACGGAGCCGAAGTCGCTGAGGGTGTTGTAGAGTTTGTAGCCCACCATACAGTAGGAGCCCTTGCTATCCTCGGGCAGCGAGGTGAGGTAGTCGGCCATAGTCTTGAAGGCATCATAGCCATAGAAGTCGTCGGCGTTGATGACGGCAAAGGGGGTGTCGATGACCTCTGCGCCCATCATTACAGCGTGGTTGGTACCCCAAGGCTTAACGCGGCCCTCGGGAACACTGAAACCCTCGGGGAGTTTGTCCAGCTCCTGGAATACGAAGTCAACCTTGATTTTACCGCCAAAGCGCGACTCGGGAAAGGCGGCTTTGAAGGAGTCGGCGAAGGTCTGACGAATGACGAATACCACCTTACCAAAGCCAGCACGGGCTGCATCGTAGATGGAGTAGTCGAGGATGGCCTCACCGCAAGGGCCCACGCCATCCATCTGTTTGAGCGAACCGTAGCGCGAAGCCATACCGGCTGCCAAAACAAGAAGAGTTGGTTTGTTCATAGTGTAAATATTTGTTTTTTAGTTGTTTGTTCTGTCAATACAACGAAGTAATCTTCGTTTTTGTCGCCGCAAAAGTAGAACTAATAATTCAAAAAACATAAAATGATGGCCTTTTTTGCCAAACTAAAATGTATCTTTGTAAATTAATTGGAAATTTATGGCCAACGGAAAGCGAAAAATAATATGGCAAGTGGAAATTTGAGATATTTCATTAGGCACATGAAGGTGCGCCACAGAATAAGTATGACCGATGAGTCGGGTAGCGAGGTATGGTATTCCTACCAGACCATCTGGAAGATTGTCGGCCGTGTGGCTTTGTGGGTTGCGGTGGTCTTTGTGGCCTCGCTGCTCATTGCCGCCTTCACCAAGGTGCTCGACATTGTGCCCGGTTATGAGGGTATTCGCTCGCGCGAAACGATGATTGAGAACATCATCAAGCTCGACTCGCTCGAAAGAGAGTTGGCCTATATGACTGTCTACACCGAGAATGTTGCACAGGTGATGGAGGGTAAGGGTCCCGTTATTCGCACGCTCAATCCGCAGGAGGAGGAGCGCATCGTGAAGGAGAAAGAGCTTGTGGCCCCCTCCGATATCGACTCCCTGTTGCGTAAGCAGTTGGAGAGTGCAGGCCGCTATGGGCTCAAAAAGGAGAAGGGTGGAGAGAAGGTGAAGATTTCCAATATGGAGATGCTCTCGCCTGTGAAGGCTTCGGTGGTGGAGAAATTTGCCCCTGCCGATGGCCGCTATGGTGTGAGGCTTGCCATTAGGGACATCCAGCAGGTGTGTGCCGTGCAGGATGGTACGGTGGTGATGTGTGTGTGGGAGCCTGAGGGTTACACCATACAGATTCAGCACTCGGCCAACCTGCTGACCATCTACCGAGGCGTAGGCCAGGCTCATAAGCAGGTGGGCGATAGGGTGGATGGCGGTCAGGCCATCGGTGCCACTTGGAACGAGGAGACAACCGAGGGCGGGGCAACAACCATTGGACTCGAATTGTGGTACGACGGTGTGGCGGTTGACCCCGAGCAGTACCTTGTGTTTTAGGCTAAAAGGAACAGAAACGAAAAACAACCACAAAGAGATATAACACTATGAAACAACGATTGGCATTGCTTGGCTCGACGGGTAGCATAGGTCAGCAAACCCTTGATATTGTGCGCCAACGCCCCGATGAGTTTGAGGTTACAACACTCACTGCGGCACGCTCGTGGGAGAGGCTTGTGGAGCAAGCCAAAGAGTTCCTGCCCGACAATGTGGTCATTGCCGATAGGAGCCTCTATGGAGTTGTCAGCGAGGCACTCAAAGATGAGCCGGTGAAGGTCTATGCGGGCGACGAGGCTCTTTCGCAGGTGGTCGCTTCGGGCGAGGTGGACACGGTAGTCAATGCCCTTGTGGGCTATGCCGGAATGCTGCCTTCGCTGTCGGCTGTTAGGGCCGGCAAGCGTCTTGCGTTGGCCAACAAGGAGAGCCTTGTGGTGGCCGGTGAGTTGATTATGAAGGAGGCAGCCGAGAGAAATGTCCCCATTCTGCCCATCGACTCCGAGCACTCGGCCATTTTCCAATGCCTGTTGGGTGAGGTTTCGCCCGTGAGGAGGGTGATTATCACGGCGAGTGGCGGCCCCTTCCTGCGTACTCCTGCCGAGGAGTTGAAGAATGTAACTGTTGAGCAGGCCCTTGCACACCCCAATTGGTCGATGGGAGCGAAGATTACCATCGACTCTTCCACGCTGGTAAATAAGGGCTTTGAGGTCATCGAGGCCAAGTGGTTGTTTGGCTTGAAGCCCGAACAGATTGATGTGCTGGTACACCCGCAGAGCATTGTCCACTCAATGGTGGAGTTTGACGATGGAGCCATCAAGGCCCAGCTGGGTGCTCCCGATATGCACCTTCCCATCCAGTTTGCGCTGCGCTTTCCGCATAGGGGCGAGTGTGGTGAGAGTAGGTTTAGTTTTGCCGACAACCCAACCCTCACCTTTGAGAGGGTGGACGATGTGCGCTTCCCGATGCTCAACACCGCCTATGAGTGCCTGCGTAAGGGGGGCAATAGCTGCTGTGTGATGAACGGAGCCAATGAGGTGGCTGTGGCATCTTTTTTGGGCGGTAGGATAAAATATATCGACATTGCCCACGTTATACAACAGACGCTCTCTCGTGCGACCTTTGTGGCCCACCCGTCGGTGGAGGACTACGCCCTCTCCAACGAGGAGTCGCGTAGGATTGCCGAAGAGATTGTTCGAGGCATTTGTAACAAATAGAACACCCATTTTATAGACTATGGATATCGTCATCAAGATACTTCAATTCATTCTGAGTTTCACACTTCTTGTGTTGGTACACGAGTTTGGCCACTTCTTCTTTGCCAAGTTGTTTGGTGTGAGAGTGGAACAGTTCCGCATCTTTTTTGGCAAGGCGTGGGTTAAGTGGCATTGGGGCGAAACGGAGTTCGGCATTGGTTGGCTGCCCTTTGGTGGCTATGCCAAACTGTCGGGTATGGTGGACGAGAGTATGGACACCGAGGCCCTCGCAAGCGAGCCGAAGGAGTGGGAGTTCCGTAGCAAACCCGCTTGGCAGAGGTTGCTGATGATGCTGGGTGGTGTGATGATGAATGCCGTGCTGGCCTTTGCGATATATGTGGGCATCAGCCTGCGTTGGGGCGACACCTACATCTCCAACAGCGAGATGCCCTATGGTTATGTGTTCAACGACTACGGGCACCAGATGGGCTTCCGTGATGGCGACAAGATTATCTCCATCGGAGGCGAGAGTGTGGAGGACTTTGCCAAGATTATGACCTCCCTGGCCATCGAGAACGACAAAACAACCATTGTGGAGCGTGACGGAGAGCAGGTGGTAATAGCGATACCCACCCAATCGGTTATGGATTTTGTGGAGCAGACCGACTTCATCACTCCCCGTGTACCCTTTGAGGTTGCGGGCGTTGTGGAGGGTGGCGGTGCCGAGAAGGCAGGACTCCAAGCCGGCGATAGGTTTGTGGCCTTCGAGGGCGAGAGGACAGAGTTTTTCGACCAATATAGCCCACTACTCACGGCCCACGCAGGCAAGGTGGTTAATGTGGGCGTACAGAGGGGCGACGAGATTGTGGATGTAGCCGTGGAGGTGGATGCTAATGGTAAGATTGGCGTGGGACTCAACTCGGCACAATATATCCCCATCCGTACTCGCACCTATAACTTCTGGCAGGCCATTCCTCGTGGCGCACAGAGGGTGGGCGAGGAGATGAGCGACTACTGGAAACAACTCAAAATGATTGTGCAGCCCAAGACGGAGATGTACAAGGCTCTGGGTGGCCCGATTGCTATTGGTCAGATTTTCCCCAACACTTGGAATTGGGAACACTTCTGGAAGATTACGGCCCTGCTGTCGGTCATCTTTGCGGTTATGAACGTGCTGCCCATTCCTGCGCTGGACGGTGGCCACGTGCTGTTCCTACTGATTGAGGTCATCACCCGCCGTAAACCGAGCGACAAGGTGCTGATGTGGGCCCAGATGGTGGGTATGGCACTGCTCTTTACGCTGATGTTCTATGCCACCTTCAACGACATAACACGCTTGTTTGGCCGTTAAATGATAATCTGGCAAAACAAAAGGCTCCCGATGGTGGGAGCCTTTGTTGTTTGTGGTCGCTATCCTTAGGCCGACACAACATCCTTGCTGCACGTAACACCCTCGGAGTCCTTGGCCCACACGCCGTGGGCACGCAACACCTGTTCGATGATGTCCCTCACGCAACCCTTACCGCCTGCGAACTCCGACACATAGCGCGAAGCCTCGATGCACTCCCACGCAGCGTCGGCAGGAGCCACAGGCAGGCCCACCGAACGCATACACTCCAAGTCGGGGATGTCGTCGCCCATAAAGAGCACATTCTCGCGGTTGAATCCGTTGCGCTCGATAATCTCGTTCAGACAGCCGAGCTTGTCGCTAACGTCGATGTGTAGCTCGCTCACGTTGAGGTGGCGGAAACGCTTGGCGAGGGTTTCGCCCCTGCCGCCACTGATGATGATGACCTTGTAGCCGTGCTTTACGGCATAGGCCACAGCATAGCCATCCTTGGCGTTGTATTTACGGATGAAGTCGCCATTGGCCAAAGGGATGATACCTCCGTCGGTAAACACGCCGTCCACGTCAAACACAAAGGCCTCCACCTTTGCAATATCTTCTTTGAAATTACCCATAATGAGTTGGTTGTTATTGGTTACTACACGTTTCTTCTCTTCTCCACAAAGATACCTATTTTAGACGAATTGCCCAAAGCGAGTGGTCAATTTCGGCGAAGGCCCACCTCTGGCCGGCTCCCTCCTTCACTCCGAGGGCCTTGCAAATGGTGGCCGAGGGGAGTGGAAATCCGTGGCGGATGAGTTCTATCTTTTTGGATATTAGTCGTTTGAGTTCTTTGGGGCGATAGGGCACTATGGCCTCAATCTCGTAGGCTCGGCCCAAGATGGTACCCTCTGGTTCGGTGGCCGAGAAACCATAACTTCCGTGATGGGCTATACCCACCTTTTCGCACCAATGGCCTACAAGCCCTGCCTTACGTAGGGCCACGTCGGGCACGATGAGGTAGCGATAGCCACTTCCGTCGCCAAACTCACCCTGCGGTGGGGTGGTGGAGCCGGTCTCGGCCTCAAAACTACCCACTCCGAGAGCGGTGGCCTTGATGGTCCTCTGGGTGCGCCCACGCTGCCAATCGACCACGACCTCCTTACACTCGCCGCCCAACGAAATGACCTCCACACTTGCCCCCTCACCAAAGGCACGCAGGGCCTCGGTGGTGTCGAACATAGGCGAGAGTTTTATGCAGATGCGCTCGGTTTTCTCTTTGAGCACGGGAAGAAGGGCAGCGATGTTGGGCGAGCAATCCTCCAAGCAGACCATCTTCCTTCCCTCGGCTCCTCGTCGGTCGGGGTCGGCATAGATGAGGTCGGCCCTGTCGAGCGTGGCGATGAACTCCTCCGACTCTCCCTCCACGACCTCCACATTGTCCACTCCCATCAGGGAGAGGTTGTAGCGTGTGATGTCGGCAAGAAGGGGGTTGCGCTCAATGGCAACCACTCGCTTGAAGTTGCGGGCAAGGTGGAGGGTGTCAACACCCAAACCGCAGGTCATATCCACCGCCAACTCCCCACTGAAACACTTGTGGGCAGCACACTCCTCGCTGCTCGACTGCTCAAAGGCGAGCGAGGGCAGAATGGCCCTTGCGGCATAGTAGGAGGGTAGTTTCTTGCGTGCTCTTTGCAGATACTTCACTTGGGATGCCACCTCTCGTGGGTGCACAAGGCGTTTGTCGAGGGCAATATCCGTTGGGTTGCGCTCGATGTTTACCTCAATCTCTCTGCGTAGGGTGTCGCTTTTCAGCAACTCTATATCTTCTTTTTCCATACTCTTTTTTCCATTTTAGCCATTGGCAGGGTGGCAACGAGTGCAACCATAGCAGCGTAACACACAACGGTGAGCCAATCGGGCATACTCACTTCTGCCACAGCCCAATCCCAACCGCTGACCACCTCCACACACCTGTTCTGCAACTCGGCAGCTCCGCCCACAATGAAGCGGAACACTCCACGGAGGAAGTCGAAGGGTAGGAGCACCCACACCAGCGAACCCAACACTATAACATTGGCCGTGAGTATCACCACGGGGTTTAACACAATGCCGGCCAGAGCAACCACCCCGAAGGTGTTGGATACGATGGGTAGCGTTGCGAGGGTGGAGCAGAGTCCCACAATGACCACGCCCAATACCCAATTCAACGGCCTCCACCTACATCTCATTTGCTCCATCAGGGGCCCATAGCCGAGCATTAGACCGCCCACAGCCACAGCCGAGAGCCTGAAACTTATGTCGTAGAGGTTGTTGGGGTTGGCAACCAACATCACCGCCAGCGCACCACACAATACGTTCAGTGCCGAGCGTCCTCCGCCGTCAGCAAATGCGAGTTGCACAATGCAGAACATCAGTGTTGCCCTCAGTACCGAAGGCGAGCCGCCTGTGAGCAGGGCATAAACAATCATAACCACCGCACATATCACATTGCGCCAGATGTGTCCTCTGCGAATTGCGAGTGGCAACAATCCACATAGTGCCCACACCAACATTGCTACGATGCCAATGTGTAGGCCCGATATGGCCAACAAATGGGCGGCACCTGCACGAGAGTAGTTGGTGCGTAGCGTTCTGCTCATTTCGCCCCTGTGTCCGAAGGCCATAGCCTTACACACCGCATCCGTGTCCCCATCGAGCGACAGTTGGTCAAACCTGCCGAGCAGCCACTCCTGCGCCCGTGTAAAGACAAACGGTAAACTACGTTTGTCATTTTCCAACGACACCCAATCCTCCTTGTGGTCCACCCAGCAGCGACCACTTATGCCCCTACGCCTCATCAATTCCCCATAGCCACCTTCGGGTAACTCTCTTAGGATGGTACGCAGGACAACCCTATCTCCGAGTCGCGCGTGTAGTGCGGTGTCGGCATTTATCTCCACGGTGCGTACACCCTCTGCCAACTCCACCCGTCCCTCGCAGCGGTGTCGATGTCCGTTGAGGGTGGCAATTGTTACTATGGTGGCCGTACACTCTATGGGCTGATTGTAGGGTAGGTCGAGGGGAGTGGTGCGGAGAGTTGTTGTGGTTGTCGCCACAAACAGAACGGCAAAGGCTGTGTAGGTTGCCGCTATGCCCGACTTTTTACGAAATAAGATACCCCCTGCTATGCACACAGCGGCAGCCAGAGCCGTAACCCACCACCTCATATCGAAGGCGTCGCCCAACACGATACCTACCACCACAAGTGGGAGTATCTTTACGAATGGGTGTAGTGTAGGGCGCATATTGAATTGTGGTCAAACGTCAAAAGTCAACCGCCATAATACCTCTTTTACGCATTGCCCCAAGTGTCCCTGTCGAGGTTGCGGTAGCCGATGGCTTCGGCGATGTGGGTGGTGGTTATTCTCTCGGAGCCTTCCAGGTCGGCAATGGTACGGGCCACCTTGACGATGCGGTTGTAGGCCCTGGCCGAGAGCGAGAGTCGCTCCATAGCCCTACTCAACAGTGTGGTACAACCCTCATCCAATGGGCAGAACTCCGAGAGCATTGCGTTGTTCATCATTGCGTTGGTAAACACTCCCTCGATGCCCTCAAAGCGTTTGCTCTGTATGGCCCTTGCCCTGACAACCCTCTCACGAATTGCACTGCTTGGCTCGGCAGGGGTGGTGTCGGTCATCTCGCCGAGTTCCACGGGTGTTACCTCAATCTGTATGTCGATGCGGTCCATCAGCGGGCCGGAAATCTTGTTGAAATAGCGGTTTATGGCGTGGCGTGAGCAACTACACTCCTTGGTGGGGTGGTTGTAGTAGCCACACGGACAGGGGTTCATTGCAGCCACCAGCATAAAGTTCGTTGGGTAGCAGATGCGATACTTGGCCCTTGCGATGGTTACCTGCTTGTCCTCCAACGGCTGGCGCATAACCTCCAATATGGAGCCACTAAACTCTGGCAACTCGTCGAGGAAAAGAATACCGTTGTGGGCCAACGAAATCTCGCCCGGCTGTGGGTTTGTGCCACCTCCGACCATAGCCACAGCCGAAGCCATATGGTGGGGCGAACGGAAGGGACGTTGGGTGAGAAGTCCCTTCTCGGTGCCGAGCTTACCCGCCACGGAGTGTATCTTGGTTGTTTCGAGTGCCTCTTCGAGTGTGAGAGGAGGCATAATCGTTGGCATACGCCTTGCGAGCATAGTCTTGCCCGAACCGGGTGCGCCCACCATAATAATATTGTGTCCACCCGCTGCGGCCACCTCCAATGCTCTCTTCACATAGGCTTGGCCTTTTACGTCGGCAAAGTCCTCGGCATAGCGGTTGGCCTTCTCCTCAAAGATGTCGTTCACCACCACCTTGGTCGGCGCAATGGGCTTGCCATTCAGAAAGTCGATGGCCTCCCTCAGTGAGTCGACACCAATAACATCCAGACCCTCCACCACGGCAGCCTCCTCGGCATTCTCTTTGGGCAGAATGAGTCCCTTGAACCCATTGGCAAGAGCCTCCACAGCCATAGGCAGAGCACCCTTTATGGGCTTAACGCTTCCGTCGAGCGACAACTCGCCCGCCACCATATAGCCCTTAACACTCTCGGCATCCAACTGCTCCGTGGCCCCGAGAATGGCAATGGCGATGGGAAGGTCCAACGACGAGCCCTCCTTTTTCAGGTCGGCCGGTGCGAGGTTCACCACCACCTTCTTGCCTACCATCCTCTGGCCACTGTTCTCAAAGGCCGAGCGAATACGCTCCTGACTCTCCCTGACGGCATTGTCGGGCAGGCCCACGAGGAACATACCCATACCGGGCGACACGTTAACCTCGACCTCTACGGTCATTGCGTTGATACCGATGACGGTGCTTGTAAATACCCTTGTGAACATATCTTCTGTGGGGTGGGTTAGGTGTTTGTTCTATATGTTAGCGTGGAAAAAGTGGCTATTAGAATGGGCTCTCCTCATAGGTGGGCCTTGCCGTGCCACGAGCCTGCGAGCCGTCGAGTCCGGCCGACGAGGGTGGCATAGCCTCAAATGCGCTACTATCCATACCGCTAAGGGCACCGCCTACGCCAATGCTGTCGCCTCCGTCCAACGAACTGCCATACTCACGGTCGCCACTATATAGCGCACCATCCAGCGGGTCGAAGTCGCCAAACTGTGCAAACTCCTTGCGGAACTTCATCTTGATGATGTCGGTGGCACCGTTACGGTGCTTGGCCACGATGAGCTCTGCAAGACCTTCGGTTGAGGTACCATCCTCCAACTCCGTCAGACCATAGTATTCGGGACGGTGTATGAAGGCCACAATGTCGGCATCCTGCTCAATGGCACCCGACTCACGCAGGTTGGAGAGTTGGGGACGCTTACTTCCACCCATAGCCTCTGCCGAACGGTTCAACTGCGAGAGGGCAATGATGGGGATGTTGAGCTCCTTGGCCACCGCTTTGAGCGTACGTGATATGTAGGCCACCTCCTGCTCACGGTTGCCCTTGGTGTCCTTCGGGCCGGTCATAAGTTGGAGGTAGTCAATAATTACAAGCTGAATATCGTGCTGTGCTTTGAGTTTACGCACCTTCGAACGGAACTCCGACACGGGCAATGCAGGGGTGTCGTCGATGTAGATGGGGGCCTCTGCCAGAGGCTTGGCCGATACTTCGAGGTGATTCCACTGCTCGGTGGTGAGTCGACCACTCCTCACGTCGGCACTCGACAGTTGCGACTCGGCCACCAACAGACGCATCATCAACTGCGTCGAGCTCATCTCTAACGAGAAGAACGCCACACCCTTGCCCTCGTTGACGGCAATGTTGCGAGCCATCGAAAGCACAAAGGCGGTCTTACCCATCGAAGGACGGGCAGCGATGATAATCATATCCGAGGGTTGCCAACCGAGGGTGAGCTTGTCGAGGTCTTTGAAACCTGTGGGCACACCGTTAATCTTACCACCCTTCTTGACGGCCTCCTGAATCATTTCGAGGGTTTTACCGATGATGCTCTTGGAGTTTTGTACCTCCTTGGAGATGTGTCCCTCCGACACCTTGAAAATCTCCTGCTCGGCAAAGTTCAGCAGGTCAGTCAACTCCTCGCTTTCGTCGTAGGAACGGTTGAGAATTTCGCCTGCGGCACGAATCAGCTCCCTCTGCACATATTTCTGCGCCACAATGGTAGAGTGGAATTCGAGGTTGGAAGCCGAAGCCACCTTCTGGGTGAGGGAGGTCAGATATGGTGCGCCACCCACAGCTTTGAGCTGTCGCTGCTGTTTGAGTTTCTCCGTTACGGTGAGCAGGTCGATGGGTTTGAGCTCGGTGGCGAGCTCCTCGATAGCCTTGAAGACGATGCGGTGCTTTTCGCTGTAAAAAGATTCGGCGGAGAGATACTCCTGTACGGTGATGATGCCATCCTTTTCGAGCATCAGCGCACCGAGCACAGCCTCTTCGAGGTCGAGGGCTTGTGGTGGAATGTGTCCGCCCACGCCTTCACCTGCGGTGAGGTTGTTGTAGGCCTCACGATTGTTGTTTCGGCGGTTGTTATATTCGTTTGCCATTGTGGGTTATTTGTTTCTTTTCTTGCTCTTGTGCTCCCAGGAGCCTTTTCTATCCGTCAAATGTACGGCTTTTTTTGGAGAGTTGCTTCTCTGGGGGCCGCCAAAGAAGTAACTTTTTTGTTGACACTTCGCCTCATAAGTGTTAGCAACATAGAGTTTTTCGCCCGTGTAGGGGTTCTCTCCTGTGTAGAACATCACCGAGGATAGCGTCATAGGCGTTGGAGTGAGGTCCTGCACTTGGTCGGTCATCAGTCGGAGCGCACGCACCTTTGTTGATAACTTTTGCATATCCTCCTCCTTGCAACCCGGGTGCGAGGAGATAAAATAGGGGATGAGTTGGTATTTCAGTCCATTCTCCCTACACACCTTGCCGAAGAACGAGTGCAACTTCTCAAACTCCTCAAAGGGGGGCTTGCGCATCAATTTCAACACGTGTGGCTCGGTGTGCTCGGGTGCCACCTTCAAACGTCCGGAGGTGTGGTGGAGGATTACCTCCCTCATATACCTTCCCCCGTCGTCGGGTATGTCGTAGCGTATGCCACTGCCGATGAAGGCCTTTTTTATGCCCTTCACTTCCCTCACTTTGCGGTAGAGGGAGAGTAGTGGGGTGAGGTCCCTGTTGAGGTTGGGGCACACCCTCGGAGTAAGGCACGAGGGCCTAACACACTTCTTGCACAGCTCCACATTCTTACCGCCCAACTGATACATATCGGCCGAGGGACCTCCGATGTCCGAAAGGTAGCCCTTGAAGTCGGGCAGTGCCTTGACCTTCTCAATCTCGGCCAGAATGCTTCTTTCGCTCCTCGATGTGATGAACTTACCCTGGTGGGCCGAGATGGTACAGAACGAGCAACCACCAAAACAGCCTCGGTGGATGTTTACCGAGTGCTTAATCATCTCGTAGGCCGGTATGGTCTTGTCCTTATATCGGGGGTGGGGTAGGCGTGTGTAGGGAAGGTCGAAACTCCTGTCGAGGCTCTCGGTGGAGATTTGCGCATAGGGTGGGTTCACAACCACATACCTTTCGCCAACCCTCTCCACGATGGTCTTATTCTGCTCCATTCGGTTGCTCTCCACCTCCACTTTTGTAAAGTTCTCCCCGAAGGCTCGTTTGCTCTTCGCACACTCCTCGAAACTGTTGAGCACAATGGTGCTCTCCGCAGGCAACTTACTCACATAGTCCTCGCCCTCCACAAAGGCTACCTGTCGCAATTTGCGCAACAGTTTGGCGTTAAATCCGTTTTTGAGAGCCTTGGCCACCTCCACGATGCTCTCGTCGCCCATTCCATACATCAGCAGGTCGGCTCCGCTTTCGATGAGCACGGAGGGCTTCAACGAGTCGCTCCAATAGTCATAGTGTGTGAGCCTACGCAGCGAGGCCTCAATGCCACCAATCACTACAGGCGTGTGGGGATAGAGTTTTTTGAGTATGCGGGTGTAGGTCGTTACGGCATAATCGGGGCGGAAGCCAGCCACACCACCGGGGGTGTAGGCATCATCGTGGCGGAGTCGCTTGGCTGCGGTGTAGTGGTTGACCATCGAGTCCATCGAGCCGGCCGACACGCCAAAGAACAAGCGTGGCGCACCCAACTTCTTGAAGTCCCTCAAATCGTCCCTCCAATTAGGCTGGGGAACTATGGCCACCCTGTACCCCTCGGCCTCCAATAGACGACCGATTACGGCCACACCAAACGATGGGTGGTCGATGTAGGCGTCGCCACTAAACAGGATTACATCAATGTAATCCCAACCGAGAGCTTCGACCTCTTTGGCGGATGTGGGTAGAAATCTTGACATTTGAGAGAATTGAGAATTGAGAATTGAGAATTGAGAATTGAGAATTGAGAATTGAGAATTGAGGAACGCCCTACCTTATGGTCTTGCAATTATTACTCCTCCCCTAAGTTAGGGGAGGTGCCATGAAGTGGCGGAGGGGTATGCTGTCGGTAGTCGGTAGATGATTGATGGTTTTGCACAAAAAGCAGCGAACTATCTCCGTAGGAGAGGAACCTAAAACCGTGCTCCATAGCATAGGCATACATCCTGCGCCAATCATCGCCCACCACTGCCGAGATGAGCAACAACAGCGTGCTCTTGGGTTGGTGGAAGTTGGTTACAAGGCCGCTGATGATGCGGAAACGGTAGTGGGGTGTTATCATAATCTGTGTGGAGGCCGATAGCTCCTCCACGCCCTGCGTTTCACACCAACCGATGAGTGCATCAAGTAGCTCGGTGGTTGCCACCTCGGCAGGAATGTCGTATATCTCCCATTGGCCCACAGCCCTCTCTGCATCGGGCGAGCCACTCTGCATCACCCTCCAACCCAGAGCCACAAGCGACTCTATGGTGCGGGTGCTGGTGGTGCCAACGGAGAAGATGTGTCCCAAGTGGTTACGTAGGTTGCGTAGCGAGGCCAGCCTTACGCCAAAATGCTCGGTGTGCATCGTGTGGCGAGTGGCATCGCTCTCCTTCACGGGAAGGAACGTACCGGCCCCGACGTGGAGCGTAACCTCCTCGGTACCAAAACCTTTGGCGTGCAACTCGTCGATGAGCCTTGTGGTGAAGTGCAGGCCCGCAGTGGGTGCCGCCACCGAGCCCTCCACACGCGAGTAGACCGTCTGGTAGCGTGTGTTGTCAATCTCCTCGCTCTCGCGATTAAGGTATGGTGGAATGGGAATACGTCCCAAATGCTCAACGACCTCACCAAAGGTGGCATCGGCATCCCAACGGAACGTTATGACGTGCGACTTGTCAATCTGCTCGCCCCTTGTGGCCTCCAATGTGCACCTCTTGCCGCCCATCTCAAACTCCACAACGAGTGGGCCCTCTTTCCACTTTTTCAGTCCGCCCACAAGACACCTCCATTTGCTTTCGCCCTTTATGGCAAAGGCCCTCTCGTAGTCGGCAGGCTCGTGTGGCTCCAAGCAGAATATCTCCAAGAGCGCACCTGTGGGCTTGTGCATCAGTAGCCTTGCACGGAAAACTTTGGTATTGTTGAACACCAACAACGCACCCTCGGGTAGCTCCTCGGGCAGGTTGAAGAAATTGCGGTGGGATATGTTGCCCTCCCTCCACACCAACAGATTGGAGTGGTCCCTCTCGGAGAGAGGAAACTTGGCAATCCTCTCGTCGGGCAACTCATAGTCGAAATTGTCTATATTTAACTCCTTGATTTTCAATTTTCCATTTTCCATTTTCAATTCGAAAAAATGTTTGGTGTGGGGTGTAAGCCGGGTTCTGTACCGCTGGATCCCCCTTGGGAGTGTTGCACGCAACCTTCCTCGGCGGAGCGGCCTTCGTCATTAATCTATACACTGTGGTCGCCCACAGGCTAATGTTAGCGTTCTACCCCTCGGCATCGGGCGAGCAACCCTACATACTGCCGATATACTTGAACTTGCAACCCGTTGGTGGTACTGTCCCCGAAGTATTGCTACCCGAGCGGTGGGCTCTTACCCCGCCTTTTCACCCTTACCTGCCCGAAGGCTGGCGGTTATTCTCTGTTACCTTTAACCTTGCCGTTACCGACAACTTCCCGTTAAGAAGCACGGCGCTCTGCGTTGCCCGGACTTTCCTCTCCCTCCCGAAGGGAGGCAGCGACGAAATCCCCACGCCAAACAGACCACAAAAGTACCTAAAATAATTGAGAATTGAGAATTGAGAATTGAGAATTTGATGCAAATAGCTATATTTGTAATACCATTAGGAATAAATCAAACTATAAAACCAATAAAACACGATGAAAAAGATTCTCATTTCGGTGGCTGCACTCTTTGCGTGCGTGTCGCTGTGGGCCGAGGAA
>JBGUSZ010000100.1:0-6876 GCA_045132795.1 Tidjanibacter sp. | reverse complement strand
CGTCAACCGCTAATTCTCAATTTTCGCAAATGCGAATAAGCGAGGGCAGAGGCCACTTGTGGACTATGCCGAGCGAGAGCATTTTAGACAAAATTTATTTTGTCAATTTTCCATTTTCAATTCTTTAATGTCGCTCACGTTCCTGTCGTTCCTGTCGCCCCTATCGCCTCGGTGGCCTCTCTCCCTCTCGTGGTGCGGGAGTGGGTTGGCGGCATACTCCGCCTCCCTCTGGCGACTCTCGAAGATGTCGAGGGCCATATATATAGCGTTACGCATCGAGCTCTCGTCGGCCACGCCCTTACCTGCGATGTCGTAGCCCACGCCGTGGTCGGGCGAGGTACGCACCACCGAGAGGTTGGTGGTAACATTCACACCATAGGGTGTGAGCATCTTGAAAGGAGCGAGTCCCTGGTCGTGGTACATAGCCAGCACCGCATCATACTTGCGGTAGCCGCCCGTAGCAAAGAACCCATCGGCTGCAAAGGGGCCAAATGCCAACGTACCCTTCTCGTAGGCCTCCACAATGGCGGGTTTGATAATCTCCTGCTCCTCTGTGCCGAGCAGTCCGCCATCGCCTGCGTGGGGGTTGAGTGCCAACACCGCAATCCTCGGCTTACGCACCCCGAAGTCCTCCCTGAGCGACTTTTCGAGCTGACCGATGCGCTTCACGATAAGCTCCTTGGAGAGCAGTCCTGCCACCTCTGCCACAGGAACGTGGATGGTTGCAAGTCCCACCTTCATCATATCGCTACACATCAGCATCAGCGCCTCGCCCTCAAACTCCTTGGCCAAAAACTCCGTGTGTCCCGTAGCCTCGAAGCCCTCGCCATTGACACAGTTTTTGTTGATGGGTGCGGTAACAATCACATCCACATCGCCAGCCTTCACATCGGCCACAGCCCTACGCAGCGACTCCACAGTCACCACACCGCCCTCCGACGAGGCCACACCTGCGGTGGTCTTCATCTCTGCCGTGCCACACTCCACGAGGTTCAACTTTCCTGCCTTTGCATCGGCAGCCGAGCGCACCACATTGAAAGCCACCTGCTCGCCACCCTCAACGGTGGATTTATAGTAAGCAAGCGACTTGGAGGAACCATACAGCACAAAGGTAGCCATATCAAACATACGGCTGTCCCTGAAAATCTTAATCACCGTCTCGGCACCCACACCATTGGGGTCGCCAAGCGTAATACCTATTGTAATGTTTGCTATCATTTTGTCCAACGTCTAACGTCCAACGTCTAACGTCTGTGTTTCAATTAGTAAATAGTAGAGAGTAATTAGTAAATAATTTAAGGAGTTTAAGGAATTTAGAGAGTAAACTCTGCGCCAGGGGCGCTCCTTAATTTTCCATTGTCAATTTTCAATTTTCAATTTAATCATTCCCTTTCTGCTCTCAATTTTGAATTTTGAATTCTCCTTTTACTCCTCTTCGGGGGCGGTCCACACAAACTCCCTCTTGTCGCCCAAGCCGAAGCGGAGGTAGGTGATGGGCATACCCTGCGCGAGGAACTTACTCTCATAGGCGGTCTTAACCGAGAGCACCTCATCGGCAAAGCCCGTACCATAAATATCGTTGTTGGCCACCTCCACCGGCAACTCGTTCTGCGCAATCACATCTTTGGTAAATTCGTGCAGGAACTGCGAGTCGGTTTTGAGGTTGATGGCTCCACCCTGCTGCAAAATCTTGGCATAGCGAGCCAGGAACAAGGGGCCCGTCAGGCGGTGTTTAGCCCTCTGCTTGGGCATCTGTGGGTCGGGGAAGGTAATCCAAATCTCGCTCACCTCGCCCTCGGCAAACATCGAGGCGATGAACTCAATCCTCGTGCGGAGGAAGCCCGCATTGGGAATCCCCTTCTCGGTTACCGTCTTGGCACCACGCCACATCCTTGCGCCCTTGATATCCACACCGATAAAGTTCTTGTCGGGGTTACGCTCGGCCAGAGCCACAGTGTACTCGCCCCTACCGCAACCCAGCTCCAACACTATGGGGTTGTTGTTGCCAAAAAACTCCTCGTGCCAATGTCCCTTCATCGGGTGGTCCTTGTCGAACACCTCCTCAAATGCGGGTTGTACCAAACATTTGAAGGTGAGGTTTTCGTTAAATCTGCGTATCTTATCTTTTCCCATTATATTTTAGTCTAACGTCGACCGTCAACCGTCGACCGTCAATTTTAAATTCTCAATTTTCAATCTCTACTCCCACGTTCCACACGCCTTCGACCTCGTGCGTTGGGGCAAGTGTGAAGGTGTATGTTCCCTCTTTGAGCTTTGCGTCCTCCACCCAGAGAGCCTCGACCTCCTCGAACGAGCCACCTTGTCGGTCGCCAACCACGGGCAACACAACCTCTCCGCTAACCTCGGCAGAGTCGGGAGCCACAACCCTCACCTGCAACCTCACAGGCTCGGCCAACTTATCAAACTCCCTGCGGGCCACAACCCTGATGGTGTGCAACGAGGCAGTGTCGGTGGCCGAGAAACGGAGGCTAACCTGCTCCTCTGCGCTCCACCCTTTGGGGTCCACATCGGCGACCACTGCTCCGTGGGGGATAACCTTACACCCCACCATCGCCACAGCGGCCAACGCAACCAGCAACCCACACACCCTCTTCATAGGACTCTACTCCTGTTTGGGTTTAGCCTCACCTTGTGGCTTGGGCCTACCCTCGCCCTCCTGACGTGGTTTACCCTCGCCCTGCTGACGTCCGCCCTTGCCTCGGTTGTGGTGGTGATTGCGACCGCCGTTACCTTTGTGGCGATTGTTGCCACCACCGTTGGTGTTACCACTCTGGTTGCCACCACCATTCTCACCACCCTCTTGCTTGGGTTTATTCTCACCCTGCTGCTTAGGTTTGTTATCGTTCTGCTGTTTGGGCTTATTATCGTTCTGCTTGGGCTGACCTGCCTCGCCACCCTTCTGGCTTTGGCCCTGGTTATTCTGACCATTTTGACCACCCTTGCCGGCCTTATTCTTACGCTTCTTGTTGCGTTTGGCCTTATCGAAGCGGGTGATGCTATCCTCGCCAATCACATTGATATAGGTTGGCTCCTCCTCGGTGGTAGAGTATACCGTGTCGGAGGTAATCTTCTCGGGTTTCTTGCCCTCAGCATTGAGCCTTGCAATCTCCCTGACTCGTCCCACACTCAGCGTTACCAAACCCGCCATCGAGCCGGGCTGGGTGCTGAAACTCATCGTGCGGGCCAAGATGTCGCTCTTGACGTGGAAGTAGTCGGCATCGAGAGCCTGCAAGGGACCATTGAGTTTGGGGAAGTCCTTGCGAGCGTCGAGGTAGCTATCGAGCTCATAGCTCAAACAGCATTTCAGCTTACTGCACTGACCTGCCAACTTCTGTGGGTTGAGCGAGAGGTCCTGCATACGTGCTGCACCTGTGGTGACCGAGTTGAACGAGCTAATCCACGAAGCACAGCAGAGCTGCCTGCCACACGCACCCAAGCCACCGATACGACCAGCCTCCTGACGTGCGCCAATCTGCTTCATCTCGATGCGGATGCGGAATTGGTCGGCAAAGACTTTGATGAGCTCACGGAAGTCAACCCTCTCGTCGGCAATGTAGTAGAAGATGGCCTTGATGCCGTCGCCCTGAAACTCCACATCGCCAATCTTCATATTGAGGCCCATATCGGCAGCAATCTGACGCGAGCGAATCATCACCTCGTGCTCCCTGCCCACAGCCTCGTGCCACTTCTCAATATCGTAGGGGCGAGCCTTGCGATAGACCTTGCGGAACTCTCCATTGGCGGGGTTGAAACCCACCCTGCGCATCTGGCGTGCCACCATATCGCCCGTGAGAGATACGATACCGATGTCGTGGCCGGGGGATGCCTCCACCGCCACAATGTCGCCAATGGCCAGCGGGAGATTGTTGACGTTGGCATAGTAGCCACGGTGGGTATTCTTGAACCTTACCTCCACAATATCGGTAGGCTGATTGTCGGGATACTCTCCGAGCCAATCTGTTTCGTGGAGTTTGTAGGCACCGGGGCGAGCCACTGCGCTCATCTCCTGCTGCTCACCACAACGGCAGAACTCGCAACCGTGACCGAGCGAAATGTCGGCCTTGCGGCCCTCTACCACAATCCTGCGGCTCTCGGGAATAAGATCTTCGTTCGGCTCCACGGGTGCTTCAACGGCAACTTTGGATGCCTCTTTCAGCTCTGTGGAGAGTGTTTCGTTTATGTTTGTATTTTGTGTTTTCATATAGTTGTCCATTTTAACCTACAAATATAGGTGTAAAAATTGAAAATGGAAAATTGAAAATGGAAAATTAACAGCCCTCTCTGGCACTACGTGCCATCTCCCCTAACTTAGGGGAGAATAATTTCTCCTCCCCTAAATTACACCTCCCCTACGAAAGGGGAGGTCGGGATGGGTGGTCGTAATTGTGCTCGGCGGCCTCGCCGAGCAGGAGGTCGGGAGGGGTGGTCGAAATTGCGTCCACGGCCCCGTGCACACCCTCTCCTAAGTTAGGAGAGGGTGCCGAAGGCGGGTGAGGTCTGTTTAAGGGCAGAAAGAGCAGAAAGAGCAGAAAGAGCAGAAAGAGCAGAAAGAGCAGAAAGGGACAACAAAGAAAACTCCTCCCCTAAGGTAGGGGAGGTGCCCAAAGGGCGGAGGGGTATGCAGACGGTCGACGGTTGACGGTCAACGGTTGACGGTCAACGGTTGACAAAAGCCACGGGTTACAAAAATGTAACCCGTGGCTTTTTTTAACAGACCTCTCTACAAGTAGCTATGGTTGGGAGCTTCCTCCACGCCGTTGTCCTCCAGCACCCAAATCTCGAAAATCAGAGGGGTGAAGGGTAGAATTTCGGTACTAACAATAACCTTGCTCTCCTCATCCTCGTCCTCATTGGAGGGGGTAGAGGTCGTCTGATTATACATCTGGTTATAGAGCGATGCGTAGTACATCGAGTCGTAGTAGCTATCGTAGTAGCCGCCATAGCCACCGTAACCACCATAGCCATAACCACCGCCATACATACCGTTCATATAGCTATAATAGTTCAGGTAGTTATAGTAGGACGAGTAGTCGAAGTCAGACGACGATGAGGAGCCACTTGTGGTAGCCTTGGCCGCACTACCCGAGATACCATAGCCATAGGCCGAAGTGAAGATGGTGCGGATGTGGTCGCCATAGCAAGCCTGGCAGCAGGCCTGTTTGAAGCCCTCAATCATCGAGGTCTCCTTGTTCTTCATATCCCACTTCATAGGGCCCTGGTTGTAAATCTCACCCCACGCCCTCATCTGCACCGAGTCGATATTGCTATCGAAAACGAAGCCGTCGAGGAAATAGGCCTTATAGTAGCAAGTGAGCACGGAGTCCTTAACCACCGAGTCCCTCTTGAAGGGGAAGGGATTTTGCAACTGCACATAGAGTCCCTTGTAGCCCTTCAACGAGTCGGCAGCATTCATACCCCAACGCTCCACATAGGAGCCAATAGCCACCTCCTCCTCTTCGATGGGTTTGGTGGTCATCTCCAACAGCTCCAATGAGTCAACAATCACGGGCACACTACCCGGCAGACCAAATTGGCCGTTGTAGCCCACGTTGGTTGCGGAGTATCCCGATGCGGCCATATAGCTACCCGAAGGCATAATAACCCTCACCATATCGCCAACCCTCATATGAGTCAGCGCCTCCCTTGTACCTTTGGGCAACAGGGAGTTCTCTTTGTGAAGGTGTACAAAGTCGGGCACATAGTGGGTGCGGCGGTTGTAGGTACCCTGCACCTTTGCCACCGCTGCGCTACGGGTGTAGAAGACATCCTCGTCGAGGGTCTTACCCGTGTAGTTGATACGCACCCAATCGTTCTCCTCTGCGAGGGTGTCAACCTTGGGGTCCAGAACGGGGGCTTTGCGCAGCCAGAGGATGTAGGTACCGTCGTCGGTCTTCATCCACTCGGCATATTTCGTAAAATCTACGTTTTTCTCCATCCACGCCTCCAATGCTTGGTTCTCGTGGCCGGAGGTGTCAAGGCCGCTGTTCTTTGCACAGCCAACAGCCAACACCATAGCCACCAGGGCGGCAAATGCTATTTTGAGAGTCTTTATCATAATGGTCAATATCTGCTCTAATTTTTCTTTATCTGCTCCACGTTGAGTACCCACATCAGGGCCGTGTTCTCCTCCACCGTGCCCATAGCACTGCTGCCATAGCCGTTGTCGGAGGTGAGGAACACCGCCACCGAGTCGCCCTCCATACGTCCCACTAACGCCTCTTCGAGGCTGGTTAGTATCTCTCCTCCGCCAACTTTTATGCGTCTGGGGGAGAAATCCCAATAGGAGGAGTCGAAATCGGGGTAGAACTTGTCCATCAGCCACTTCTTGTTGGTGTAATATGGCTTGGTGGCGGGGGTGGAAGTGAATGTGTAGGCCTCGAAGTTGAACACCAGACTATCGCCCACGGCAATGGTCTGCGGCTCGGCAGGAAGTGTGCCTGCGTCGGCCAACTTGTTGCCGGCCACATAGACAAAAACGCTATCGCCCACAAGCTCAAATTCGGCATTCTTGCTTGCAAGGAAACGTTCTATCTGTGTGCGTTGTTTGGGTACGAACTCATTGGAGCCCTCACAGCCCACCAATGCGCTCACTATCAACCCAATAACCAGCGTCAAGATTGCTATTTTCACTCTCACTTTCATACTCAACCGACAAAGATAGGAAAAAGAATTGAGAATTATGAATTGAGAGTTGAGAATTTTCCACCTTAATGATGGTATTACATGCCCCCAACACCTAATTCTCAATTCTCAACTCTCAATTCTCAATTCCTTTGTTGGTGGAGGGCAGACTCCACCAACAAAGGTCTACTCTTCGTTCACGGCCACGAGGTTCCTATCGCCATAGCCGTTGTC
>JBGUSZ010000099.1:0-5104 GCA_045132795.1 Tidjanibacter sp. | reverse complement strand
AAAGGCGTGGCACCCCTAACAGCACCACAAATATAATGATAAAATTGAGAATTGAAAATTGAGGATTGAAAATTGAGGGGAGAGGGGGGTATTAGGGTGTTCCCTCCCCAATGGGCGCGGATATTAAAAAAAAGATACCCGTGAACAAGGAGGGCATCGGCAGTCAGTAGTTATTAGTCAGTAGTTATTAGTCAGTAGGCGTTAGACGTTAGACGTTAGACGTTCGCCCCCCCCCCAAAAAAAAATACAAAAGGCGCTCCATCAGTGGAACGCCTTTTGTATTTAGGGCCGTTTGCCCTGAAATACTACGGTTAATCGTGCGGTAGGGATTATTTCTTGTTGAAGAACTCCTTAACCTCCTCGGTGGGGATTACGTCAGTTTTGAAAACGTAAGCACCGGTCTTCTCCGATTTAACCATTTTGATGCATTTGGTAAAACCCTTGTTTGCACCCTCTTTTTTAAGTGTTGCAACTACTTTCTTTGCCATAGTTCAATTCCTCCTTATTTAATCTCACGGTGGATAGTTACCCTCTTCAAATATGGATTGTATTTCTTGCGCTCCATACGGTCGGGTGTGTTCTTTTTGTTTTTGGTAGTGATGTAACGGCTCATTCCGGGAACACCGCTAGCCTTCTGCTCGGTACACTCGAGGATTACCTGCACTCGGTTACCTTTACCTTTTTTTGCCATACTCTTTGTTTACTTAAAAAAGATTAGTGAATTTTAGCGGGTGCTTTTGCCTCTTTGAGAGCAGCGTCCAGACCCTTCTTGTTAATTGTTTTGATACCTGCTGCGGTTACTTTGAGAGTAATCCAGCGGTTCTCCTCTTCGCTCCAAAAACGCTTGGTCTTCAAATTCAAGTTGAATTTGCGTTTGGTGCGCCTGTTCGAGTGGGAAACGTTGTTACCCGACTGAGCAGTTTTACCGGTGATTTCGCAAATCTTGCTCATTTACAATAAGTTAATTAAAATATTAATACTCTATGCCCAAAATAGGCCCGCAAATATACGAAAAAAATGCAAAACACCAAGCGGGTGTCTTGCATTTTTTCGGTCCAACGTCTAACGTCTAACGTCCAACGTCGATATAAATATTTACTAATTACTATTTACTAATTACTAATTAAAGCATTGCCTTCACCTCGGCAGCAACGGTGGCGCCATTGAAGCCAAACTTCTCGTCCAGCACCTTATAGGGGGCCGAGTAGCCGAAGTGGTCAACGCCGTGAACAAAGCCATTCTCGCCCACAAGTCCCAGCAGGGTTACGGGCAGACCGGCAGTCATACCATAGCGGGGCAGCCCCTCGGGCAGCACGCTCTGCTGATACTCCTTGCTCTGGTCGCGCAACAAACCCTCGCTGGGTACGCTCACGATGCGTACGCCAATGCCCTCCTCTTTGAGCAGCTCGGCACCCTCCACGAGAGTGGAAACCTCGCTACCGCTGGCAATAAGCACTGCCTTGGGCTCCTGGCAATCCCACACGATGTAGCCACCCTTGGCGACCTGTTTGGCCTCCTCTCGGCGGTTACCTGCCATTGAGGGGAGGTCTTTGACGTTCTGACGTGAGGTGATGAGTGCCACAGGCCTCTGCTCGGCCATTGCAAGCCTCCAAGCCTCTACGGTTTCTGCGCCATCACCGGGGCGGAGTACAACCATCGACCTCTCGCCATCGTGGTTTTTGAGGTGTTCCAAGAGGCGGATTTGTGCCTCCTGCTCGATGGGTTGGTGGGTGGGGCCGTCCTCGCCCACGCGGAACGAGTCGTGGCTCCAAATGAAGATTACGTGTATACGCATCAGGGCTGCCAACCTAACGGCGGGCTTCATATAGTCGGAGAATACGAAGAAGGTACCACACGCAGGAATAACGCCTCCGTGCAGAGCCATACCATTCATAATACAAGCCATCGTGAGCTCCGAAACGCCTGCCTGGAAGAACTGACCGCTCCAATCGCCTTTGGTAAAGGCGTGGGTCTTTTTGAGGAAACCGTCGGTTTTGTCGGAGTTGCTCAGGTCGGCCGAAGCGACAACCATATTCTCCACACTCTCGGCCAATGCGCCCAACACGGCAGCCGAAGCATTGCGAGTGGCGCAACCTGCGGCGGGAGCGATGGCGTCGTAGTCAACCTCGGGAGCATCACCACTGAGGAACTTGTCGAGTTTGGCAGCGAGTTCGGGGTTCTCTTCCCTCCACTTCTTCTCCACCTCTTTGCGCTCGGCGGCCCAAGCCCTCAACTCCTCGCGACGTGCGGCATAGGCCTCCTCCACTTCAGGGAAGATTACGAAAGGCTCCTCGGGGGTGCCACCCAAACCTGCGATGGTACGTGCGGGGTCGGCGCCTGCGGCCGATATGGGCTGACCGTGGGTGGATACTTTGTTTTCATAGGAGCTGCCGTCGGCTGCCACAGCACCCATACCCATCACGGTCTTGCCGATGATGATGGTGGGACGCTCCGTTTCGGCATTGGCGGCTACGAGTGCAGTACGGATACTCTCGGCATCGTTACCATTGCACTCCAACACGTTCCAATTCCAAGCCTTGTATTTGGCAGCAACATCCTCGGTGTCCACCTCCTCTACGGTGGTGGAGAGCTGGATGTTGTTGGCATCGTAGAACATAATGAGGTTGCCCAATCCGAGGTGGCCTGCGATGCGGCCCACGCCCTGGGAAATCTCCTCCTCAACGGCACCATCGGAGATGTAGGCATAGGTTTTGTGTGCGGTCCACTCGCCAAACCTGTGGGCGAGGAACCTCTCGGCCATTGCTGCACCCACAGCCATAGCGTGTCCCTGACCGAGGGGGCCGGAGGTGTTTTCGATGGCGTGTGTGAGGTCCCTTTCGGGGTGTCCGGGGGTGTGGCTACCCCACTGACGGAACTCTTTGAGCTCCTCCAATGGCATAGCGCCTGCGAGAGCCAACACGCCATAGAGCATTGGCGACATGTGTCCGGGGTCGAGGAAGAGCCTATCCCTCCAAGGGTAGGCGTAGTTGTCGGGGTCGTAGCGCAGGAATTCGGAGTAGAGGACGTTGATGAAGTCTGCTCCGCCCATAGCACCTCCGGGGTGTCCCGATTTTGCTTTTTCGACCATTGCTGCTGCAAGGATACGGATGTTGTCGGCTGCTTTGCGTGCGGTTGTGTTGTTCATAATATAGGTATTATCTGTTGTTAAATCAAGTCGGTCCGAAATTATTATACAAATATAGTCAAAAGATTTCACCCTTGTATAAATTTCCTCGAAAATTAGGCCAAAAAAAGAGGACTCGCAGTTGCGAGTCCTCTTCGGGTGTTTTTTTCAGAGTTGTACAAAACTCTGAATTAGTCCATTATGGATTCTGCTGATCGGGAGTGATGAACTCATTGTTGTCCAACTCGCTCTTAGGAATCTGATATACCATAATAGCATCCTGACCGTTGAAGGTTGCGTTGAGCAAGTCAGCAGGGTGGGTAGCACCAACACGCTCTACGTGCTCATTACGACGCTTAACATCGAACAAACGTTTGCCCTCGCCCCACAACTCAATACGTTTCTGCACGCAAATCTCCTCATAGAGTGCCTCGCCGCTGAGGTTGCAGTTGTAGCCCTCAATACGAGTCTTGATGAGGTCATTCAACCATTTCTTGGCGTTAGCCTCGTCTTTGTTGAGGTAGTGAGCCTCTGCTGCAACGAGATAAGCCTCGGCAACACGGAAGTAGATGACGTCAGCCTCAAAGGGAGCACCAGGGTTGGTGTGAACGGCATCAATGAATTTGTTGGGCAGATATTTTGTAAGACCTTTGGCAATCAACTCAGGACTTGCAGACATTGCATACTCAGGAGTCAAATCCTTGTTAATGAAGGTCAAACCCTGACCAAACCAGTTCTTACGAATATCTTTTTCGCCAATTTTGTTGTACAACTTCTCGTCAATGAAGCGGTTGAATCCCATAGGTGCCCAACCATCGCAATATTGATCAATGTAAGCAACAAAGCAGTAGTAGTACCAACTTGTCTCAACATTAACGTCATAGCCCCAAAGAACCTCGCTCATATCCAAGGAGTTGAAGCCGTTTTGAACGATTGCATCGCCACTCAACAACGTACCACCTTTGGCAGCCTCCTCAGCATACTTGGCAGCGTTTGCATAGTCGCCAGTGAAGAGCAGAACGTTTGCATAAATCAGAGCAATACTATACTCCGACAAAGCTGCTTTACCCTTCTTGTAGCCCATACCTTTTGCCATCTCATAAGCTTTGTCGAGGTCGCTGATGATTTGCTCATAAATCTGAGCAACGGTTGCACGGCCGGGAATGTTCTTGGTTGCATCCTCAACGTAGAGGGGCACGCCAAGAGCGTCTTTGTCAACCTGATAGGGCTGCTGGTATAGGTTAATCAACCTGAAATAGGAGAAAGCCCTCAGTGCATAAGCCTGATAGAGAATGGTTTTGGTCTCGTCAGTCAACGACTCCAAGCCACCCAAAGTCTCAATAACAGGGTTGCAGCAGTTTGTGATAGTATAATAAATAGGTGTCCACAAAGACCTAGTACGACGCCACTCCGACATACGGTTGTCGTTCTGGTAGTCGAATGCATACCAGTTGGAATTTGTAGGGAAGCCAACATCACCTGCCATGTGCTCGGTAACGAGCATTTCGGTTATATAACCCAACTCATCATAGTTAGTGGCACTATTGCCTCCACCATAGGTCTCATCATAACCAGCGGTGATGTAGGATTGCAACTGCTCTACGTCTTTCGACATAATCTCATTTACGATTTCGCTGTCGATGGTATCGTTAGGCAGTACTTCAAGAAAGCTATCAGCACACGATGTAGCTACTACACCAAGTGCGATTGTTGCGATATAAATCAGTTTTTTCATAACTTTCAATCATTTTGTTAATTAGAAGTTCAAAGAAACACCTGCCGAAACGGTGCGGATTGCAGAGTAGTTGTAACCGGTGCTACCGCTGAGGCTCTGACGGGGGTCAAGACCCTTACGGTTGGTAAGCAACATCACGTTGTCTGCTACTACATAGAAACGAACTTTCTGAATATTCAGAGCGTGAGTGAGTTTCGAAGGCAGAGTGTAACCAACGGTAATGTTGTTCAGGTTGAAGTAGGATG
>JBGUSZ010000098.1:0-3154 GCA_045132795.1 Tidjanibacter sp. | reverse complement strand
TGAGGGTACTATGCCCCAGACACGTTTTGTGTTGCAAAAGGCACTCGCATTGGGCAAGAAACCCATTGTGGTTGTCAACAAGGTGGACAAACCAAACTGCCGTCCCGACTATGTCTACGAACAGGTTTTCGACCTGATGTTCTCTCTCGATGCAAACGAGGAGCAGTTGGACTTCAAGGTCATCTATGGTAGCGCAAAGCAGGGTTGGATGTCGCACACCTACAAGGAGAAAACCAACACCATCACCCCTCTGCTCGACACCATTATCGACGAGATTCCCGAGCCTGAGAAGGTGGAGGGTACTCCCCAGATGCTCATCACCTCGCTCGAATACTCGCCCTATCTGGGCCGTATTGCTGTGGGTAAACTCACTCGTGGCACCCTGCGCGCGGGTATGAATGTAACGCTTGCGAAGCGTGATGGCAAGACACTCGTCAAGAGCAAAATCAAAGACCTGATGGTATTTGAGGGCCTCGGCAAAGCCAAAGCCGAGCAGGTGGAGTGTGGCGAGATTTGTGCACTTGTGGGCATTGACGGCTTCGAGATTGGCGACACCATTTGCGATTTCGAGAACCCCGAGCCACTGCCTCCTATCACCATTGACGAGCCCACTATGAGTATGCTCTTTACCATCAACGATTCGCCCTTCTTTGGCAAAGATGGTAAGTTTGTTACCAGCCGCCACATCAAGGAGCGTCTGGACAAGGAGTTGGAGAAAAACCTCGCACTGAGGGTTAAGCAGGGCGATAGTGCCGACAAGTTCATCGTATATGGTCGTGGTGTGTTGCACCTCTCGGTGCTCATCGAAACGATGCGACGTGAGGGTTATGAGTTGCAGGTAGGCCAGCCCAAGGTGCTCTTCAAGGAGATTGACGGCGTGAAGTGTGAGCCTGTGGAGGAACTCACCATCGACGTACCCGATGACTACTCAGGCAAGGCCATTGAGCTTGCCACCAAGCGCAAGGGTACGCTTCGTAATATGGAGTCGCGCAACGAGCGCACAAGGCTCGAATTTGACATCCCTTCAAGGGGTATCATCGGTCTGAGGAGCAACCTTCTGACCGCCACCGCAGGCGAGGCCATTATGGCTCACCGTCTGAAAGGCTTTGAGCCCTACAAGGGTGAGATTGAGATGCGTTCGGTGGGCTCGTTGGTAGCAATGGAGACCGGTCAGGCCTATGCCTATGCGTTGGGCAAGGTGCAGGATAGGGGCCGTTTCTTTGTGGAGCCTGGCGATGAAATCTATTGTGGTCAGGTGGTTGGCGAGAACACTCGTGACAACGACATTTGCCTCAATCTGACCAAGAGTAAGAAGCTGACCAATATGCGTGCTAGCGGCTCGGACGAAAAAATCATCCTTGCTCCTGCTGTGAAGTTCTCGTTGGAGGAGGCTCTCGAATATATCCGTGAGGACGAGTATGTGGAGATTACGCCCAAGTTTATGCGTATGCGTAAAATCCTACTGAGCGAGATTGACCGCAAGCGTGCCGAAAAGGCCCAGCAGCAACAATAGGTTACACTCCTATAAAACAAAATCGCAGGTTACTTCCGAGGTAACCTGCGATTTTGTTTTGAGGCAACGCCACTCGCAAGGAGTGTAACGCCACCCTAAACATCAGTGTTTGTGTCCTGCGTGATTGTGGTCGTGACCTTTGTGGTCGTGGCCTTTGCACTCGCCCTCGCAGCCTTTCACAACACGCACGTCAATCTTCTCCAAAGCCTCTGCGAGCGCAGCCTCGTTGGTCTTGCGGGGGTCGTAGGTAACGGTCACAGCTTTGGTGGGGACATCAACTACCACGTCCTTCACACCCTTTTTGAAAGGAATAACGTCCAAAATCTTCTTAGCACAATTCTCACAATCGAGGTTGGTGGCAAAAGTAACGGTTGCCCTATTCTTCACCTCTTTCTTCTGCTGTGCACACACTGCACCCACACCGATAACGAGGGCCAGCATCACGACAAACAATCTTTTCATAGTCTTAATCAGGTATTAGTATAAATTAAATCTCGCTCCGATGTAGAACTTCCTACCCATCAGCGGACCCCACACCACCGACGAGTTGAAGTCGGGCGAGAAGGGTTTGTCGGCTGCAATAATGGGGTTGTGTTGCATATAGTTGAGAATGTTCTCGCAACCAACGTAGATATCCCACTGACCTATGCGGTGGCTCACCTGACCATAGAACATCGGATAGACGGGCGAATCTTTGGCCGCCATCACATTGCCATCCAGTGCAGGCAACCTCATAGGGCCATTGAGTTGGGCTGTGAAGTCGAACACCCAACGGCGGAACTTGGTGGCATATTGCACATTCACAAGGCCCTTAAACTTACCCACCAAAGGTCTGTCAACAAGGTGTTTAACCCCATCCAACTCTTTCGTAATCTTCGAGTCGGTATAGCGGAAGGTGGTAAATATGTCGAGTCCTTCGAGGGGAGTCCACTGCACATCCACCTGCCAATTGTTCGCAAAGGCAGGGCCATCAAGGGCATAAAGGCGGATGCTATTATCGGCTGTCTCTTGGTCGGCCAACACGGCATTTGAGAAGCGAGTGTGGAAGTAGTCGAAACTAACCGTAAGGTCGTTGTAGTCCACAAGGCTCAGGGTGTGAGTAAGGCTTGCGCCCATAGTGGCTGCCTTTTCAATATCCTCGCCCGCCTGCAAGGAGTTTACAATCGTGCGGTTGGTTCCGAGCATCCAGATATTGTCCGTGAAAGGCATAACCCTGCGAGAGCCCAAACCTGCCGAAGCCCTCAAAGCGGTCTGCTCTGTGAAGTTATATCGAAGGTGCATACGGGGAGTGAGCAGGAACTCGCTCTCGGTAGCTATCAACTCGCCCGACTCGCTCACACCACCGGGGATGGTCGAGAGGTCGCCCCTCACGCCTGCCACCAGCGAGAACTTATCTTTTATATTATAGGTATATTCCGCAAACACTCCCGGCTCCAACACATCCATATAGTTTTGGAGTGGCAAGGCGGCTTGTTTCACATCCTCCTCCACGTGGCGCACCCACATCGAAGCACCTGTGGTCAGGTAGGAACGTCCCGTAAAGTAGTGCTGATAGGTCAGGTTGCCCCACACGGATTGCTCCAAGCCGTTGTAGGTATTGCGACCAAAGTAGGAGTCCATTGCGAAGTTATCCATATCCAT
>JBGUSZ010000097.1:0-20337 GCA_045132795.1 Tidjanibacter sp. | reverse complement strand
AATAGATGCCCGTGAAGAAAGTAGGGGCACTCCGAGGCCTCGGGTATTAAAAAAGATACCCGCAAAAAACTTTCCTTTCCCACAAAAAAATCAAAAAAATTTTGCGAGTGATGCAACTTTTGGGGTAGGTTGTGCATCTTATGAGTGAAGACGACACACAAAATGCGTCAAAATATACTATGATTTCTGTCGGGGGTACTTCCCAAGTAGAAGCTGATTGTGCGTGTGTTTGCTAAATTTAGCGAGAGGCTTCGAAGTGTTTCTCCCTTTAATATCTACCTCCGACGGGCTAACGGGGCATCCGATTGTGAAACGGTGCCTCGTTTTTTTGTGCGCTTGATTTGGGTGGTCGGGACACTCCTTCAAGAGGAGCCTCATTTGTGGTATTCCTCCCTTACGAAAGGGAAGGTCGGGAGGTGGCGAAATCGCGCTCGGTGGCCTTGCTGAGTAGGAATTTGGAAGGAATGTACATATAGTCGGGGGGGACAACCCCCGATACGAAAAAAGGAGAAACATTTCGTTTCTCCTTTTGAGTAGGACATTGCATCGAAATCTCTAACCTATTCCTAAAAGACTTTGAAGTAGTCATCCTCTTTGTTGAGTGGATTGATGAAAAAGTTTCAAATTACCGATAAAAATATCTTTACTTTGAAATATGTACCTATTATATTCAAGTAGGTATCATACCTAACTGCGCCGATGGTGTCGGCGTGGTTCTTAATAAGCAGTATAATTATAAATAGTAATGACGAAGAAAAATGAGAAAAGGTCATTTGTTATGTACGACTCCTTTTTGGAGGCGATGAAGCACCTCAGCGATGCAGAGTTTCGTGAGTGTGTATTGAAAATAAGGGATTATGCTCTTGAAGGAGTTGATGAAGAGAGTAGCAGTCCAATGGTGAATGTAATAATGGCGATGGCAAAACCAAACCTCGACTCGGCTCACAAAAAGTATATGGCGAGCGTTGAGAATGGTAAGAAGGGTGCTGAATTTGGAAAGTTAGGTGGCGCACCAAAGGGCAATCAGAACGCTCGCAAAAAACAACCCCTAATTCAACCCCTAAAACAACCCCTTGATGTAGATGTTAATGAAGATGTTGAAGAAGATGTAAATGAAGAAGTAAATGTAAATGGCGATGATGATGGGGATAACCCATCAGGGGCAATAGGTTTTCAATCATCTTTTTCTAATTCTTCAATAGGTTTTCAAGAAGAGGAAATCGAGAACGATAGTGAACGATTGGAAGAAAGAGAAGAAAACAATGAAAGAAATCTGGGATTTGACTTCAAGGGTTTTGAGTTTGTTGCGGCGAGCGAAGTAGAGAAAGAATCCCTTATAAACTCCAATAGTGAAAATTATAATACTCCTCCCGTCAGCCCTTGTTCTGAAAAGGAAGCGGAGTGTTCCGCCGCCCGCCCCTGCCAGCAGAAAGAGCCAGGAATGGATATTGGAGAGTATTATGAGAGATGTTTGGCTCGTTGCACATCCAAACTTGTAGATATGCGATTGGGTAAACTTCCAAAGGATGATAGTGTATTTTGGCGGGCTGTTGATTTTTATAGCCAGCTATATGGAGTCATCGATAGGGACAAGGCTACCAGGGAAGTATCTTATATTGTTTCCGAATTGATGAAACGGAGCCGTTAGTGTATTCAACCTTTGGCTGTATTCAGAAAAATCGGCAGCCACTTAATTGCGACTGCCGTTTTCTGTATGCTGATTATTCAAAGATTTATTTGTTATCAGAAGTAATGTTACTACCTATCACAAGGCTATCTCCTATCTTTGAGTTTAATAATTCATTAAACCTTGTCTTAACATCCTCTATTGTTTTGGGCTGATTGGATGTTATACCAACTTCCTGACGGTAGATATCCAAAGGATTTCTAAAACTTTCATCTACCGTTTCGATAATGATTTCGTTAGATTTCGTCTTTCCCATACTCATTTTCTGGTCCATATTTGTTCGGCTTGGTTTGAATATCTCGATATTGACTTTGTTGTTGCGCTCTAACTTGATTATTGTTTTCCATTATTATCTTACTGATAATTATTTTCATTTGTTCGATAGATGCCTCATCTAATTGTATAGTTTGATATGTGTCCACATAAAGGACATCATTGTTATTGTATTTTATTAATAATTCTCGCATTTTCTGCGTACAATCTTCGACTACGCTTTTATATGTTTCTAATATCCGCTCCGATGCTTGAATCAGTTCTTCTGTTGTCATAGTAATATTTTTTTAAGTTAATAATAAGTTTATTTTAAGGTTGGTGGCGGAAACCACCAACCGTTGTTGTTAAATCGTTAATTAAAAAGCTCGGACAGCACGCACACTGTTTGTGTCACCCCTACCGCTGCGGTTTGAATCACCATCATCGAAACTCAATCCGTACGCGTAGAGGTAATTGTCCTCAGTAGAAGACCAATACTCGCATATTCCGAGAGTAGTAAAACGATGGGCTGAGAGAGTCGAGTTAATGGCTGATTTATTATTGTAAATCACTCTCAACTCATCTAATGAAGGCAAAAACCACCCCGTTCCATAATTAGAACACCAAGTTTTTGCGCCATCCCAATTGCCTGAGGTCTCAGCGACAGACATCATTTTACCATTCTGTCCGCCATTGGAAATTTCATAAACCACTCCACCGTTAAACCAAGGGACATATTGCCCCACTTTATAAGGATAACCATAACTATTACCTTCATTATCATAAACCTCGACACCTTTCGTATCAAAATGTAGATAATTATTGGGAGCCTTACAATTATTCCAAATGGTAATTGTTTTAAGTGATGAGTTATTATAAAGTCTTACATTTGTAAGAGCATTATTTGCGGATAGATTTATATCTCCAATTGCTAAATACTCTGCATACAAAGTTTTCAATGCTGTATTCGCCTTTACATCTACCATCGTAAGTTTTGTGTCACTTACATTAAGATAGGTAAGTGCAGTGTTGCTACGGATATTAAGAGCTGAGAGGAAGTTGCTTGAAATATCGAACTCCTGCAATGCGGTGTTTGCTGTTACATTGATGCGTGGCAACTTATTATCGTTACAATAGAACTTCACGAGCGATGTGTTGTTCGATACATCGAGGGTTGTCAATTGGTTGTTATTGCAGAAAAGTTCTTTTAGTGCCAAATTCTTGGTAACATCGAGCGACTGCAAATGACAGTTCTGTACATAGAGGGTTTGGAGGTCAACGAGTTGCGAAACATCAATACCTTCCAACACAATATTGCTTGACAAGGTGGCATTAACTGCTGGCGAGTAGAATACCAACGAGGTCAGTGCGGTATTATCGGTAACGGTAACATCAGTAAACTCCCCATAGAATTCGAGGGAGGTAAGTGATGTGGTATTGGATAGTACAAACGATGTAAACGGAGTGGATTTTGCTGTGAAATAGAGAGTTTTTGCTTGTGTATAGTTAGTGATGTTGATAACCTTGCCGCTGATTGCATTGGTAGTCACGCCCTGCAAATTGAGATACTGCAATGAAGAGCAACTGTTGAAATTCATTCGCTCAATTGGACAACCATTACAAGTAACCGTTTTGAGTTGTTTCAGGTTTGGCAACTCAATATTTTTAATAGTGTTATTCGAGCAGTTAAGTGTCGCAAGGTTTGTACAAGCCTCCAAGCCTGTAAGGTCGGTAACGCCCTTACCCGAACAGTTTACCATAGTGATATTGTCCGCCTCGACGATAGAAATCTCTCCGTCGCTATCGTCGTCGTAGTTATTTACAAGGTATGCCTTCAATTTTGAATCAGGGATAACAATACCGCCATTGTTAAAATAGGTAGAGGTTGTGTTGTCCTTGGTGATTGCGACTGCACCCTGCTGAGCATCGTCCTTAACCCACAGCTTAACGAGTGCGGGGTTACCAGAGCAATCGAGAGTTGCGAGGTTGGCATTGTTGCTGATGTCGAGCATTGCAAGGGCATTGGTCGAGCAGTTGAGCGTCTGCAACTTCTGTGCTGGGATGATATTCAGCGCAGCCAAAGCATTCTTCGAGCAGTCGAGGTCGGTGAGCGCAGTACAGCCCGCAAGCGAGAGGTCTGCGAGGTTGTTTGCCGAGCAGTTGATGGTTGCGACCTTCGAGAGACCAATCACATAGAGCTTGGTGAGCTGATTATCGTTGCAAAGCAGTTCGGTCAGCTCGGTAGATTTGGTGACATCGAGCAAGGTCAGAGCGTTCTGCGACACATCGAGCGTTGTGAGCGCGGTGTTCTTGCTGAGGTTGAGGCTCTCGATATGGTTGTTCGAGCAGTTCAACTCGGTGAGAAGAGTGAGGTTCGCAACATCGAGCGACACCAACTCGTTTTTGAGGCAGAGCAGCGAGGTGAGTTGCTTATTCTGCGACACATTGAGCGAGCCGAGTTTGTTGATAGATACATTCAGCGAGGTGAGGTCCTTCATCTTGCTGACATCGACGGTCGAAAGTTTGTTGTTCGAGAGGTCGAGTGTAGTGATAGACGAAGGCAGAGTAACCGACTCCAAGAGGTTTGTTGCCGCTGCAAGGGTTGTTAATTTCGTGTTGCTGGCAAGGTTGAGCGATTTAATCTTGTTGTAAGAGCAGTCGAGCGATTCGAGGTTTGTGAAGTACTCGATACCCTCCAACGATGTGATTTGAGGGATAGTGCCCGACACATCGAGTGAAGTGACGGCAGCAGCCTCCTCGGCAGAAATCTCACCGTCGCTATTAGCGTCATAGTTCTCCAAAAGCACAGCTTTGAAGTTTGCATCGGTGAATGCTATATTGTCGGTAGTCCAAGGCACCATATTTACATACTCCGAGGCGAGTTGATTGTTGCCGTCAGATACCTGCAAGCGCACATTTGCCGAAATCTCGCTACGGAAGAATGCTTCATTGAGATTTGCGCCCGAAACTACCACGGTCAAGATGCCATCTTTTGCCGATGCGCTCTCGATAGTGAGATTTACGAAGTCGCCAGCTGAGCGTGTCATCGTATAGACAGCCTTTGCGCTGAGTGCGCTCTCCCATACCGAAATGAGTTCATCGGCGGTCGAGGCAGGTTGCAACTCGAAGTCGAGAGTGGCGGTTCCAGCAGTGATTGTGCCGTTACTGTTGGTGTAGTACATCGTAGCATTGCCATCGGCATACTTCGGAACATAGCTGATGGACTGAATACGAGCCAAGATGTCTGCCACCTGCTCCTGCAAGGTGGAGATGTCGCCCTGAATGTTATAGATAGCAACCTTGATATTCTTAACCTCCTTCTCCAAGGTGGTCACGCGAGCAGTCAGAGCCTCGATAGTTGCATTGATAGTTTCAACCTCCGAAGCAATATGGTCACGCAACTCGCCATCGAGTGTTGTGATAGCATTTGAGATAGCATTCTTGTAGGCCTGAGTAATCTCCTTGGTAGTTTCAATCAACTCCTCTTGAAGTGCGGCAATATCGGCAGCATTTGCCGTAATAGCGGCCAGATTATCAGCGATGGCAGCAGCATTGTTTGCAATCTGGGCTGCGTTAGCACTGATGTCGGCAGCATTCTTTGAGATGGTCGTTGCATTGGCTACGATAGCTTGCTCGTTAGCATTTACCTGACCTTGAAGTTTTGCAATGGCCGCCTGATTCTGGTTGATAAGGGTGTTGTTGGCCGAGATAAGCGACTTGTTCTCGGCAATTAACTCGGCATTTGCCTCGATGTCCGCATCGTTATCCAAAATCGCCTGAGCGTTCTTGCGGATACTCTCGGCATTAGCCTCGATAGCATTGGCATTGGTGATGATGTCATTGGCATTCTTTGCAGCCTCGGCAGTAAGTAACGAGAGGTCATTTTCCAGGGCAGAGATAAGTTTGCCATTCTCGCTAATCTTGGTGTTAATTTCGGTTTCGAGTTCCGAAATGCTCGCTTTGATGGAGTTTTCCGAAGCGGTAATTTTACTCTCCAACGCCACCTTCAAAGCTTCCAACTTGGCATCAGCCTCAGCGATGGTGTAGTAGTTTGCGAGTTGAGTATTGACCCACGACTTGATAGATGCCTCCACATCGTCGATTGCACTCTTGATAGCTTTGTTATAGGCTGTCGTAATATCATTGCTTGCTGCCGATATGGCACTTTTGTACTCATTGGTGATGGTGCTTACCGCCTCGGCAAGTTCACCCTCAACACCTTCGATTGCCTCCTCAATCTGCTCGCTGATACGCTCTTCGAGTTCTTTGAGCAATGTGTTTACGGTCTGTGCGTCTATGTCGATTGCTGCAACAGCCTCGGCAAGAGCGTTGTATTGGTCAAGCGTGGCAAATGTTGCAGTTGCCCAATCCTCTGTATCGGCAAGTTTGTCATCAGCATACTCCTTCAACGCCTCGATTTTATCTTCAAGCTCCTTGTCCTTATCCTGCAAATCGGCAATCAGACCGTTGATGGTTGTAAGTTCCGACTGAATATCGCTCTTTGTTGCCTCTAATAGTCCAATAATACGGGTAGCCTCGGATGCAATTTGTCCCTCCAAAGAGTTTTTCAACTCATTTATTTTGTTGTTAGTCGCCGTGATTTCATTGGTAAGTTCTCCTGCTCGGTTTTGAAGAGCAGTAATGTAGTCCTTCAAATCTGCATCGGTCTTTTCTAACTTTTGCAGAGAGATATTGATGGCGGTAATCTGCTGTTGGATTGTTTTGATTTGAGTGTTTTCGATTTCGTCCAAGCGATTGTTGATACCCGTGATGTCGGAATCATAATCCTTACAGCTTGATAGGCCGCAAACGATAGCCACAATGGCTACACAGAGAAATTTCTTCATAGTGCTATAATTTAGTTAAAGTTTAATGCGCTAACCAAATTACCGTAGCATCTCCTATGCGGTGGATTAGTATAAAAAAGAAAGCGTGGAGATGATTCCCGTTTATCTCTAAGAAGGTTGTGGAAAGACCTATGCAAGAATAAACGATACAATGCCCCACACTTGGATAGTATGAGGAGTACGCACAATTGTGCATAGCCACATAACTACACAAGAAATGAGTGCTGTTCGTATGTCCTCTTGCATTGAAAACTTCCACATTTTCTTAGAAGGACTGCGAAAACACTTTCAATATGTCTGTAATCAGATGATTACAAAGACAAAATTAGAAAACATTTTTCAAACGAACAACACCCAAAGGGACATTGTATACAAAAAGCTGCAACCTTTCGATTGCAGCCCATAAAAATTCGAGTCGGCTATTTTACCCCAGCATCTGCTTTTGGAGCGGTCAGTAAAATACCCTTGCGGATTGTGCAAAACTTGTTGCGGTAGGGTTTGTCGGGAGCGATGCCGATGTTGGCGAGGCTCTTGTAAGTGATGCCGATTTGCTCCTTGCCGAAGTGGTCGCACAATGCTTTGATGCTGCCGAAGTAGTGGTGTTCTGCACCGAGTTCGAGATGAATGACGGTGCGTTCTTGTTTGTCAGTTGCCATAGGTAGTTGATTTTAACCTCAAAAGTATGAAAATATGGAAAATAATCAAAATAATCCATAAAATTATTGTTAAAAGTTTGGATATATTAAATATATTCCATATCTTTGTTATCAGAAAAGGAGATAACTATGAAGGCAGAAGTTGGAAAATATTACTACGCACCGCATCGAAGAAGTTATGGTGTTTGGCGATGGGATTGGGTTTCGGAAAAGGGCGCAAGCGGCAGATTTGTAAAGGACTTCCAGAGCAAAGAGGAGGCACGAGAGTATGTATGGGCAATGAACGGCTGGGGTCAGCCAAAGGCAAAATTGAATTAGAGTGTAATAAAAAATCTTACAGATATGGGAAATTTGGTAGTAATGAACTCAATGACAGTTCACAGGGCGAATGTAATCGCGCGACGCACAGGTTCGGCAGCGATGGGCGTAATCAAGGCGCAGATGATTGACCTCTTGAAGGCAAAGTTGCAGAGCGGCGTGACACACTTTATCTATATGAAGAAGGATGGCACTCTGCGTGAGGCGTGGGGAACTTGCGCTGGTAATCTGATGCGTGCGACCCAGAACGGTCGTGGCTTATCTGGCGACCAGGTATGTACGGTTAAATATTACGATGTGATGGCTGGCGGTTACCGTAGCCTACGCTACGAGAATCTGGTGCAAGTATTCTAACGGCGTATCAAAAATTGATACCTAAATAGTATCCCAAAATGACACAAAGAGCAATTATTTACGCACGAGTAAGCAGCACGGGCGAGAGGCAATCGACCTCTCGTCAGGTTGCTGACCTGACCGACTATGCCAGCCGTAACGGATTGGAGGTTGTTGAGGTTTACGAGGAGCACATTAGCGGTGCAAAGCGCAACGAGGAGCGTGCCGTATTAACCGAGTGCATCGCCTATGCTGTCAGCAACAAAGTCGATGTGGTGCTATTCTCGGAACTCTCCCGCTGTGGTCGTGCTGTTTGGGAGGTGCTCGATACCATCCGAACATTGAAGGATAATGGTATTAACGCCTATTTTCAAAAGGAGGGGTTGTCGTTGTTTGGTACTGACGGCAAGGAAAATCCATATTTGGCGGTGATGGTATCTGTGCTTGGTGTCTGCGCCCAGCTCGAAAGAGAGAATATAACATATCGCCTCAACAGTGGCAGAGCCAAGTATATTGCTGACGGTGGCAAATTGGGGCGTAAAGTAGGCTCGGTCAAAACAAAAGAGCGCAAGCAGGAAGAATATGCAAAGGTCATTCGCTCATTGAAGCAGGGCAAGAGCATAAGAGATACAGCGGCGATTTGCGGGGTGTCAGTATCGACCGTGCAGCGAGTCAAGAAGGAGTTTGGGGTATAGCAAGGTCTATTTTTTGAGGTCGAAATTTTCTGGGAAAATTTTCGGAAAGCATTGTTGGAGGCGGGATGACAGTAGCCGCAAATTTCATTTTTAAGGCAGTTTGCTCTTGTTGCAAACTCACCACACACCCCTCCTGCCCCCTATATTGACAAAAAAATATCCATGTAAATACACATAGTAAAAATCGTATAATTATCAGTGAACTTGAATGTTAGGCATATATAGAATTTTTGGCATTGGTGTAAACTTGAAATAGGGTTTAGAAAAAAATGAAAATAATTGTGCCCATTTAATTAAAAATTTGTATTTCTCGTTTTTAATTTGTATATTTGCATTACTTCGGTTCTTTCGCGAGAACTGATGTCCTTCCAAATAATCATAAAATACATACTACGATGAAGTAACGATAGGATAACTGCGCCCAGAGCGCAAGGGTTCTACGCATATCCCTGCCGACCAGAAGTCTTTCCGAGGTATGGAGAGAGGTACAAAAGCAAATAACCCCTTCGGGGGATTGAAATTTTAATTTAATATGTTCATAAAAGGACAAATCAATGAAACATTCATTAAAAATTTTAACGAGTTGGGCATCTCCAACGAAAATGACATAATTACCATTCTGAACGGATTGGACAATATTGCTGAAATCGGTTATGCGTGGTATGTGAATAATAAGGCTAATAAACAGAATAATAATGATTAAGCGAAAAAAGAATATAGGCATTGACCAAATTATCAGCAAAAGAAAGGCCCTTACGGCGAGTGGTAAGGGCAAGGCTGCAACTTGGACACGAGTGTCGTCGGAGGAGCAGTTTAAGAGCAATAATTCGATTGATACGCAGTTGGATGCGTGCCACAGATATTGCGAAAATAACAACAAGGATGTTAAGTATGATTTCGGCGGCACATTCGAGAGCGCAAAGAAAGCGGGAGATAAATTCTTGGATATGATTGGCATAGTCCTCAACGACCCCGAAATTGATACTATCGTAGTATATGATTACGACCGTTTCAGTCGTAATATGACCGAGGGTTTGACCTACAAGGGTCAGTTGAACCGCAGCGGCATCACCATCATTGCCGTCAATCAACCCGTAGATAAGAGCAATTTGCTGGCCGAACACATCGAGGCTATATTGCTTATCGTTGCCGACATCGACAACGCTATGCGTAGGCATAAGTGCTACGAGGGTATGGTGGCGTGTATCAATCGAGGTGAGTGGTATGGCCGCCCTCCTCTTGGATACAATTCAAAGAAAGTAAACAAAGAACACCAACTAACCATCAATGACGATGGCCGCATCTTGAAATTCGCTTGGGAGTGGATTGCCAACGAACCTGATATAACCCAAGCCAAGGTGGTGGAACGCCTACGAGCACGAGGGTTGGATATTAAGAAACAACGCCTATCAGAGTGCTTGCGAAATCCGTTCTATTGCGGGCGATTGGAGCATAAGTTTCTTAACGGAAATGTCATTAAGGGCAAGCAGGAGAAACTCATCTCCGAAGCGTTGTTCGATAGGGTGCAACAAATTCTTGACGGTAATCACGGCGGCTATGAACAAGCCGCCATTACCCCTCAATTCCCGTTGAAGGGACATATCTTTTACAACGGTCATATGCTGACGGGCTACACGGTCAAAAAGAAGAATCTGGACTATTATAAATATAGTGGTAAGGATGGCTCGGTCAATGTGTCGGCGAAAGAACTACACGCAAAGTATTTCGAACTGCTCGACCGTTTCAATGTGCCGATGGAACTTATCCCGACGCTTGTTGAGGTGTTGAAGCAAAAGTTTGCCGAGAAGGAGAATACGCAGGAAGACGACATCAACGCAGTGAAGAAACATTTGGCAACCATCAATACCTACATTAAGACGGCTAAAAAGAACTTCGCAATCGGTAAAGTTGATGAAGATGCGTACAGCAGTGCCATTGCCGATTTGGAGGCTGAAAAACGCTCTACGGAGGCAGAGTTGGAAAAAATATCGGTGAACCTCTCGAACCTTGCATCTTATATTGAAGATACAATCAGAATCGCTTGTAATTTAAGCAGTTATTGGAATATGGGCGACTTTGAAACCAGCCAAAAGATACAAAAAATGGTCTTTCCTAATGGGGTTAGATGGGACAAAGAAAATAGGGCTTATCTAACCGACTTCGGAAATTTGTTCTTTGATTTAATGTTCAGTATATCAAGCACTTATAAAAATGAAATCGCACAAAAAACGGACAAATCTTGCGACTTGTCCGTTAAGGTAGCGGGGGAAGGACTCGAACCTCCGGCCTTCGGGTTATGAGCCCGACGAGCTACCAACTGCTCCACCCCGCGGTACGTTTGCGAGTGCAAAGGTAGGCATATTTTCCGATTTTGCAAACTTTCTGTGCGTTTTTACCTCGCCACTATGGCTCAAAATGGCGTAGTGGCCTAACAATCACTCCCTTTGGGTGGGTAAAAATTTTCACCTGCGCTCGTAGTCCACAAAGGAGAACGGGTGTGCAAACTCCGCACCACACTCAAACTCCTCTCTATTCACCTCCTGCCACACCGCAGGGTCAATGGCGGGGAAGCGGGTGTCGCCCTCCACACTCACGCCAACATGGGTGATATACAACTTGTGGGCAAGGGGCATCGCTTGGCGGTAAATCTCGCCACCACCAATCACAAAAACCTCCTCTTCGCCCTCGCACATCGCCAGCGCACCCTCCAACGAGGGGGCCATTTCGCACCCTTCGATGCGCAATTCGGGGTTGCGTGTGATGACGATGTTGCAGCGGCGGGGTAGGGGTCGGCCAATGCTCTCGTAGGTCTTGCGGCCCATAATCACCGAGTGCCCGAGTGTTACGGCCTTGAAGTGGCGGAAATCCTCGCTGATGTGCCAGGGCATTGTGCCACCCGTGCCAATCACGCCATTCTCAGCCACGGCAACTATGATGGAAATTTTGGTGTTCATTAACGCACAATTATTATGGGGTTATTGCATTTTTTACCGTTGAGAGAGTAGGTGCGAGTGGCTTTTATCATAGCTTCATTCACTCTGTTCTTGTAGTGAATTACATCCTTTTTGCCATCTTGCCAACGAATAATTAGATCGTGATCGTATTTTTTGTCGCCAGCAAATTCTCCCAAAGACAAGTAGTATATACCATCTATTTCTTGCAAAAATAGTCCGTACCAAAAAGGGGCATACACCCTCGACGTGGTGTTGCCGACAGAGTGGTCATAGGTATAAGTATTGCCATTCCACTCTGCCGAGACCAACGAGCCTACAAAACCATCGTTTGTTGGGTTTAGTAGGTCTGTCCCATTGGTGTCTTGAACGGCAATTTTTAATATCACAGGATTCCAATCCACCTCTCGCATTACTCCATCACAACCGCTTGTTGTGATAGCGAGGGAAAATATCGCCAAGTAAATAAGTCTTTTCATTGGTAAATATGATGTTTCGTTAAGAGAGGTTTTCTGTTGATTTAGAACGACATTGGGGCTTTGATGGTCGGGTGGGGGTTGTAGTCCACAATCTCGATGTCCTCAAAGCGCAGGTCTGAAATGCTCCTCACCGCAGGGTTGAGTCGTAGGCGGGGTAGCGGGCGAGGCTCCCTTGACAGTTGCTCCTCTACCTGCTCGAAGTGGTTGAGGTAGAGGTGGGTGTCGCCCAATGTGTGGACAAATTCCCCAACCTCCAAGTCGCAAATCTGGGCGATAATGTGTGTCAGAAGTGCGTAGGACGCAATATTAAACGGCACGCCCAAGAATGTGTCGGCACTGCGTTGGTAGAGTTGGCACGAGAGTTTTCCCTCCGCAACGTAGAACTGAAACAGTACGTGGCACGGGGGCAGAGCCATACCTTCCACGTCGGCAACATTCCACGCCGAAACAATCATACGCCTCGAATTGGGGTTGGTCTTAATGGTGCGAATAACATCCTCAATCTGGTCAATCACCCTGCCGTCGGGTGCGCCCCAGCTACGCCACTGCGAGCCATAGACACTGCCCAAGTCGCCATAGCAGTAGCCCTCGATGGGCGACACTTGGCCTTCCGAAGCCTTTGCCAAAAACTCCTCACGCGCAATGGGTTGTACTCCATTTTTGGCACACAGTTCGCCATAAAACCTATACGCATCATTATCCCAAATGTGAACTCCGTTGCGCACAAGGTAGCCAATGTTGGTATCCCCTTTGAGGAACCACAGCAGCTCGTGGATGATACCCTTGGTGAAGACCTTTTTGGTGGTCAGCAACGGGAAGCCCTCCGCCAGATTAAACCTCATCTGGTAGCCAAAGATGCTTTTGGTGCCTGTGCCTGTGCGGTCGCCTTTGACAACGCCCGTATCACGGATGGTTTTCAGCAGGTCGAGATATTGTTTCATAATGGCGTGATTTATACTCTTTTAAGTGTAAAGTTACCCTCCTCGTCCAACACTCCATACACCGGCTCGTGGAACCAATTACCGAGGAAGAACGCCTTTTGTCCGCCCGAGAGCGTGTACTCCTCAGCGCAGTGGTTGTGGCCAAAAACAAAGATGTCGGTCTGCTCGCCCTCGGCCACCCTGCGCTCGGCATCCTTAACCATTGGGTCGTCGGTTCCGGCGAAAGGAAGGACAATATCCTTGCTTTTGCGGCTGCCGTGCGACCACCCTTGTCCGAAGCGGAGAGCAAAGTCGGGGTGGATAAGGTGGGAGAAGAGCCAACGGCAGGTACGACTGCGGAAAATGGAGTTCATCAGGCGTGTGCCGCCACCCAGCGCACGGGCATAAATTTCGTCGCCGTGTTCGATGGCAATTTTTCGGCCCGAAAGGGTTGTTTGTATTACCTTAAAACATACCTTAATTCCGCACTCTTTTTCGAGGTAATCTCTCTGCCACATGTCGTGGTTGCCCGGCACGAAGTAAATCTCCACACCACGGTCGGTGAGTTCAGAGAGTTTTCCGAGCAGTCGTGTAAAACCCTTTGGTACAACACGTTTGTATTCGTACCAAAAGTCAAACACATCTCCCACAAGAAAAATTCCCTTGGCATCTGCGCCCACTTTGTCGAGCCATCCGACAACCTCCAATTCACGCCTACGACACTCTTCCGGCGTGCCGCTTCCGAGGTGCATATCCGAGGCGAAATAGTACATTTTATATTACCTTAAAACAAACCTTATTTTTCCAGCAATTCACCCACTTTTGCGCTCAATTTGTCGCCAAAGATGTTGCGAGCAACAATGTTACCTTCAGCATCAAAGAGGAAGTTTTGTGGAACGGATCGAACGCCATAGAGCAGTACAGCTTGTGAGGCTGCACCCTGGAAGTCACACACCGTAATCCAAGGGAGCTTGTGGCGTTGTACAACCTCTACCCACACGGGTTTGGAAGTGTCAACCGACACCTGATAAATCTCGAAGCCCTTCTGGTTGTATTTCTCATAAACCTTCTTCAATTCGGCATTGTGGAAGGTCGCATTCTGGTCGGCTACGCTCCAAAAGTCGAGCAGGAATACTTTGCCTTTCAGGGCGGAGAGTTTCTGCTCCTTACCATACATGTCGGGTACGGAGAGGTCGGGGAATGCCGCAGGCTCTTCCTCCAAGGCTTTGTCGAGTTTACCCAGCAGCTCGGCCTGTTGGTCGTAGCGTGCGATTTGTGCTTTGAGGGTTGCAAGGTAGGGCGACGATGGGTAGTTTTGCTCCACGGAGTCAGCCACCAAGCGGTAATAGACAATGTCGTTGTGTCCGTTGAAGAGCGACTCATCTCCCGGCAGGCGTTGGTTGAGCGCATAGATTGCTGCCAACGAGCCAGCATTTTTCACGATGAACTCTATTTGCTGTCGCTTGATGGCATAATACTCTTTGGAAAACTCTTTGCTGATGTGTTGGAGTACCGACTTGGAGGAGGTTTGGTTGTAGAGTGTACGCAGGGAGTCGAGCCTTGCAACACCAAAACCCATAATGTTCTTAATCTCTTTCACCAGAGCCGACTCCTCGGAGCCCTTAACGGTGTAGCCATCAATGAGTCCTGGCACCGAATTAACTTCAATTTTCTCGCCTGCGCTCACAATCAGGGGCACTGTCTGTTCGTCACAGCGAAGGGTATAGAGAGTTGCCTGGCCTTCTTTGAGTGCGATGCGAAGGTTGAAGCGTCCTGCTGCATTGGTCTTTACAGAGTCCACAATGCTTCCCCCATCTGTTCCTACACTTTCGAGGAGAATGGTGGTGTTGGGTTTGCCGGCAAACTCGCCACCGAGTTGTGCTTTGTTGTTCGAGCAGCCATAGATACCGAGTGCGGCGATGGCAATTATCAATACTTTCTTCATTATATCGCGTTGTTTAATGTAATTCTTGGTTGTGTTGTGAAACAAAGGTAGCAAATCTCCCTCAAAGGTCAATAGTCCCGCCCATCAAAACCACGAAAACTGTGGGTTTATATTATCGTTTTTTTGTGGTTTTCTTGTTTTGGCGAGTTTTTTTATAGTCTGTAAAGACATTTTTATATTCACTTTTGATTTGTGTAATCGCGTTCTCGTCGATGGAAATATCATATTCGGACATCTTCTTGATGTCTTTGATGATGACCGAATTGTCGGGGTGCTCCTGGTTGAACTCATAACTCTTGGTACGCATATAGCGGGCAAGATTATAAACGACCACATCAACCGTGTCTTGGTCTTTGAGCTTGTGGAGTGAGCGAATGACGTTGCGCACATTTTTACCATAGTGTTTCATGTTGATAGCCGTGCGTGGATACTCCATTTTGTGTGGCGGAGGCATTATGGTTGCAGCGGTGGGCGCAGGGTATGGTGCGTCGATATCTAATTGATAATCAGCCATAATAAATAGGTGGTCCCACAATTTTCGTTCGAAGTTGGGAGTATCGGCGCTTTGGTGTTGGATGTTGGCCATGATGGCAATGAGGGCTTTGGCTCGTAGGTTTCGCTCGTCTCGGTTTTCGATTTGAGAGAGTTCGTGAACCATATCCTGAATGTGCCTACCATACTCGGGAAGATGCAACCTTTGTCGGTCGATATTATAGTTTTTTTTCATCAAAAAAGTTGAAAATATTACGTTTTGTGTGGTTTTCAAAGTAAATACCGATAGCCTAATCGGCCAAAATTGTCGAAGAGAACGACTGCCTGTAAAGATGTTGACCCAGAGTGTGGGTGTTTGAACAGACAATTAAAAACCCTATCTTTACCACAAAGGTAACATATTTTTTGAAACTTTATTATGCTCCCGACAACATTTTGGCTACGAATTTGCATACCATTTGCGGACAAGTTTGTCAGAGTCTTGTCCGTAGGGTAATTTATATATTGCAAATATGACTAAAATTTTGGTGTTCGACACCCAGCGTAGCATTCGCAATTCTCTCGGAGAGTTGTTGGAGCACGAGGGTTTTGAGGTGAGGCTCGTTGGGGATGTCGATGGTGTTGTGGCGGAAGCTGATGCTTTCCGACCTGATTTGATTTTGTGTGGCGAGCCAGAGGGCTTTTCTTCGCCACTTGACGGCGTGCCGTGGATTGCACTCTCAGCCTCTACTTCTGTTGAGAGCGTTATTGGTTGTATGCGCCACCGTGCGGTGGACTTTATCCCTAAACCTGTAAATGTTGCACGTCTGCTCATGGCGGTGCGTGGCGCGTTGACTGCCGAACAACAGGAGCGTCCATCGAGCCCACGCTACACTTCAACACGGAAAAAATCGTGCCAGAGTTTCGAGATGATTGGCTCGTCGGAGAAGATGTGTCGATTGCGCACAATGATTTCCCGTATTGCCCCAAGTAATGCAAGGGTGCTGATTTTGGGCGAGAATGGCACGGGTAAGGAGTTGGTGGCTCGACAGATACACCAACAAAGCACTCGCTGTAACGGTCCCTTTGTGGAGGTCAACTGTGCCGCCATTCCTTCGGAACTCATAGAGAGCGAACTCTTTGGCCACGAGAAGGGGGCTTTCACTTCGGCCGTGCGTCAACGCAAGGGTAAGTTCGAGCAGGCCATTGGCGGTACGCTCTTTTTGGACGAGATTGGCGACATGAGCCTGGCGGCGCAGGCAAAAGTGTTGCGTGCATTGCAGGAGAAGAAGATTTGCCGTGTTGGGAGCGATAAGGATATCGAGGTAGACGTCAGGGTGGTTGCAGCCACCAACAAGAACCTCGAAAGTGAGATTGCAAAGGGCAATTTTCGTGAGGATCTCTACCATCGACTTGGTGTTGTGGTGCTTGAAGTGCCACCCGTGTCGCAACGAGTTGAAGATATTCCGCAACTTGTGGAGTACTTTTTGGATGAGATTTGTAATGAGTATAGCCTTCCAACGAAGACTATTGACGAGGATGCAATGACCGAACTTGTAGATATGAGGTGGAGTGGCAATGTACGCCAACTACACAATGTAGTCGAAAGACTTGTGGTGTTGGGCGGCGAGCATATCTCATGCTCGGATGTAATCAACTATGCTCACCACTGACCCCTTTGTCTAATTTGTGATTAGTCGCGAGTAACCACTAATTGTTTTTCTATTCCTTTCTCACGGGTATCAAAAAAGATACCCGTGAGTAGGGGGGCTTTGCTCACCACTTTTTGTTTGGGTTCGCAGGTGTGTTTTTTTTGTTTTGGACTACTTGTTATCGTGCAGCCACCCGGCCAGCAGGCGCATAGCACGTCCTCGGTGGCTGATATCATTCTTAACCTCGGCAGGCAGTTCGGCAAAGGTTTCTGTGTAGCCGTCGGGTTGAAAGAGCGCATCGTAGCCAAAGCCGCCCTCGCCCCTCTCTTCGTGGGTTATTCTGCCCTCCACCGTGCCCTCGAAGGTATACTCCTTGCCGTCGATAATAAGCGCAACAACGGTGCGGAAACGAGCTGTGCGTTGTTCCACACCCTCCAATTCGTGTAACAATTTGGTGCGGTTGGCGGCAAAGTCGTGGCCGTCGGTGGCGTAGCGTGCCGAGTGCACTCCAGGGGCTCCACCCAGAGCGTCTACTTCGAGGCCCGTGTCGTCGGCAAAGCAGTCGGCTCCCGTTTTGTTCCACACATAGCGAGCCTTGGCGAGTGCGTTACCCTCGATGGTGGGCTCATTTTCGGGAATATCCTCCGTTATGCCTGCCTCACGCAGGGTGGTTAGCGAGAAGTCCTCGCCCAGTATGGCCCTCACCTCTTCGAGCTTGTGGGCGTTGTTGGTTGCAAATATCATCGTTTTAGTATTTAGAGTATTGCTATTTTGTTCTATACCTCTCTCCTTATTCTTCCGTGGCCAATTCTGCGATGCGGGCATCGGTGGCAATCTTATCGAGGATGGTCTTGACAATGGTGTCCATACGTCCGCCCTCGCTGTAATCGGCTGGCGAAATCATTGACACCCTATTTTGGGTAAGAAGGAGTTTGGTTTTGGCGTGGTCCTTCTCCGAGGCGGGGTTGTAGACACCAATTGAGTGGCCACCCCTATCGCACACGAGCCTCATACAAGGGATGTCGGTGGTGCCATCGCCCACATAAATCATATGCTCAAAGGGCACGGGACGCTGGCCGTCGGGCACAAAGGCATTCACCAAGTGTGAGTCGCTCACACTATCTACTCCTTTATTTATTTTATATATAAACTGCGTTTTGTTGGTATAGTTGATAGCCACGGCCGGCCAATAGGCGTCGCCATTCTTGTCGTATAGAAACTCACAAGCATAGATTTTCTTGAACTCTCCGGCGATGGGTGTACCTTCGATAATCTCCTTCAAACCCGAAGAGTTGATGTAGTGGAGTATCTCGATACCCCTCTCCTCGCCATAGCGATTGATGCGGCCAAACCACTCCTTTACGCCATTGTAAAGCGTAATGTTGCGTCCCGTCTGTTGGAACATCTCACGTTTGATGGGTAGGCCTGTCTTGCCGGCGTGCTCCAACATCTTGAACATGTAACTCAAAATGGGGTCGGCATCGTAGATGTCGGCCAACACATTACTTTCGCTCCAAAACTCCTCGTTGCTCTTGCCAACAGCCTCAATGAAACCATATTCTTGCATATTACCAGGAGAGAGTGTGCCGTCGAAATCGTAGATGAGGGCGGCTTTGAGTTGCTTCTTCATAGTATTAAAATCTGTTTTTCTATCCTCAAAGGTACGATATTTGCCCGAATTTACATACTTTTGTAACAAACAAACCGAAAAAAGAATGGATTTTTTTGAACTCGTCAAATCTCGCCGCTCGCTCCGCAAGTTTTCCGAGCGTAGGGTTGAGAGCCACATTGTGGAAAAGATTTTGGAGGCAGCCCTGACGGCACCCTCCTCTCGTAGTAGTCGCAGCACTCACTTTATGGTCATTGAGAACAGCGACCTCATCCGCCACATGTCCTATATGCGTGATTATGGCTCGGCATTTATGGCCGAAGCACCCGTGGTCGTTCTCGTGATGGGCGACAAGAGGGCCACCGACCTGTGGCTTGATAATGCCGCCATATCGGCAACTTTTGTTCAACTCGCTGCCGAGGCCGCAGGGCTTGGTAGTTGTTGGGTGCACGTCGAGGGGCGTGAGCATATGAAGGGCCACCCAGAGATGGGTACTGCCGAGAGTTACCTGCGTACCTTCCTACCCATCCCGGAGGAGTTTGGCGTTGAGTGCGCTATCGCTATGGGTTATTCGCCCTATGAGCAGCCTCGTCCCCGTCCCGAGCAGGACAATAGCGACAAGGTCGTTTGGCTGAAATAGGAGCAAGCATTTGCCTCTTTTACCCTTTTGCCCCCCCCGTACACAAAAAGAGAGGGTTTTCCGCATCGGAAAACCCTCTCTTTTTGATTATGTGTGACCTATTAGTAGCGGTAGTTGCCTGCTGCCCTATTTGCAGCGTAGCTAACCTTATAGGCCTCAGCCTTACGGAGCTCCTGTTTTACGTCAGTGATGATACCCATACGGGTCTCCTTATCAGCCTTGATACAAACTGTCATCTTGTTGCGGTCTGCCTCGTTGAGGTTATCCCTCTCCGATGCTACAAACTGACCAATCTGCTCGGGGTCGCTGAAAGTGTTGTTCAACTGCAACTTGGGTGCCTGACCAAACTTGGCCTGCAACGATACCACAGGAGGACCAACATAGATGTAACTAACCAACGACTTGTTTTCGAGCTTCTGAATCTCGGTAGCCTCGGGTGCCTTGAACTGTACAACCAACTCGGTCTCCTTCATCGAGGTCGAAACCATGAAGAAGAAGAGGATCATAAAGACAATATCGGGCAGCGAGGTGGTCGAAATCTGACCGATCTCTTTTTTCTCTTTTTTCCTAATTACTGCCATAGTCCTATTTGATGTTTTGGGGCTCGGCCTCCGAAATCTTCAAGGGCACAGCGGCTACAATAGCATCCTGCTGCTGCTTTTCGAGGTCAGCAAAGTTCCTACCGAAGTGGGCCTTGCTGAGCTCGTCACGAATTTCGTTGAAGGCACGAGTGAGTTCGTTTTGTACTTTGATATACATCTCATAGCTGGTGGCACGGTCATTTTGGAGTGAAATCACACCTTTGCTGACCGGATACTCGCCAATGAGATCAATCTTCTTGGTCTCCTTTTCGGGCATATTCTTGTCGTCCGCGCGGTTGAG
>JBGUSZ010000096.1:0-2651 GCA_045132795.1 Tidjanibacter sp. | reverse complement strand
GGGGCTTTATTTATCCAGCAGCCATCCCGAAATCGCAAAGCCCACAAGGGTACTCACAAACGACTCCAACTGTGCAAAGCCGAGATACAAACCCTCCTCGCCTTTGGGCGATTGGAGCGAGAAGTATTCCAGGTAGCGTGGCGAGATGAGTGCCTCGGCAAGAGCCTGAACAACAATGCCGCACAGCATCATAAAGACCACGGGGTGGAGTCCCAGCACACTACCCGACAGCAGGTGGCCCGACGACATAATGAGTGCCGACAGGGGGATGATACACATACCCAACATCATCGAAAAGAGTGCCGAGCGTTTGGAGAGCAGTTTGGTTAGCCCGTTGACGGTGAGGATGACCACCAGAGGGTTGAGCATAGTGTACCAACCGATGGTGCTGGCCTCGCCTGCCAGACGGATGACATACTTGGGCATTGTGGCGTAGAGCTGGTAGTAGACAATCCAGAAGCCGCTGACAATCAGTATGAGAGCCACCAGACGGCCATTGCAACACAGCTTGCCGAACGAACGGAAGATGTGTCCCACGGTCTTGGTGGGGTCGGGCTGTGCCTTGTCGCTGCGGTAGAAGATGTAGATGGCCACGAGTGCCACGGCGGTCATCGCCACCGAGAACCAGTTGAGGTAGATGAGGCCCGTGTCGCCCAGCGACCTACGCAGGGGGTCCACGAGGAACTTACCCGAGAAGGAGCCGATGTTAATCATTGCATAGAAGATGGCAAATCCCCTCGCACGGTTACCCTCGTCGGTCTCTTTGGCCACCGAGCCGCTGATGATACCCTTGATGAACGAGCCGCCCACCATCAACACGATGAGAATGGGGACAATGCCGTAGCGATAGGGGCTATCCACAAGGCCCGTGAAGACGGTCTTTTCGCCATAGCTCACAAGGCCTGCGTTCTCCAACCCTGTGGGCAGGAGAGCCAAGCCCGCATAACCCACCGTGAGTAGCGAGAATGCCAATAGCATCGACTTGCGGAAACCAATGCGGTCGGCGTAGGCACCCGTAAATGGGGGTAGGAAGTAGAGCAACGAGGCGTAGAGTCCGCTGATGATACCTGCCTCAATGTCGCTGAATCCGAGGATGTTGCTCAGGTAGAGTGTGATTACTACGAACACTCCGTAGTAGGCTGCCCTCTCGAACATCTCGGCCACGTTGGCCACCCAGAAGGCGCGTGAAAATTTGGGTTTCTTCTCTTTCATTTTTTTTGGTCTATCGTCTATCGTCTAACGTCTAACGTCTTTTTTTCAATTAGTAATCAGTAAAGAGTAATTAGTAAATATTTTCCCATTCTGCTCTTTCTGCTCTTGGGTATCTTTTTTGTTACCCGAGAGATTGGGGAGATTAGGGAGTTTAGGGAGTTTAGGGAGCGAGGGAGTAATTCTCAATTGACCAAGCTTCGCTTGCTCTAAAATGCTCCTGCTCGGCATAGTCCACAAGTGGCCTCTGCCCTCGCTTACTCGCATTTGCCTCAATTCTCAATTCTCAATTCTCAATTCTTGTACTCTCTTATCAGTTTTTCGACCAACTGCGGTGTTCCTTCGGCCGAGCGCAGGGGGACATACTCTTTGAGGTTGCGTATGCCGTGGCCTGCGGGCAGGTGCGGGTCCACAAGGAATACGGGCACCTCGGACCTCACATACCTCACCAGCGAGGCGGCAGGGTAGACCGCCAACGAACTACCCACCACGACCATCAAGTCGGCCTCGGCGGCAATCTCGGTGGCCCTGTCGAAGTTGGGGACGCTCTCGCCAAAGAATACAATGTGTGGGCGTAGGAGTGCCCCGTCGGGTGCTACTGCATCGAGAGGTTGCTCCCACGTGTCGATGGGTACGATGAGGTTGGGGTTGCGCTCGCTACGCAGCTTCATCACCTCGCCGTGGAGGTGCAACACACGGCTGCTGCCGGCCCTCTCGTGTAGGTTGTCGATGTTTTGGGTTATCACATCCACATCGAAGTGCTCTTCGAGTGCGGCGATGGCGTAGTGCCCTGCGTTGGGTTCTTTGGCCAAGACCTCTCGGCGGCGCATATTGTAGAACTCCACCACCTGTGCGCGGTTACGCACAAGTGCTTCGGGAGTGCACACATCCTCGATGCGGTAGTTGGCCCACAGGCCGTCGCTATCCCTGAAAGTGGCGATACCGCTGTCGGCACTCACCCCTGCACCCGTAAAAACGACCAATCTCTTCATAGACTCTGTGTTCTCTTATAATGGCTACAAAGGTAGCAATATAAATGGAGAATTGAGAATTGAGAGTTGAAAATTAAGGTGCGCCGTTGGCGCAGACTTTTATTTTCTTTTCCACTCTTTCCACTCTTTCTGCCCTTTCTGCCCTTTCTGCCTTTTCTGCCTTTTCTGCTCTCAATTCTCAATTCTCAATTCTCAATTCTCAATTTCCTTTCTGCTCTTTCCCGTGATTACGCCACTACGACCTGCACAAGGCAGCTCTCCGTGTCGTGATCACTTGGTGGGGGAAACTAAGATAAAAAAGGAAAACTCGTGCTCGGCACGAGTTGTTTTTCTGTTTCATCAAAGGCCTTATGTGAGTAAACTCCCACGGCCTTTAATAAAACAGAAAAGCCACTTGCAATGCAAGCGGCTTTTCCTTTTTTATCTTGTCGGGGTGAAGTGATTCGAACA
>JBGUSZ010000095.1:0-8178 GCA_045132795.1 Tidjanibacter sp. | reverse complement strand
CCTCCTTAACACCCTCGTAGCCGTAGATGATACCGCCGGTGGGGAAGTCAGGACCCTTCACATAGTGGCACATCTCACCGGGCTCCATGTCGGGATTGTCAATGTAGGCGCAAATGGCGTCGCAACACTCCGAGAGGTTGTGGGGAGCCATATTGGTTGCCATACCCACAGCAATACCGTTGGCACCATTGACCATCAGCAAGGGGATGCGGGTGGGCAGTACGGTGGGCTCCAACTCGGTGTCATCGAAGTTGTTCACGAAGTCAACAGTGTCCTTGTCGATGTCGGCCATCACCTCGTCGGTAATCTTGCGCATCCTTGCCTCGGTGTAACGCATAGCCGCAGGCGAGTCACCGTCCATCGAACCGAAGTTACCCTGGCCGTCAACCAAGGGGTAACGCAGGCTCCAAGGCTGTGCCATACGACACATTGCGTCATACACGGAGCTGTCGCCGTGGGGGTGGAACTTACCGAGCACGTCGCCGACGATACGCGCACTCTTACGAGTGGGCTTGTTGGAGTATAGGCCCAACTCGTGGCTCATATCGTAGAGGATACGGCGGTGTACGGGCTTCATACCATCCCTTGCGTCGGGCAGCGCACGCGATACAATTACCGACATCGAGTAGTCGATGTAGGCTGTCTTCATCTCATCTTCGATGTTAATCTTGATGATTCTCTCCTCCTGTGGGAGGGCTTCCGTAAGGGTTACGTTGTCGTTAATTTCGGACATATCTTTTTGTAAAAATTCAGTTGCTACAAATAACGTGTAAAGATACGGCAAAAAATTGAAAATTGAAAATTGAGAATTGAAAATTCTCTCTCTTTTGCGCTTTTTTATAAAAAAGCGAGCAAACAATCCCCTCTATGCTGTGAAAACAAAAAAATGCGTCCATCATTGGAACGCATTTTAACTCGCAATAATTTGATTTTCGACCTATCGGAAATCAATCACCTCATATCCCTCAGGGATGGTGGGGGTGAAGATGGTAGGAGTGGTTGAGGTTGGGGCGATTTTGGCGATGTTTATCCACAGTCCTATACCCGCCATATCGTAGCCCAAAGCGGTGGGTAACAGGCTTTTTTTGTCCACCCTCACAACAACCCTTTCAATACCATCCAATACTCCTTCGGCAGGCAGTAAGACAAGTTGCCAATCGCCATCGTTGGTAGAGGTAACACTCTCAACTGCAAATAGTTCATCGGCAAAGTCGAAAGCCTTGGTGGGATTGTCGAAGAGGCTGCGACTCTCGGTGCGTGGGGTGTCAAAAGTAACCTCTCGGTTTTGTCCGTTGAGGGTCCACTGCGTCTGCCCGTCACAGCCCTGACTGAGGTCCTCAATGGATATTACATACCTCTCTCCCTCCACCACACAATATCCCTTGGAGGTGTCGGTTGCGGTGGGCATCTCCAACTCAAAGTCGATGCGGTAGGCACCCATTGCATTCAGTTTTGCACCCATCTGCGAGAGTATCTCACCTCCCGTTTGCCCACGCCCAATGGTGGCGCAGAGAAGAGTCAAAAGAAGTGTTATTGCTCGTTTCATTGGAGGGTATTATAAGTTGTCGATGTAGATGTCGTTGAGCAGTCGTTCCAGCGCAGAGGGGTCAGTTATTAGCACCTCGCGGGGTTTGCTGCCTTCGCTCTTACCCACGATACCTGCCTGTTCGAGTTGGTCCATAATGCGTCCTGCGCGGTTGTAGCCAATCTTGAAGCGGCGTTGAACGAACGAAGTGGAGCCTTGTTGGTTGGCCACCACAAACCTTGCAATCTCCTCAAACATATTGTCCAAATCGCCCATATCCTCCTTGGTGCCACCCATATCCTCTCCGCCTTCGGGAACGTAGTCGGGCAGCAGGTAGGCCGACGGAAAACTTCTCTGTTTGGCCACAAAGTCGGTGATGCGCTCAATCTCGGGGGTGTCGAGGAAGGCGCACTGCAAACGTGTATCCACACCGTTAATCTGCACCAACATATCGCCATCGCCAATGAGTTTTTCGGCACCCGTGCCACCGAGGATAATCTGCGAGTTGATGCGGTTTGTTACCTTAAAGGCGATGCGTGAGGGGCAGTTGGCACTAATCAGACCCGTGATAACCTTGGCATCGGGCCTCTGGGTGGCGATAATCATGTGGATACCAATCGCACGGGCCAGCTGACCGAGCCTTACGATGGGTGTTTCCACCTCCTTGCCGGCCGTCATAATCATATCGGCAAACTCATCAATAACCACCACAATATATGGTAGGTACCTATGGCCGTGGTTGGGGTTGAGCTTACGAGCCACAAACTTCTGGTTATACTCGCTAATCTTCCTTACCTCGGCCTTTTGCAGAAGGTCGTAGCGGGCCTGCATCTCGTTACAGAGCGAGTTGAGGGTGTAGACAACCTTCTGTGTGTCGGTCAGGATTGCGCTCTCTTCGCTCTCCATCTTTGCCAAGAAGTGCTTTTCGAGTTTGGCATAGAGCGACAATTCGACCTTCTTGGGGTCAACCATCACAAACTTCAACTCGGCAGGGTGTTTTTTGTAAATCAGCGAGTTGATAATCACATTGAGGCCCACCGACTTACCTTGTCCCGTAGCACCTGCAACCAACAAGTGGGGCATCTTGGCGAGGTCAATCACAAAGGTTTCGTTCTGGATGGTCTTACCCAGCACCACGGGGAGTTCAGCCTTGCTCTCTTGGAATTTGGCCGACCTCACTACCGAGTGCATCGACACCATACGGCGAGTGCGGTTAGGAATCTCAATACCAATCGTACCCCTACCCGGCATTGGGACAATCAGACGAATACTGAGTGCTTTGAGCGAGAGGGCGATGTCGTCTTCGAGGTTTTTGATTCTCGATACCTTGATACCCATTGCAGGCTCAATTTCGTAGAGCGTAACGGTGGGGCCAATGGTGGCGGTAATCTTCTTTATGGTGATGCCAAACGACTCCAAAGTCTTTTGAATCATCTCCTTGTTGTCGTTAATCTCCTCGCTGGAAAATTGCACACCCTCCTCGCCGTGCTTTTCGAGAATCTCCACAGGCGGACGTTGGTAGCGTGAGAGTTCTCTGGTGGGGTCATAGAGGGTGCCAATCTTGCCCACTTGGTCCTCCTCGTGGTCGGTGCGGATAATCTGAATCTCGCCATCCTCGGTGGTCTCAACCATACCGCCCGTACTCAACACCGCATCGGGCACAACGCTTGCCTTCTCGCTATTGACGGGCAGTCCGTCCATACCGCCATCCATAGTGATGACCTCGAAGTCATCGTCGCCACTGCTGTTTGCTGCTATGGTTGTGCCCACGGTGGTCGCACCTACAATTGGGGTGGAGTGGGGCGCAGGATGAACGCTTATGCTATCGTCCTCATCTTCATCATCCAAAATGTCGATAATCACACCATCGTTGCCACTCTCGGCAGGGATGTCGTTGTTCACAGCCTCCTCCTCGGGTCCGACAATCTCAAACTCAACGTCATTATCGGTCACTTCGGTGTCGGTTGTAATTGTGGGCTCCTCCTCTACCTCGTCAAGCTCCTCTTGCAGACTATCTTCTTCACCCTCTTCTTCGTCTTCATACTCCTCCCTATGTTTGGGGGTGAGCAGGTCAACACCTTTGCGGGTTACGTTGTTAACCGCAGTAATAGTCCTACGGTTGACAAAGACAGCAAAGAGCATCCAGCACATAAATATCAAGAGTGCCACACCCATCTTGCCTATGTAGCCTTGCAGCCACCTGGCAACATCAATACCAACCTTACCTCCGAGGCCCGAGCCAAAGACACTTCCATTGGTGCCGAATAAGAAACCGAGGGTTACGGAGCCGAGAATCATCAGTGTCAGGGTGATGCGTATGGAGCGTTCCCAGAAGGCTTTTTTGTTGAGCATTATGCGCAGCGAGAGGATGATGACCACAATGGGCACACCGAGTGCCAGCAGACCAAACCAATCGCCCACCAGCAGGTTGGCAATCTTATAGCCCACCGAGCCACCGTTGTTGGCCACAGTACCACCCATTTGGTCGGTGCGCCAAGTGAAATAGTAGGATATGATGGACACTATGACGAACAACGACAGGAAGAGCAGTGTGAAACACACCACCCATCGTTGGTTCTCGGTCGGTTGCCACCTCTGTTTGCGCTCCTTGGGAGCAGCCATTGAGGGGGACTTACTACTCTTCTTTGCCATAAGTTTTTTTGTCTAACGTCTAACGTCTAACGTCTAACGGCAATACTTGCAACACGGTGTGCAACTATTGATGTTTGACCTTTTGACGTTTGACTTGTAAATCTAATTCTTAATTTTCCATTGTCAAAGCCATAGCCTTGTCGGTGATGCGAGCCAGATAGCCGTCATCGGCAAAGGTGACAAAGCGGTATTCAGCTTTGTGGCTGGACGAGGCCTTGATGTTGTGCTCCTTCAATAGCCACTCTGTGCGTCTGGCCACAGCAGGAGCAGGGTCTACAATCTCCACCCTACGCTCTCCGATGACCTTTTGGATGTGGGGAGCAAGGAATGGGTAATGGGTGCATCCAAGGACAATTCTGTCGGCTCCCTCGGACAATAGTGGCTCCACGGCCCTGCGGACAATGGGCTCGGCGACGTGGGCATTGTGCTCCTCGCCACTCTCCACACACTCCACAAATCCCTCGCCCACCGATGAGAGTATCCTCACCTTGTCGGCATACTTGGCGCAGGTGTTGCGGAACAGGTCACCCTGCAAGGATGCGTGGGTTGCGAGAATGCCTATCACACCACTCTCGGAAGAGAGTGCTGCGGGCTTAACGGCAGGCTCCATACCCACAAAAGGTATGTCGTATCGCTTCCTCAGCAGGTCGATGGCCACAGCCGTGGCGGTGTTGCAGGCCACCACAATCAACTTCACATCGTGCCTCATCAACTCCTCGATGGCGTGTAATACAAGGGTAGCCACCTCCTCGGCGCTCTTGTCGCCATAGGGGCAGTTCTTGCCGTCGGCCAGATAGACGATAGATTCGTGTGGGAGTGCTTTGCGCAGCTCTTTCCACACGCTCAGTCCGCCAATGCCGGAATCGAAAACGCCAATAGGGTTGTTGTTCATCTACGTTCTTAATTTTTAATTCTCCTTGTTAGGTATTTCAGTCGTCCTACCACCACACCCGGGCTTACGTCGTTGCAATTCACAACCACATTGGCCCTACTGTAAAATGGCTCCCTTTGGGCGAGCAACTCCTCAATGTAGGCGAGCAACTCCTCGGGGCTCTTACCCACAATCTTGGGCCTCACGGCTCGTGCGTGGAGCAGTCGCTGTTGGAGTGCCGTGGCCGACATTTTCAGATAGACGGCCTTTCCGTGGGCGAGGATGAAATCCATATTGTCCCCACAGCAGGGTGCCCCTCCACCTGTGGCCACCACCACCTTATCCCTTTGGGCGACCTCTTCGAGAGCCTTGCGCTCCCACACTCGGAAAGCCTCTTCGCCCTGCGTGGCGAATATCTCGGGGATGGTTGCGCCTGCCAATTCACACACTCTTTGGTCGAGGTCAACGAAGTCATAGCCACACGCAGTCGCAAGTTTGCGACCGATGGTACTCTTTCCACATCCCATAAACCCAACCAAGAATATGTTGCTCATTGTCCTCATCACTTATTGGCAAGTGCATCTCGTGGCCGACTGCTGCGTTACGCTTGCTGACCGATATCCTCATTTGCAACCAGCAAACTGCGGTGTCGGTCATCTTCGCAAGCCTTGCATTCGCCTCACGATAGTGCACTCTTAGCGTTGCTCTTTTTGCTCTTTCTGCTCTTTCTGCCCTTTCTGCTTTTTTAGAACAGGTCAAGTTGCGTAATCTGTGGCCCTTTGCTCTCCTCCTCGTCGGCAGGGACGATTATCTCCAACTCTACCTCCGAGGTGGGCTTCACAACCTCCGTGATGCGCTCAACCTCCTCGCCATCGTTGTCAAGCACCACAACCTCCTGCACGATAGGCTCCGGCTCCTCCGTTGCTACGTCTGCGGGCTCTTGGGCAGGCTCGCTCTTCTCCGTGCTCTCAACCTCCGGCTCCTCCACAATCAGGTTAACAGTGGTAGGCTCGGTTGCCTCCTCCACGGGCTCTTGTTCCTCCTCGTTTGTTGGTAGCTCATCGGGGCTGGGGGCAAAGTGTTGAGGCACAAACCTCACCTTGTCAATCTCAAAGGTGCTGATACGTTTACCCTTGGCCTTGTAGCCCTTCACTCCGATAAACTCCACAGCGTCAATCATGTCGCTGGGCTTGGTGGAGTGTACTCCGCCATAGATAACCTCCAATGCGGGCCTTGGCTCGTCGCTGATGCACAACGAATGGCTCTTGGGATTCTCCTCGTCAACAAACGAGAGGAGTTTGTCGGTGACCTCGGCCATAAACCTCTTCAAGTAGAATTTCTTTATCGTGTCGTCCCAATAGGCAACCGTATAAATCTTCGAGGAGTCGTATTTCTCCACCCTTACGGTATCTTCGGGGAAGTGGTGGCCCACATCGTAACCGGTGGTGTAGAATTGGTCTTTGGCGGTGAATACGATAATCTTGTCGTCGCCCTCAAACTCTCCCAACAATCGTCCGTGTCCGCTGTCGTTAAGCTTCTGTACATCCTCGTCATACCAAATCTGCTGTCCTGCGAGGGTGGATGCACCCTTCGACTTGAGCAGTATCTTGTGGATGGGGTAGCGCGAGAAGATGTTTCCCTGCGAGGCACGTCCCTTGATTGCCAGCGTGCTGAAATCGAGGTCCACAATGGCGCGTTTGAGTTTGGCCCTCTGGCGGAAGATGACCTTCAATACCTCGGCTTCGCCATTGGGGTTGACACTCATATAGAGTATCCTACTCTTGGGATTACCCTTGGTGATGTTATACTCCTTGTCCCTTGTGATGGCACTGATGGCACAGCGTTTCATCATATTGGGGCCCTTGTCGCCATCGCGGTAGAGCACATTGTAGATGGTCCTCTCGTCGCCCCTACGGAATACACCAATGTAGGTGATACCTTGTGCGAAGAATGCCTTGTCGCTCACTTTGGTGATGATGTAGCGACCATCCTCGGCAAACACAATAACGTCGTCCAGGTCGGAGCAGTCGCACACATATTCGTTCTGCTTCATCGAGTTGCCATAGCCAAAGAAACCACCCTCCCTATCGACATAGAGTTTGGCGTTGGCCACAGCCACTTTTGCCTGTGCGATGGTGTCGAACTCCCTTATTTCGGTCTTTCTCTCACGGCCCTTGCCATACTTCTCTTTGATGCGCTCGAAGTAGGCGATGGTGTAGTCGGTAAGGTGTGCCAAGTTGTGTTTAACCTGCTTGGTCTCCTTCTCGATGGCCTTAATCTGATTGTCGGCCTTCTCGGAGTCGAAACGGGTGATGCGGATGAACTTCAACTCGGTGAGTCGCACCACGTCGTCCTTTGTAACCTCCTGTTTGAGCAGGCTCTTAAAGGGAGCAAGTGCCGTATCCACAGCCTCGTATGCTTCCTCACGGGACTTACACTTTTCGAGCACTTGGTATATTTTGTTCTCAATGAAAATCTTCTCCAACGATGCGGCGTGCCACTCGTCGGCCAACTCATCGAGTCTGATTTGCAACTCCTGACCGAGCAACCTCTTGGTGTGTTCGGCATTGTGGCGGAGGATTTGACTCACACCCATAAAGCAGGGTTTGTCATCCCTGATGACGCACGAGTTGGGCGAGATGGAGTTCTCGCACGCCGTGAAGGCATAGAGAGCATCGATGGTCTTGTCCACACTCTCGCCTGCGGCTACGGTAACAAGCAACTCCACGGTGGCAGCCGTATTGTCATCCACACTCTTAATCTTAATCTTACCATTCTCGCTGGCCTTCACGATAGACTCCTTCACACTCTCGCTGGTGGTGCCAAAGGGAATCTCCGTGATGGCAATGGTGCGCTTGTCAATCTTGTTGATACGGGCACGAATTTTCACCGAGCCGCCCCTCAAACCGTCGTTGTAGCGGCTCACATCCACTAGACCACCCGTGGGGAAGTCGGGGTAGAGCACAAAGTCCTCGCCACGGAGGTGTGCTACGCAAGCGTCCAGCAACTCGTTGAAGTTGTGGGGCAAAATCTTTGAAGAGAGTCCCACGGCAATACCTTCCACTCCTTGTGCCAAAAGCAACGGGAATTTGGCGGGGAGCGTTACAGGCTCTTTCTTGCGGCCGTCGTA
>JBGUSZ010000094.1:0-75557 GCA_045132795.1 Tidjanibacter sp. | reverse complement strand
GGCATAGGCTCGTTCAAAACCTTCGACGAGTTCCTCCGTTTAACCTATGGCAACGACCATTGGCAGACCTCTACTCGTGCGGTCTTCTCGTCGTCGCCAAACGACTATAAATACCGCAACCACGACAAGAAGGAGAATGTTTACGATGAGTATATGAATATCATCGACCAATACTACCCCGTAGAGCGAAACCGCAGCGGTGCGTATAAAGATTTCCATCTTCTGCAAGAGGTCTACTACAATACGGGCAAGGGTGACCGACTGGGGCTCAATGCGTGGTACATCAACTCCAATCGTGAATTGGCAATGCTGACCGTTGATCACGGTAACGAAACCGATTTCGAGAACCGTCAGCGTGAGCAGACCTTCCGTGGAGTCCTTTCGTGGGATCATCTCCGCAAAAATTGGAAACTCGGTGCAAAAGCGGGCTACATCTATACCTGGATGGCATATGACTACAAGCGTGATTTGGGCAATGGTATAATGGCACATATGACTCGTTCACGCAGTCGCATCAACACTTTCTACGGTCAGGTTGATGGCGAGTATTATATAGGCAAAAAGTGGCTCTTCACAGCAAATCTCTCACTGCATCAACATATCGTAGAGAGCGAGGATAAAAACATTTTGCGACAAGACGGAAACAAGGCGATTGTGGGCTACCGCAAAGGTCGTCCCGAACTCTCGGGCTCGTTCTCGGCAAAGTGGCGACCAATAGATAGATTGGGACTCTCGGTGGTTGTTCGTGAGGAGATGTTCGGCAAGGAGTGGACTCCGATTATACCCGCATTTTTTGTTGATGGTGTGCTTTCGAAAGCTGGCAATATAACAGCCAAAGCCTCTGTTTCACGCAACTATCGCTTCCCGACACTCAACGACCTCTACTTCCTCCCGGGTGGAAATCCCAACCTACGAAAAGAGAGTGGCTGGACCTACGATGCAGGATTGTCGTTCGCTGTGGGCAAGAAGGGAGTATATTCGCTTAGCGGCTCAGCAAACTGGTTTGAGTCCTTTATCAAGGATTGGATTATATGGTTGCCTACCACAAAAGGATTCTTCTCGCCCGACAACATAAAGGATGTACACGCCTACGGAGTAGAGATGAAGGCAAATTTGGATATTGTCCTTGCCAAAGAGTGGCAGTTGGGGCTGAATGGCACCTTCTCGTGGACCCCCTCGATAAACTGCGGCGAGCCTCGTACCCCAGCAGACCAATCGGTAGGCAAGCAGCTGCCCTATGTTCCCGAGTACTCGTCATCGGTGACGGGTCGCCTCGCGTGGCGTAGATGGACATTTATGTATAAATGGTGCTACTACTCCGAGCGATTCACAATGTCCTCGAACGATATTTCGCTTACGGGCAAACTGCCTAAATACTATATGAGCAATATCTCGCTCGAAAAGGAGCTGGCGTTCAAGTGGGCCGATCTCTCGCTGAAAGGTACAATTAACAACCTCTTCAACGAGGAGTATCTCTCGGTGCTCTCCCGCCCAATGCCGGGCATCAACTTCGAGATATTTATAGGTATCACTCCAAAGTTGGGAGCGATGAAAAAGTAGTATCTTTGTGGCTATGATGGAATATGATAAAGAGGAGTTGACACAAACCATCTCCACCGAGGAGTTAATTCGCCACTTCCGCAACGAGGAGGAGGTGAGTGGTTATTGCCGCGAGTGTGAAAACTATGGTAGGAGTTGGGGATGCCCTCCATTCGACTTCGATGCGAAGGAGCGACTGCGCCAATATCAGAATGTATTGCTAATTGCCACAAAAATTACTCCCAAAGAACAAGGATTACCTTTGAATGCTGCACAAGAGCTGATTCTACCGGAACGCAGACGGATTGATAAACGCCTGCTCGAATTGGAAAAAGAGCATTGTGGCTTGGCGTGTTCCTATGTGGGCAAATGTTACTATTGTGCCGAGGAGAGTTGTTCTCGTGTTTGTGGCTTGCCGTGCCGTCACCCCCACCTTGTCCGTCCCTCGCTCGAAGCCTATGGCTTTGATGTCGCTCTAATATCCCAAGAACTTTTTGGCATTAAACTTCGGTGGGGCAAAGATGGACTACTCCCGGAATATCTTGTGATTGTTTGTGCCCTTTTCTATAATACACCTGAAAAATAGAAGACGTCTTTCAGTGTAACAAAAATAAAATTATTTTATTGGCTGTCAATGTGTTATACAGGTGTAAATATTGTCGTTTTTGGTGCATTTTTGCCACAAAAAGTTGCACCGATGTGGGACCGATAGAATAGTATGCGAAGATTGAGAAGATAAAAAGCAGATAATTTACCCCGATATCCCATCGCGGAGCGTATTATCGGCAGTATGAGACACATATATAAGGGGTAAGAATCTTGCTAAAATCAGGCCGGAATCCCTGTCTCTCCGCGACAAGAGGTTTTAACAAATTGTAAACAAATAAGTTAAAACCTCTTGATTATTTAATACAAGCCTAAAACATAAGACCACAGGCACCTTATCAAGGATACATAACAAAAGGCCCTCACTTGATGTGAAGGCCTTTCTGTGTGCGGGGAGTGGGACTCGAACCCACACGGCTCTCGCCACCAGATCCTAAGTCTGGCGCGGCTACCAATTACGCCATCTCCGCAGTGTTTGTGGCACAAAGGTAAAATATTTTTTTGACTCTGCGAACAATCAGTCATTTTTTTACATACCTTTGTACCGATGCGGTTCCCCTCGTGGGACTAACAGGGAATGCCGTGAAAGTCGGCAACAGTTCCCGCTGCTGTAAGCCTCGACAGAGTAAAACCCTCTGTTTCAAGCTCTCGGACAAATCTTTTTCGCCACTGATGGGGTGCACACCATTGGGAAGGCGGTTCGGAAGTGAGGTGAGTCAGAAGACCTGCCACATCGTTAATGGGATTGCTCCTGCGGCGAATGGGAGGGTTTTCGTGAGGTTTCTTTTTGGGGTGACACCCCGCAAATAAGCAGACACAAAAACAACAAATAAGCAACCGCCGGTAGCAAAAACCGCAAGCGGGAGAACTTGTTTTATGTTTAACCTTTTAACTTTTAAGAAAAGAGATGAAAAAGTTATTTGGAATTTTTTGTGTTTTTGTGGCCGCCATTGTGCTGGGCGGCTGTAACCCCTCTCCTACCCCCGACGACCAACCAACACCCTTTGAGGGTGGAGTATATGTGCTCTGTGAGGGTAGTTTTGGCTCGGGCAACGCCTCGCTGTGGCACTACAACCCCAATACAAAGATTGTTACGCCCGACGTATTTGGCAAGGTAAACAACGCAATGCTGGGCGATGTAGGCCAATCGATGTATTTGCACAACAATACTTTGTTTGTTGTGGTGAATAACTCGGGCGTGGTCTATGCGTTGGAGGCCACCACGGGCAAAGTGCTGGGCCTAATTGACGGCCTAACCTCTCCACGTTTTGTGGCCATAGATAGTTCGGGAACGAAGGGTTACATCTCGCAGATGTACACCAATAAGTTGATAACCTTCGATCCACGTACCCTTGCCAAAACGGGCGAGGTAGAGCTCGAAGGGGTTGTCAGTTCGGAACAGATGGCCGTTGTGGGCGACAAGCTTTTTATTGCTTCGTGGAGTAACGACCACAAAATCACCGTTCTGAACACAACAACCAACAAGCAACTGACCACCTTTACCATCGGTGTGCAACCCTACTCGTTGGCACTCGACAACCTGAACACTCTTTGGGTTGTGTGCGACGGTGGCAATGCGTGGAGCAGCCTACCCGAAGGGGTTGAAGTGGAGGACCCTTCACTGTGGAAAATCAACACCGATAACTACTCGACCGAGAAGGTCCACACCTTTGCGAGTGGTAGCTACTTCCGTTCTCGCCTTGCTGTGAATGGCGGAGGTGACACCTTGTATTTTATTAGCGATGCGGTGTGGGCTGTGGATGTTGCAACGGGTGTGTTCCCTTCGGAGCCTCTACTGTCGGTGGAAGGCTTCGGGCAGTATGGCCTGGATGTGAACCCCTACAATGGCGACATCTACATTGCCGATGCCAAGGACTACGTCTCCAACGGAGTAGTTTTAAGGTATGATTCCAAGGGCAAGTTGCTTGATGAATTTGAGGTTGGAATGCTTCCTTCGAAGTTTATATTTTTGGCCAAATAGGTAGTGTTGGTTAGGCAAAAATAAGGTATGGTTTAAGGTAATATAAACAGAGTGAAAAGACTGTTAATCATAACGTTGTCATCGTTACTGCTGTGCACACAAATTTATGCACAGCAGAGCGACACTTTGCGTACCGTAAACATCAGTGGAGTGGTCGTTAAAGCCTCACGTTCGTTGCGCGATATTGGTGTTCAGAAAAGCCCGTTGAGTAGTCAGGTCTTGACCGACAATGTGGCCTCTTCAATGGCCGATGTATTGGCCAAAAACAGCACCATATTCATAAAATCGTCGGGGCGAGCCACCCTAGCAACCGCCTCACTGCGTGGCACCGCACCCTCACACACCGCCGTAAGTTGGAACGGACTCAACCTTAGCAGCCCGATGCTCGGAATGGTTGACTTTTCGATGATTCCCTCCTATTTAATTGACGGAGGAGAGGTCTATCACGGAGCTACCTCGGTTGGCGTTACGGGCGGAGGTTTAGGCGGAGCCGTGGTGCTATCCACCACCAAGCCACAAACACAAGGTCTTGACATCCAACTAATTCAAGGTATTGGAAGTTATAGTACCCATGACGAATTTGTGCGTGTGAGCTACACCACCAAGCGATGGGGTAGTTCCACAAGGGCACTGTGGTCATCCTCCGACAACGACTTTGAGTATGTGAACAGAGATAAGTATGGGCACCCCGTCGAGCGCAACAAAAATTGCGGCTACAACGACTTCCACCTGCTCCAGGAACTATTCTACAACACCCCCAAAGCGGGACGTTTCTCACTCAAAGGGTGGTTTACCGACTCGAGCAGAGGTATTCCTCGCCTGACGGTGGACTTCCGCAACGACGACCTCACAAAGGCTTGGCAAGATGAGCACAGCTTCCGAGGTGTGGCCGAGTGGGCAAACCACTACGGAGGCGTAAGGCTCAATGCACGAATGGGTTACAACCACGACAACATCCACTACATCTATCAATTCTCCACCGGAGGTGGGCAATCTCAAAGAGGTGTGGATGCACTAAGCACCTCCAATACCGCCTTTGCGGAGTTGAATGGCGAGTGGAGTATCGGCAACCACCTGATGCTTGCCGGCAACATCAAGGGCAACCTCTACAATGTGGAGAGCAAGGATGTTGCCCCCCTCACACCCGTAGGCTACAAAGCCTCACGAGAGGAGGTTTCGGCCTTTGCATCAGCTCGTTGGAAGCCTACGGCGTGGTTTGGCGCAGCGGTGAACGTGCGTGAGGAGTGGCGAGATGGGGTGTGGTCGCCCATCATACCCGCTCTGTTTGTGGATGTTACGGTGTGGCCCGAGGCGGCTATGATTGTGAGTGGCTCGGTGGCCCGCAACTATCGCTACCCCACCCTCAACGACCTATACTACACCCCCGGAGGCAACCCCGACCTACTCCCCGAAGAGGGCGAAACATACGACCTCGGCATTGAGAGCAGCGCTGGAAATGAGCGATTTAAGATTAGTGGCAAAGTTACGGGATACTTCTCTCGTGTCAACAACTGGATACTTTGGGTGCCCACCGTGAAGGGATTTTGGACACCACAAAACCTGCAACGTGTGGTGAGCAAAGGTGTGGAGGCAAGGGCAAGTGTCGAGATAAAGTTGCCTGATGAGTGGCGAGTGGAGTGGCGAGCCATTGTGGGCTATACCTCGTCGGTCAACGCCACCGAAGAGAGCAACTCCTTTGGCAACCAACTCCCCTACATCCCCCTATGGTCGGCTTCTTCAACTATCGGAGTAAGGTGGAAGGAGTGGTTCGCCGACTATAAATGGCAATATTATAGCGATCGACAGACCTCCTATTCCGGAACATCTTTTTCTGGCGACATTGTAGAGGCTTACTCTCTGAGCGACATTTCATTAGGTCGCAGTGTGATATTGAAAAATAAGGCATGTTTTAAGGTAATATTCGACATCAACAACCTCCTAAATTGTGAGTACCAATCGGTGCTCTCACGCCCTATGCCACCACGCAACTATGCGCTCCGTATTGAGTGTCGTTTTGGGCAAAAATAAGGTAATATCAGAGGTGTGATGTTGGGACAAATTCCACACACCCCACAAAGAACCACCTCTCTAAACACGAAAAACGGCGGCCTTTCGAGGTCGCCGTTTTTACTCTTGCCTTATACAATATGGTTGGCTTACGACTTATAGCGCACCCATTTGAGCAGTTCGCCAAATGTTGGTTTCTTGCCATACATAAACACGCCCACGCGATAGATTTTGCCCGCCAGCCACACCATACCGAGGAAGGTGGCATAGAGCAACACAACCGACCACCAGAAGCCATCAGGCAAGCCATAGGGCAGGCGCACCATCATCACAACCGGCGAGGTGAATGGAATCATACTAAACCACACAGCCAAGGGGCCATTGGGCTCCTGCATTGCGTTCATCATCACAAAGATGGCCAAAATCAAGGGGATGGTGATGGGCAATTGGAGGTTGTTGGTGTCCTTCTCGTTGTCCACCGCACTACCCACCGCCGCAAACATTGCAGCATACAAGAGGTAGCCACCCACAAAGTAAATCAAGAAGCCACCAAAGATGCGCAGCAGATAACCGGGGTCGGTAACCGTGTTGATGAGAGCAATAGCATCCTTATCGAGCGAAACGCCACCCATAGCCATCGCGGGATCCACAGCAGCTCCTGCCTGTGCGGCAGCCATCAACTCTTCGCCACCAAGCAAGTTCAATGCAACTGCGCCAACCACAATGATAAAGACCACCCAAATCATAAACTGGGTGATGGCCACGGCAGCAATGCCAAGAATCTTACCCATCATCAGTTGGAAGGGCTTAACACTCGAAACCATCACCTCCATAACCTTGTTGCTCTTCTCCTCAATAACGCCCTGCATAACCATATTGCCATAGAGGAACACGAACATATATATCAGAAAACCAAAGATGTAGGCCAACGCAATGTTGAGTATGGCACTGCTATCCTTTGCCTCGCCACTCTCGTTGAGTTGCTTAACTTGGAGGCTGACGGGGGTTTTGATTTCGTCGAGGATGCGGTCGAGATCCTCAATATTGTACTCTTTGAGTTTCTCCGACTCAATAATGCCACGAATCTGCTCCGTGATAGCACTCTCGATGTTTATCGTGGAGGATTCGTAAGTAAACAGTTGTACATTAGATGGGTTTGTGGCAACATCCTGACCGACAACCAAGATGCCGAACACGTCGTTTTTCTCCTCTTTGAGCGCATCAAAACTCTTATCCGAGGTGGTAAACGTAACCTGTCCATCGTCGTGTAGGCCACCACCCACCAGACCACTCTGGTCCACAACAATAATCTCTTTTTTCTCGTCGCTCGAAATGTTCATCATCAACGCAGGCACAAACATAATGGCCACAAACGCGATAGGCATCAGGATTGTGGTGATGATAAAGCTCTTTTTTCTCACACGCTCGTTGAATTCGCGTGCTGCTATGATTTTAATCTTTCCCATAGGTCAACTCTCTTTGTGTTATTTTGCGGAGTGGTTAGCCACCGCCTTGATAAAGATGTCGTTCATTGAGGGGATAACCTCACGGAAGGTGCGCAACTGTACGGAGTTGTTGATGACCTCAACCACCGAACGCACATCCTCATCACGTCCGATGTGAATTTTCACTCCCTTGTCGACGCCATCACCCTCAGCAGCCACAAGGCTCTCATCGAGAAGCGTGCAGGGCAGGCCTTCGAGCGCACCCACAAGTGCCCCTCTATCACCTCTGAAATCAACCTCGAAGATGTTGCCTCCATGGGCACGGCGCACCTCGTCCAGCGGGCCACTCAGGATGTTTTTCGATTTGTTAATCAGAGTGATATGGTCGCACACCTCCTCTACGGACGACATATTGTGGGTGGAGAAAATAACGGTTGCGCCCTTATCTCGGAGCTCCAAAATCTCGTTTTTCAACAGATTCGCATTGATGGGGTCAAAGCCACTAAACGGCTCGTCGAAAATAAGAAGCTGCGGCTCGTGGAGTACCGTTACAATGAACTGCACCTTCTGGGCCATACCCTTCGAGAGCTCGCTCACCTTCTTGTTCCACCACCCCTCTATGCCAAATTTCACAAACCACTTTTTGAGCCTCGCAGTGGCCTCAGCTTTCGAGAGTCCTTTGAGTTGGGCAAAATAGAGAGCCTGCTCGCCCACCTTCATTGTTTTGTAGAGTCCACGCTCCTCGGGCAAGTAGCCGATGTTGGCCACGTCGGCGGGCGAAAGAGGGTGTCCGTTGAACCACACACGGCCCTTATCGGGAGCAGTAATGTGGTTAATTATGCGTATAAGAGTTGTTTTGCCGGCACCGTTGGGACCAAGAAGTCCATAGACACATCCGCGTGGCACCTCCAAAGAGACATCATCCAAAGCAGTGTGGCCCGCAAATTGCTTTGTGATGTTCTCGACTTTCAAAAAAATATCCATAAGTCTGCGTACAAAATTTTAATACAAACACAAAAGTAACGATTTATTTCAAGTAACGCATACTATAAACCAATTTTTTGCGTACTTTTGAAACAAGAAAACACAGTAAAGAGAGATTGCACGATGTTGTATCCATTGAGATTTACTCCAATAATGAAGGAGAATGTGTGGGGTGGAAGCCGACTTGCGGCCACAGGTAAGAGGGTTCCCAAAGGTAAAAACCCCGACAAAATAGGAGAAAGTAGGGAGATTTGCGGACTCGAAGATTGCGAGTCGGTGGTCTCCAATGGTTTTCTGAAAGCCAACACCATATCGGAACTCACGGAGGTCTATATGGGTGAACTTGTGGGAGATAAGGTCTATGACAAGTTTGACTTAGAATTTCCCCTGCTGCTCAAATTCCTCGACGTAAACGAGCCGCTGTCGGTGCAGGTACACCCCAACGACGAGTTTGCTCTGCAAGAGCACGGCACCCGTGGCAAGACCGAGATGTGGTACATCATTGACGCTGCCCCCGATGCAGCCATCTACCTCGACCTGAAACACTCCCTCACAGAGGAGCAGTATGACGACGCAGTGGAAAATGGTACCATAGTCGAACACCTCAACAGAGTGGCTGTGAAAAAAGGGGATGCTTTTCTGATTCCTGCCGGCACCATCCACTCCATTGACAAAGGTGTACTTTTGGCCGAGGTGCAAGAGACATCCGACATCACCTACCGCATCTTCGATTGGAACCGCCAGGACACCTCCGGCAATACCCGAGAGCTCCACACCGACCTGGCAGCCGAGGTGGTCAATCTCACCCCGCAGCAGGGACTCAACATCACCAAGCCGGCCGAAAAGGGAAAGGCTGTGGAGTTAGCCTCGTGCGACCAATTCACCGTAAATCTGTTGTGGGTGGATGGCGCATTGGAGTTGGACTACGCACCGCTGGATAGCTTTGTGGCCTATATGTGTACCGAGGGTGAGGTGGAGGTTAAGGCCTGTGGCGAGAGCGAAAAACTCTCCGCCCTGCAAACACTCCTGCTACCCGCTGAAACCACCGACGTCGTGCTGAAAGGCAGCGGCAAGGTGCTCGAAATATACATCAAATAGGGCATAAAGAAGTGGGGGCGTGGCAAAAATACCAATGAATTGGTATTTCTGTCATCAAAAAACACACTACCTTTGTGCCAACAAAAAAAACACAAACTCCGACCCAATGACACGCATCGCCCGCACAAAATACCACGCCTCCGATATGATGAGGGAGGTTATCGACGACAATGGCAACATCCTATTTGTTCTGAGCCGCTTTGGTATTCCACTCGGATTTGGCGACAAGTCGGTGGGCGAAGTGTGTGCAACACAGGGAGTTGACACGGCAACCTTTCTTGCCGTAGCCAACTATGTGTGCCACCGCACTACCGACGATGGCGAAATCTCGCTCTCGGCATTGATAAACTACCTTCGCCGTGCCCACACCTGGTTTTTGGAGTTCAACCTGCCCGCCATCCGTCGCAAGATTATCGAGGCTATTGACTGCTCAGGCAAGGACGAGGTGGCACTGCTAATTTTGAAGTTTTACGACAACTTCGTAACCGAAGTTAGGGAGCATATGGGACACGAAAACTCAACGGTTTTCACCTATGCCGACTCGCTAATGAAGGGCTATCTTAATCGTGAGTACACCATCGAAACCTTTGCAGAGATGCACTCCAACCGCGACTCTCGCCTCGAAGACAAACTCTCCGACCTGAAAAACGTAATCATCCGATACTATCCGCAAGAGACCAATGGCTATTCGCTCCACTCGGTGTTGTTCGACATCATCAACTGCGAGAACGACCTTGCGCTCCATTGTGCCGTGGAGGACAAGATTTTCATCCCCGCAGTGAAGAAGATGGAAGAGGACGTACGACAACAGGGGGCCAACTATTGCGAAATGGCAACAGACGACATAGACAACCCCTCCGAACAGCTCTCACAGCGTGAAAAAGAGATTGTTGCGTGTGTGGCCAAGGGTATGACCAGCAAGGAGATAGCCGACAAATTGTGTCTTTCGGTCCACACCGTTACCACCCACCGTCGCAACATCACCAGCAAATTGCAGATACACACCCCTGCGGGACTTACAATCTATGCCATTGCAAACCACCTTGTAAGCCTCGACGAAATCAAACTACAATAACACACCCTCTGTAATGAAAACCACACAAAAGGGCTCACTTGCAGTGAGTGCTCTGACAAAATTTCTTGTCGGAGTTGTTGCCGTTGCCGCACTATTGTTTGCTCCGGCAGGCTCGTTGGGCTACGTTGGTGCGTGGAGATTGTTGGCAGTGCTGTTTATACCGATGATTATCTTCGGCCTCGCAGCACTCATCCTCTCGCCCGACCTGCTGGCTCGCAGGCTCAAATCGAAAGAGGTGCGTACAACCCAGAGTGGTGTGGTGCGACTCTCGGGCCTACTCTTTGTTGTGGGTTTTGTGGTTGCAGGACTGGACTTCCGCTTTGGGTGGAGCAATGTTTCGCAAACAACCATCGGGATTGCGTGTGGAGTCTTTATTGTGGGCTACCTGCTCTATGCCGAGGTTATGAGGGAGAACGTGTGGCTCTCACGCACCATTGAGGTTAGTGAAGGGCAAAAAGTCATCGACAAAGGGCTCTATGGCGTTGTGCGCCACCCGATGTACCTAGCCACTCTGCTGATGTTTCTTGCGATGCCTTTGGTGCTAGGATCGTGGTGGGCCGCGGTGCCATTCGTGGGCTATGTACCTGTGATTGTGGTGCGTGCACTTGACGAAGAAAAACTACTCACAAAGGAGTTGGAGGGCTATGCCGACTACTGCAAGAGGGTGCGCTGGCACATTGTGCCACTCGTTTGGTAGGCTAATTCGATTATTATCCATATATTTGTACTATGGAAAGTCTGTTGGGTAAAAATATAGCGGAGTTGCGAGAAGTGGCCGCAAGTGTGGGGTTGCCCAAATTTGCCGCCACACAACTTGCCGAGTGGCTCTACAAAAAGGGAGCAACCTCTTTCGACCAGATGACCAACATATCCCTCGCAGGGCGCAAGGCCCTTGCCGAGCGATACTCGCTGGGGTTGAGTGCACCGGTGAGTGTGGCCGAGAGTGCGGATGGCACAAAGAAATATATCTTTGTGGTCGAGAGTGGACAACGCATCGAGAGTGCCTACATCCCTGATGGCGACCGTGCAACCCTCTGTATCTCCTCCCAAGCGGGATGTAAGATGGGGTGTAAGTTCTGTTTTACGGGGCGAGGTGGCTACCACGGACAACTCTCCACAGCCGAAATCCTCAACCAGATATGCTCTCTACCCGAGAGGGATAGCCTGACCAACATCGTGCTGATGGGTATGGGCGAGCCGCTGGATAACCCCGACAATGTGTTGAGGGCATTGGAGGTAATGACCTCGGCGTGGGGTTTTGGGTGGAGCCCCACACGCATCACACTCTCCACTGTTGGTGTTATTCCCAACCTCAAACGATTCCTTGACGAGTCGCAATGCCACCTTGCCGTGTCGTTGCACAACCCATTCAGCGACCAGAGAAGGGATATTATGCCCGTGGAAAAGGCTTTTCCCATTAGGGAAGTTGTTGCTCTACTGAAACAATATGATTTCAGCCACCAGCGCAGGGTTAGTTTCGAGTATATCGTGTTGAAAAACACCAACGACACACCCGAACACATCAAAGAGTTGGCCCGCCTTCTCGACGGACTCAAATGCCGCATCAACCTCATTCGCTTCCACGCCATCCCCGACTCGCCATTTGTGAGTCCCGACAACGACAAGATGTTGTGGTTCCGCGATTCGCTCACCCGCAAGGGTATACACACCACCATACGAGCCTCACGTGGCGAAGACATAAAAGCCGCCTGTGGCCTCCTCTCCGGTGAGGCAGGAAGAAAATAGTGGCCCGAAAACAAAAAACCTATGGGAAAAAACCTCTCCAAACTCGCAGGCCAAGTGGCAATATATGGCATCAGTAGCGTCGTTGCACGACTACTGAACTACCTGCTTGTGCCATATTATACACGCATTATGTCGCCTGCCGAGTATGGTGTCATCACCGACATCTACGCCCTCATACCTTTTGCTCTTGTTGTGCTGACTATGGGAATGGAGAGTGGCTATTTCCGCTTTGCGGCCAAGGCTGCGGACGAGGAGGAGAGAAGGAGAGTTTATGGCACAACGTGGGGCATTGTAACGCTTGTGGCCTCCGTTTTCTTGGGTATCGTACTGCTTTTCGAAGCCCCAATTTCTGCCACGCTCGGCTATGCGGGGCAAGATTATGTGTGGATTACGGCCCTGATTATCTTTCTCGATGTGGCCGGAGCAATACCCTTTGCTCGCCTGCGACAAGAGGGACGTGCAGGGCGATATGTGAGCATAAGGTTACTATCTGTAATCGTCAACATAGGACTCTGTTTGTGGTTCTACAACGGCCAACCAGAGTGGTGTAGGATGTTTTCCACCGCCACTGACCCAGGCTATGCCTTTGTGGCCAACCTTGTGGCAAGCGGTTTGACTTTCATTTTGTTACTTGTGTCGTGTAAAGGGGCCCATTCGCACATCCACGGACGCACCCTTAAAACCATCTTCCTCTACTCGCTGCCACTTCTCATTAGTGGCATTGCTGGCACGGCAAACGAGTTCATAGACCGCCAGATGATTAAGTTCCTGATGCCTGCCGAGGAGAGCCTTGCTGCACTCGGAATCTATGGTGCAGTGGTGAAAATCGGGGTGGTGATGTTGCTCTTTACACAGATGTACCGCCTGGCTGCCGAGCCATTCTTTTTGGCCGAATTCAAGAAGGAGGAGTTCAAGGAGAGCAACGCTGCGGCAATGAAATATTTCGTGCTGGTTAGTGTCTTTATCTTCTTGTTTATCACACTATTCAGCGACCTATTTGCACTCATCGTAGGCCCTGATTTCAGGGAAGGTATGTACATTCTTCCCGTGGTTTTGATAAGCAACGCCCTCTCTGGCATTGTGCTCAACCTCTCGTTTTGGTACAAGCAACTTGGAGCCACCACCTATGCCATTCTCATCACGGGTGTGGGCCTTCTCTTTACGGTTGTGTTCAACATCTTGTTGGTGCCCACATTGGGCTATATGGGCGCAGCCGTTGCAAGGCTTTTGTGTGAGGTTGCGATGGTTCTTGTCAGCTACCGCCTCGGACAGAAGCACTACCCCATACCTTACGATTTGAAACGCATTGCCGAATATGTCGTTATCGGTGGCGGAGTGTATGGTATATCGCTCTTGTGTGGCGACAGCACGGGAATTGTTAAACTACTTATTAACAGCATACTACTCATTTTATTTGTCCTCTATGCCATCCGCCGTGAGAGAATCAACATCGGGGGTATGTTGAAGGCCATTTTGAAGAGAAAATAGCAACAAAAAAGACCATAAACTATGAAAGTGAAAGTTATCAACCGTTCCAAGCACGACCTGCCACGCTATGAAACAGCCCTCTCGGCCGGTATGGATATTAGAGCCAACCTCTCCGAGCCCATCGTTCTCAAACCCCTCGCACGAGCGCTCGTCCCCACGGGCTTGTTCGTGGAACTACCCGCAGGCTTCGAGATGCAGGTTAGGCCTCGCAGTGGTCTGGCTGCCAAGTTTGGACTCACCGTACTCAACGCCCCCGGCACCATTGATGCCGACTACCGTGGCGAGGTGAAGGTTATCCTTGCAAACCTTTCGGGCGAGGAGTTCACCATCAACGATGGCGAGCGCATTGCGCAACTCGTGGTGGCACGCCACGAACAGGTTGAGTGGGAGCAGGCGGAGGAGTTGAGCGACACCACCCGTGGCGCAGGCGGCTTCGGCAGTACGGGTAAATAGCCGACAACCATCGACCGTCAACCAACCAATCACAAAAACTCTCGGGTAACAAAAATGACACCCGAGAGTTTTTGTTTTCGACCAACCCTTAATTTTCAACTTTCAATTTTCAATTTTCAATTTATTGAGTATCTTTGCATTTTGGGATATACCCTAAAAGGGTATAGGCACTCTCCCATAGGGCCACCACAAACAAGCAAATGCAGAGATGAAATTCGCACAAGTTACAGGACACGAGCAGCTTAAAGAACGCCTTCGCACGAACATTGACGAGGGACGAGTGAGCCACGCACAACTCTTTGTGGGCAACCACGGGTGGGGTACGCTTCAACTCGCTCTGGCCTATGTGCAGTATCTCCACTGCCCCAATCGCACAAATGGCGAACCTTGTGGCGTGTGCCCATCGTGTGTGCAGATGCAGTCGCTCACCCACCCCGACGTTCACTTTGTCTATCCCACAATCAAGCCCAAAGGCTCCTCAACACCCCCAACCAGCGACCTCTACATCGAGCAGTGGAGGGAGGTGGTTGGCGAGAACGATGCCTGCTTCGACGAGCACGCTTGGTATGAGGCCATAGGCGCCGACAACGCACAAGGTCTGATTACCGCAAAGGAGGCCGACGAGATTATCCGCAAACTCTCCTACAAAGCTTTTGAGGGAAAATGGAAGAGCGTGATTATCTGGGCACCCGAAAAGATGCACCCCAACTGCACCAATGCACTGCTGAAAATATTGGAGGAGCCGTGGGAGAACACGGTGTTTATCCTCATTAGCGAACACCCCGAAACGCTCCTCGACACCATCATTTCGCGCTGCCAGAGTGTCAACGTGGGCCGCATTGAACAGGAAGCTCTCCGCAGCTATGCCACACGCTCACTTGGCGCAACCGAAGAGCAAGCCGAGGTGGCTTCAAGGCTGGCCGACGGCTCACTTCTGACCCTGCGTAGGGTTGTGGCCGAGGGGAGTGATGGCAGTGCCGCTGACAACTTTGAACTCTTCACTCGCCTTATGAGGCTGTCGTATAGTAACAAGCACCTCGACCTCTTCGAGTGGGCCGAACAAGTGGCTGCAATGGGCCGAGAGAACCAAAAGAGTTTTTTGGAATACTCGCTGCGCCTCATCAGGGAGAGCTATATGCTCACGGCCGGAATGGAGAGCGTGAGCTATCTTTGGGGCGACGAGAAAGCTTTTTGCTCGAAATTTGCACCCTTTGTGGCAAACCACAACGTGGAGGCCATTGTGGCGGAAATCGAAAGAGCCCTCAGGGATGTGGGCCAAAATGGTAACGCCAAAATCGTATTTACCCACTTTGCCCTGGCAATGAGCAAGTTGATTGCAATGCGAGGATAGAGGAGTGTAGAAAACAGCACAACAAGCAACAACACAACAACATAATATTTGTTCAAAACTAAGACCACTATAACACTATGGCAAAAGCTATTTTGATGACCGGAGGCAACGTGGGCGACGTGAAGGATACTTTGCGCCGTGCACAGCAGGAGATCAACTTCTCGCTCGGAGTTATTATGCGTTGTTCGCACAGCTACGAGAGCAAAGCGTGGGGCTTTACCTCGGCAGAGAATTTTTATAATCAGGCTATCATTGTCGATACCGACTTCTCCCCCGAGGAGTTGCTCGACAAGGTGTTGGAGATAGAGTTGAAGCTCGGTCGTAATCGAGAGGAGGAGGCTGCCGTAAAGGCCCAAACGGGCGAGAGGTTTGCTCCGAGGGCTATCGATATCGACATCCTCTTCTACGATGACCTCGTGATGGAGACTCCAAGACTGACCATTCCCCACCCTCTCATTCAGGATAGGGATTTTGTGCTACGTCCGCTGAACGAGGTGGCCCCCGACAAGATTCACCCCGTGTTGAACAAAACCGTGCACACCCTCTTCGAGGAGATGGAGCAGAACGACAATGAGTAGAGGTTTGGAACACAACAGGGAGAGTATGACAAACGGAGGGTTGATGGTTAAGAGGTGGTTACGTGCGGGTGTCCTTGTGATGTTCGCAAGTGCCTTCTTATGGCGTTGTGCCAACATCTCTTCGCCCCAGGGTGGCCCCAAGGACTCCTTACCCCCAATCATTGTGAGCGCAGCTCCCGGTTTTGGTGCCACCAATTTCAAAGGCAAGGAAATCTACATCGGTTTCAACGAGTATGTGGTCATCAAAGACCAGCAGAAGGAGTTTTTTACCTCGCCGATGATGAAGCGCAACCCAACGATTACCACAAGTGGTAAGGGTATACGTATCACTATCCTCGATACGCTGGAAGAGAATCAGACCTATGCGCTCAACTTTGGTAATAGTATCGTTGACAACAACGAGGGCAACGTATTGAGCGATCTCCGCTATGTCTTTTCCACAGGTGATAGGATTGACTCCATGGTGATGAGTGGCTACACTGTAAGTGCAAGTAAGGGCGATAGTGTGAGCAAATCGCTCATCTTCTTCTACCCTGCCGAGGCCGACTCCATTCCCGAGTACGACTCCCTATTGCTCAAATACAAGCCGGTTGCTGTGGCAAGGGCGGCGAATAATGGTATCTTCATCGCCCAAAACCTCAAACCCATTGACTACAAGATTTACGCTATCGAGGATAAGAACAACAACTTCACCTACGACCCCGAAACCGATATGGTGGGTTTTCAAGACTCGGTTTACAATCCCTTGACAGGCCCCGACTTCCAGGTGTGGTATGATACCACCCGCCACTACCTGACGGCCAATCCGCAGCTCTACTTCAAGATGTTTACGGACGGAAGGTTCAAACGTCAAAACCTCTCGGAATCGAAGCGCGATGAGCAACACAAGATTACTCTCTTCTTTGGCGCCCCTTACCCCGAGGTTCTTGACTTTTCGATTGACAGCATTGCATCCGAGGAGATTGTCACGGAGTATGTAACCAAAGATAGGGACACGGTAAACTACTGGCTCAATGTGCCCTCGGAACGATTGGGCGACACCCTGAGGGGCCGAGTGGTCTATATGAAACACGACTCGGTAAACAACCTCGTGCCCGACACAGCCAAGTTGGAACTCTTCTGGAAATACTTCGAGAGCAAGGAGGAGAAGAAGGCTCGCGAAGAGGAGGAAAAGAAGATGGAAAAGGCGCTCAAAGATAGTGTGGAGTATGTGCCACCAGTTAAACCAAACCCATTCAAGGTGGACCTCTTCAAAGGCGACCTCAATCCGGAGAAGACCATCACACTCAAATTTGCAATGCCTCTCACACAGATTGACACCGCTGCCATTGAACTTTTGATGGCCGGCGCAGTGGATAAAAAAGCCGAGGAGGAAGCCGAAAATAAACCCAAGCCCAAAAACCAACAAGAGAGGGATGCGGCAGCAGAGGCAGAAGCGGCAGCAGAGGCAGCAATGCCCAAGGTGGAGTATCGGTTGGAGCAAGACACAACCGACATGAAGATGTGGCATCTACGTGCAGAGTGGAAGCCCGCAACGAAATATAAGCTCATGATACCTGCGGGCGTGTTCCACAACGTGGCAGGCCAACAGAACGACACCTTGAAAAACGAGTTCAAAACCCTCAATCCCGAGGAGTTCGGCAGTGTGATTGTCAACGTGGCGGGCAAAACCCCCGATGATACCTATGTGCTCTACTTGAAAGATTCCAACGGTAAAGTGATTGACGAGATAAGGGGTGCAAAGAGTGGAGCTCACCGATTCAACTACGTAAAACCCGGCGATGTGAGAGTTGGTGTGTTGGAGGACAAGAACAACAACGGCGTGTGGGACACCGGCAACCTCATTGAGCGCAGGCAACCCGAGCGCACGGAGCCCTATGTGGATGAGAAGGGCGAGGAGATTATGAGTGTAAAGGCCAACTGGGAGGTAGAGATTAATGCCAACATGAACACCATCTTTGCCCCCATCACCTTTGAGAGCGTCAACGAACAGCTGCGTAAAACCGAGGCGGCAAGGCTCAAAAAGATACTCGAAGAGAGGGAGAAGAAGCGCTTGGAGGCCCTCAAACGAGAGCAAGAGAGTCAGAATGGCGGAGGCTTGGGTGGCTTCGGCGCAGGTATGGGTAGTATGAGGGGTGCTGTCGGTAGTGTTACAGGCAGATAACCAACGTTGACTCAACGACAACCAAAAAGAAAGACAAAAGCGAATGAAGAGATTTTTGATTATAGCAACGACGGTGTTGACAATGCTGTGTGGAGTAAACCACAAGGCTGCTGCACAACGCCAATACGTTGGTGTAAAGGGCGGCTATGGTACGGCCGACGTGCGCCTATATCCCCACTGGACAAGCCCTCCTCTGTGGGGCGCTCTCAACGGTGGCTTCTTTTGGGTCTACTACGGAGGCGACAAGCCCAACTCCTACTTGTACGACAACGTGGCAGGAGGTATCAGTGTGGAGGTTGAGTTCCTCCAAAGGGGGTTTCAGTATGCCGCACTCGACCGAAACACCAAACGATACACCTACGGCAGACACATCAACTCCATAATGGTGCCTTTGATGTGGCAACCACACGTGTTGTTGGCCAACGATAGGTTGCGCCTCTACCTTAACGCAGGTGTTACAGGCTCTTTCAACCTCAATTCCACGGAGTTCTACATCGACAATGAAACGGGAGCGGTTGAGGAGTTTGACTACGAGTGGATGACCGTTAGGGATAACCGCTTTGCCTATGGCTTGGTGGTGGGACTTGGCGGTGGTTTCAGTTTTGGAAAGTGGGAGATAATGAGTGAGTTTAGATACTACTTCGGCTACTCTGACATTGTTAAGCGAAAGACTATCTACTCGGGAACACAATTCCTGCGCTCACCGTTGGACAACATCAACCTGAGTATTGGTGTCGCCTACCATTGGGACCACTCCGGCTCGTGGGCTTGGAGTCCCACACAGAGGGCTGCAGCAAGAAAGGCCAAAGAGATCGCCGAGGAGTTGCCTGAGAATGTGGAAATTCAGAATTAAAGAGTTTAGAAAATATAAAAAACGGAAAATATGGAGAACATTGCAGGAGAGAGCACAAGACAACAAAAGGTTGCTCGTCAGATACAAAAAGACATCAGCGAACTCTTTTTGAAGGAGTGCGCCGACTTGGTGAAGGGTGTGATTGTGTCGGTAACAGCCGTGAGGGTTAGTCCCGACTTGGAGTATGCCAAAATCTATTTGAGCATCTTCCCCTTCGACAAACACGAAGCGGTAATGGCTCGCATTGAGGCCGATGCGTGGAGAGTTCGTAAGCTGCTTGGTGCAAGGATGCGTAACCAGCTCCGCGTAGTACCCGAGATAACCTTCTTCCTTGACGACTCGTTGGAGTACATCGAGAACATCGATAACCTCCTCAAAAAATAGGCCCTACACACCATGCGCCTACCACTACTATTCGCCCGCCGCTACCTGCGCTCCAAAAAGTCGCTCTCGGTGATTAATACCACTGCGACAGTGAGCTCGGTGGCTATTGGTGTGGCTGTGGCGGCTATGGTGATACTGCTGTCGGTGATGAATGGCTTCAACTCCATTCTCCACTCCATACACAACACCACCGAGGCAGACCTAGTGGTATCGCCCGCCAAGGGAACACTCTTTGCCCGTGAGAGCTTACCACAAGGGGTATTGGTGGCGACCGAGGGGGTAGAGTCTTTCTCGTTCTACCTGGAGGAGAGTGTGTTGGCCGAGTATGGGCGCAAACAGATGTTTGCCACACTGAGGGGTGTGGATGAACACTATGCGAAGGTGGTGCCATTGGCCGACAGCGGTGTGATGTGGTATGGAGAGTGGAAGTTGGTACACGGTGATAGGCGCAGAGCCGTGGTGGGCTTTGAGTTGGACAACATCTTTGCCGACGGCTACTCGGTGCGCAATGCGGCACTACACGGCAAACTCTCACTCCACGCACTACGCAGGGAGAACATATCGTCGCTCCTTCCTATGAGTGCCATACGCACCGTGAGGGTTGACCACGCAGGAACACTCTCCGATGCGGCCACCGAACTTGTAAACCACCTCTTTGTATCGCTCGACGTGGCCGAAGAGCTCTTGGCAGCAAAGGATAAGGCTTCGGCTGTGGCTGTTAGGGTGGCCGAGGGAAAGAGTATCGAGAGGGTGCAAGCCGAGCTGCAAAAGAGTTTGGGCGAGGGGTGGAAGGTGGAGAATCGCTACCAACGCAACGAGGCCCTCTACAAGGTTATGAAGGTGGAGAAGGCAAGTATCTTCCTGATTTTATTGCTGGTTACACTCATCGCCACGGTGTCAATTATCGGCTCGCTGGTGATGCTTATCATCGAGAAGCGCAACGACACGGCAACACTCTATGCCATTGGAGCCAAAAATGCGTTTGTGAGAAAAGTTTTCACCCTCGAAGGGCTCCTCATTGGCCTACGAGGTGCAGTGTGGGGTGTGATTGGTGGCCTTGTGGTGTGCTTTGCACAAATTAGGTTTGGACTTGTGAAGATGCCCGGCAATACCTTTTTGGTTGAGAACTACCCTGTGGAGGTCAGGCTCACCGACATTATTGTGATAGTTGTGGCGGTTGTGGCCGTCAATTATGTGATAACAAAACTTACCGTTCGGAGGATGGTTCCGAAGATTGATAAACCCGATGAAACACGTTATTAGAAATATTCTTTTTGTTGTAGCCTTTGTACTCGTTGCGAGTGGCTGTTCAAGGAGCGAGGTCATTCCCGATAGGGAGTTGGAGAAAATCACAAGGGAGATGTTCCTTGTTAATGCCTATGCACAGGCTCAGAGCATCAAAACCGATAGCCTCGACATCTACACCCCCATTTTGGAAAAATATGGCTACACACAGGATGACTTTTTCAACACCCTTGCCAACTTCCAAAAACGCAAGAGTGCACGATTGAGCGATGTGATTGAGAGCACCATCTCCTCACTCGAATCGATGGCTAACGGCTATGAGCAGAAGCTGCGCAACCTCAACTACATCGACTCATTGGCCAAAGCGATGTGCACAAAGGAGGTTATGAGTGTGGATAAAATCAGGGTTAGGAGGTTGAGAGATACCGCCAAACTTGTCCTCTCGTTGCCCATCAGGGATGTGGGCGAATATGTCATCTCCTACAACTACCACATCGACACCCTCGACAAGAATACCCACCTCCAAAGTACCCAATGGACCCTCACGGCAGATAGCGTGCGAAACCACTATCTGCGCACCTCGCTCACGCACGGCGAGCGTAAGAGCTACAAGACAACCCTGCGCCCCAAGAAGGGAGCCTCCGAATATTTCATCCAATTTGCCGACTACGCCAAGAGGGAGGAGAAGCCCTACATCACCATCGACTCCCTGCGTATAACCTACATACCACCCAGCGAAGAGGCTCTCGCACACATGGATTCGGTGATGAGTTTCAAACCCAACATTGTACTCTGCGACTCGGTGGAGGTCTATGGCTCGCTGGATGCCACAATACCAATGCTTTCGCGCGACTCGTTAGCCGCTATGGAAAAACGCGCAAAGGAGGCCGCCGAAGCCAAAGAGAAGGCTAAAAAGAAAAGTAAGAATAGGAGTAAAAAAACAAAATAGACACTATGTACACAAAAGAGGAAATCTACGACCCCAAAACCACCGCCGAACTGATGGAGCACTACGAGGCTATCCTCCGACTCCTCGGCGAAGATGCCCAGCGTGAGGGCCTGCTGAAAACACCCGAGAGGGTGGCCAAGTGTATGCAGTTTCTCACCAAAGGCTACAACGAAGACCCTGCGGAGATTCTTCGCTCGGCAATTTTCAAGGAGGACTACAAACAGATGGTCATCGTGAAGGACATCGAAATCTACTCCCTGTGCGAACACCATATGCTGCCCTTCTACGGCAAGGCACACGTTGCCTACATTCCCAATGGCCAGATTACGGGGCTTTCGAAAATTCCACGCTGTGTGGAGAGTTTTGCCCGAAGGTTGCAGGTACAAGAGAGGCTCACAATGCAGATTAGGGATTGTATACAGGAGACACTCAACCCGCTGGGTGTCGCCGTTGTGATAGAGGCTGCGCATATGTGTATGCAGATGAGGGGTGTGCAGAAGCAGAACTCCATCACCACCACCTCTGCTTTCAGCGGTGCCTTCCTCAACCAACAACTCACACGCCAAGAGTTCCTCGACTTGATTGGCGCAAAATTGCACTAAAAACACTTTTTGAGATATGTTTGCAAAACAGACCTACATCGCCCGCCGCAACGAACTGCGCAGGCGTATGCCCAAAGGGGGAATCGTGGTGCTTATCGGTAATGGCGAAGCACCCCGTAACTATTTCGACAATGCCTATGGCTTCCGTCAGGACAGCACTTTTCTCTATTACTTCGGACTCCAAAATGCCAACCTCGTGGGCGTGATCGACCTCGACAACGAGGTGGACACTCTCTTTGGCGACGACTACACCGTCGATGACATCATCTGGATGGGCCCCCAGCCCTCCATTCGGGAGTTAGCCGAGAGCGTGGGCGTTGGCCAGAGCGCACCATTTGCAGCCGCAAGGGATTGCGTGCAGGCAGCCACCAGAGCCGGTCGCAAGGTTCACTACCTTGTACCCTATCGTGGTGAGGGTGTACTGTTGATGAGCAAACTCACAGGCATCAAAACCTCCGAACACTACAACCACTACTCCACCGACCTTGCCATCAACGTGGCCGCAATGAGGGAGGTGAAGAGTGCCGAGGAGATTGAGGAGATGGAGAGGGCCTTCCAGATTGGCTATGCAATGCACACAACCGCTATGCGCCTCACCAAAGAGGGTGTGAGCGAGAGGGTGATTGCGGGTGCAATGGAGGGTGTAACCCACCAGATGGGCGACGGAGTGTCGTTCCACTCCATCGTGTCGCAACACGGCGAGACTCTCCACAACCACTCCCACGACGGCATTTGCGAAAACGGCCGACTGCTTTTGGTTGACGCCGGTGGCGAGACCGTAAACAACTACTGCTCGGACCACACCCGTACATTCCCCGTGAGTGGAAAATTCACACCCCTGCAAAGGGATATCTATAATGTTGTACTCCACGCACACGACGAGGTGCTGCGTATTGCCAAGCCCGGCAAGTACACCGACCTGCACAACGCCTCCTACAAGGCTCTGGCCGAAGGACTCATTGGGTTGGGGCTGATGAAGGGTAACGCTGATGAGGCTGTGGCGGCAGGTGCCGTAAGGCTCTTTATGCCCCACGGCTTGGGACACGGACTCGGTATGGATGTCCACGACTGCGAGGCTATGGGCGAAAGGGGTATGGCAGACTACGGCGCAATGTTGGCAAGGGCCGACGAGATTGACACCTGCATCATCCGTGATAGGTGGCAGTTGCGCCCCGGCACGGTGTTGACCGACGAACCCGGCATCTACTTCATCCCCGCCTACATCGAGCAGTGGAAGGCCGAAAGGAAGTGTGAGGAGTTTATCAACTACTCCAAGTTGGAGGCTCTCTACAACTTTGGCGGTATCCGTATTGAGGACGACCTGTTGATTACCGAGAGCGGAAATATTATGCTCGGCGGCGACAAGCACATCCCCGTTACGGTGGACGAAATCGAGGCCTTTATGGCAGAGAATTAGTGTAGAAAACGATTGACACAATCATAAACTTTTCCCAATGACAACACCCAACAAGAGGTCGATTGAGGGACGTGTGGTGCAAATCATCGGCCCCGTGATTGACGTTAGTTTCGACAACGGAACATCGGAGGAGATGGAGGCAATAGACCTGCCTGCCATCCACGATGCCGTGGAGATTGTGCGCCCCGACGGACGTGTTCTTATTGCCGAAATCCAACAACACATCGGCGAGAACTGCGTGAGGGCGGTGGCTATGGACTCCACCGATGGCCTCAGAAGAGGAATGACGGCCACCTCGCACTACTCCCCAATGACAATGCCCACGGGCGAACAAATCAAGGGCCGACTGCTCAATGTGGTGGGCGAGGCCATCGACGGCATAGGCTCGCTCGACAACGCGGGCGCACTGCCAATCCACCGCGAAGCACCCAAGTTTGAGGACCTCACAACCACCCAAGAGGTGCTCTACACGGGCATTAAGGTTATCGACCTGTTGGAGCCCTACGTTAAGGGTGGTAAGATAGGTCTGTTTGGTGGTGCCGGTGTGGGCAAGACGGTGTTGATTATGGAGCTTATCCGCAATGTGGCCAAGAAGTTGGGTGGCTACTCGGTGTTTGCCGGTGTGGGTGAGCGCACCAGGGAGGGCAACGACCTTCTGAGGGAGATGATAGAGTCGGGCGTGGTACGATATGGCGAGGCATTTGAGGAGGCAATGAAGAGGGGCGATTGGGACCTCTCGAAAATCGACCACGAGGAGCTCCGCAAGTCGCAGGCTACGCTTGTGTTTGGCCAAATGAACGAGCCCCCGGGTGCGAGGGCTTCGGTGGCTCTGTCGGGCCTCACAGTGGCCGAGAGTTTTAGGGATGGCGGTGCCAACAGGGACATTCTCTTCTTTATCGACAACATCTTCCGTTTCACCCAAGCGGGCTCGGAGGTGTCGGCCCTTCTGGGACGTATGCCCTCGGCTGTGGGCTACCAACCAACGCTGGCTACCGAGATGGGTGCTATGCAGGAGAGGATTACATCGACCAAGAATGGCTCCATTACCTCCGTGCAAGCAGTCTATGTGCCTGCGGACGACCTCACCGACCCTGCCCCTGCAACCACCTTTACCCACTTGGACGCAACCACGGTACTCTCTCGTAAGATTGCCGAGATGGGTATCTACCCCGCCGTGGATCCATTGGAGTCCACCTCCCGAATTTTGGACCCCAACATTGTGGGCGAAGAGCACTACACCACAGCACAACGTGTGAAACAGATTCTCCAACGCAACAAAGACCTCCAAGACATCATCTCCATCCTCGGTATGGAGGAGCTCTCGGAGGAGGACAAAGTTACTGTCAATCGTGCCCGTAGGGTGCAGCGTTTCCTGTCGCAACCCTTCTCTGTGGCAGAGCAGTTTACGGGCGTGGAAGGCGTGATGGTGTCTATTGAGGATACCATTCGTGGTTTCCGTATGATTCTCGATGGCGAGGTTGACCACCTGCCCGAGGCTGCGTTCCTCAATGTGGGTACCATTGAGGATGCCATCGCCAAAGGCGAGGAGTTGCTGCGTAGGGCAAAATAAGTGATTAAAGATGAAAATGTTGCAACTTCATATCATTTCCCCCACAGGTGAAGTGTTCAACGGCTCGGTGGCGAAGGTGTTGCTACCGGGCGCAAAGGCCCCCTTTGTGGTGCTGCCCATGCACGCTCCGCTGATTTCGTCGCTCACCAAAGGAGTTATTCGCTACACCAACGAGGCAGGCGAGGAGTGCTCCATCGAGGTCGGCGGCGGCTTTGTGGAGGTCAAGGGGGATGTTGTGAGGGTGTGTACCGAATAGGCAAAAAAAACGCAATCTAAGTATGAAACAGATGAAAACAAATACCGCGGTTGAACTATCCATTGGCGCAACCATCCTCTTTGGCTTGGCAGTGCTGGTCATCAAATCCAAGTGGCCCGAGGTGTGGAGCCCTGTGTTCTGGATTACACCCGCCTTTTTCTATCTCTACGAGGTGGTTTTTATGTGGCTGCTGGGGCGCTATGGGAATATGAAGCCCGATAAGGTGTTGACAACCTCAATGATTATGAGAGGAGTGAAATTCCTTGGGGTGGCTGCCCTGATGGTTGTCTATGTGAAGTTGGGGTTGGCTGGCAGGGTCCACTTCCTGCTCTATACCTTAATATATTATGTGCTCACCTCGGCCTGCGAAACGTGGAGTGTGAGCGTGTATAATAAGAACAAGGAGATCTGATAACTGCAAAGTGTGAAGAGGCTGTTGCGACATACACTACTCTTGTGGGTGGCACTCACCATTGGAGTGCTGTCGGGGTGGAGTATGCCCACGGTTGAGCCCACAGATAATGTCACCACAGAGGAGAGCCCTGCCGAGCAAGAGGAGGCCAAACTCGATGTTGTGGGGTTGATTTTCGAACACATTGGCGACAGCTATTCGTGGCACATCACAACCATTGGCGACCACCACATTGAGATTCCTCTGCTCTGCATTGTGCGCTCGCAGGAGGGACGATGGTATGCCTTCTCGTCGGCAAGGGTTGCCCACGGACTCTCCCACGAGGTTTTTTTCATAAACCACGAAGGGGAGCAATGGAAGGGTAAGCTCGTGGCCTACAATAATGAGGGCGAACTCTACCGACCACTCGACCTGTCGATAACCAAAAATGCCGCAGGAGTGATGTTCAACTCGTTGGTTGTCATTGTGATAATACTTGGTGTGGCGGGTTGGTATCGCCGCCGCAACTACGACATAAACGCCATACCGAGAGGCTTTGTGGGTGCCGTGGAAATGCTCATCACGAGCGTAGAGGATGACGTAATAAGGCCCTCGGTGGGTAAGGACTACAAGCGCTATTCGCCCTACCTGCTCACGGCCTTCTTCTTCATCTTTGTAAGCAACCTGCTGGGCTTGGTGCCCATCTTCCCTGGTGGTGCAAACGTTACGGGCAACATTGCCGTAACGCTGGTGTTGGCACTCGCCACTATGTTTGCGGTGAACGTATTTGGCAACAAGGAGTATTGGAAAGAGATACTGTGGCCCGACGTGCCGGTGTGGATGAAGGTGCCCATTCCGCTGATGCCCGTCATTGAACTCTTCGGCATCATCTCCAAGCCCTTTGCACTCACCATCCGTCTGTTTGCCAACATTATGGCCGGACACACAGTGCTCATTGCCCTCACCTGTTTGGTGTTTATAACGGTGAATATGGGCGCAACGATGAATGGCGTGATGACGGTCTTTTCGGTGCTGTTGTCGGTCTTTATGTTGGTGTTGGAAGTGTTGGTAGCCTACATTCAGGCCTATGTGTTCACAATGCTTTCGGCAGTCTTCATTGGCCTCTCGCGCAAGGAACACCACGCCGCACACAAGAAATAGAAACACAAAAAACAATATTATAAACAACTAAAACTCAAAACACTATGTTAGCATTCATTACACTTTTGCAGGCAATCAACCTCGGTTCGGCAGTTGCACCCATTGGTGCTGCTTTGGCAGTTCTCGGTGCCGCTTGGGGTATCGGTAAAATTGGTTCCAACGCATTGGAGGCTATGGCTCGCCAGCCCGAGGCGGCAGGCTCGTTGCAGACCGCAATGATTGTGTCGGCAGCTCTGATTGAGGGTGCAACCCTCTTTGCTATTGTAGTCTGCCTGATGGCCTTGTAGTGGGCTGTTGGTCGGAGAAAAACTAATACAACAGAGGAAAAACTATGTCGTTACTGACTCCCGAATTGGGACTCCTTTTCTGGATGCTCCTCTCATTCCTGATAGTCTTTGGGGTGCTGGCGAAGTTCGGCTTCCCGGTGATTACGGGGATGGTGGATAAGCGTCGTGCTCGCATTGAGGAGGGGCTTTTGGCCGCCAAAGAGGCCACCGAAAGACTCCAAGGTGTAGAGCAGGAGGCCGAGAAGATGTTGGCCGAAGCTCAGAAAAAGCAGTCCGAAATTGTAGCCGATGCAATGGCCGACAGCCGTCGCATCATTGAGGGTGCACGCCAAAAGGCCGAAGCCGAGGCTACCGCAAGGGTGGAGGCGGCTCTTTCCCAAATCGAAATCGAAAAGCAGAAGGCTCTGGGGGAGTTGCGTAAGGAGGTCGCTATGCTCTCACTGGATGTGGCCGAAAAGGTGCTGAGGGAGAAGATGAAGGACTCCGCAGCACAGGCAGGTTACATCGAAAGGCTCATAGCCGAAGCCGAAGACAACTCGCCCAAAACCAATGCATAACCACCCAACCCAGCACCGTCAACACCTATGAACGACAGCATTCTCACAGGTCGCTACGCCAAAGCACTCCTTGCCCAAGCCGACAGCATTGGGCAGGCCGAGGCCCTCTACCCCACAATGGAGCAGCTGGCCCACCTGCTGATGGGGTCACACAAGGTGAGAGAGGTGCTCAACAACCCGATGGTGTCGCCGGAGAAAAAACGCAACATTCTACTCTCGTTGGTGGAGGAGGGTTGTTCGGAGGAGTGTAGGGCCCTGCTGGGTAGGTTTGTAGATTTGGTACTCGCCCACCACCGAGAAAGGTGGCTGGGAGAGATGTCGCTCGGATATGTGAGGCTCTACCGCAAGAGTCGTGGCCTTGTGAGGGTGCGACTCACCACTATCACTCAACCCGACGAGGCCCTCCTTGCACGATTGAAATCCATCGTCGAGGAGCGCACAGGAGGCGTGGCAGAGGTGAGAGTCCACACCTCGCCCGACATCGAGGGTGGCTTCGTTTTGCAGGTTGACGACCTGCTGCTGGACGCCTCGTTGAAGGGGCAGTTGGAGAAGATTCGCAGAGAGTTTCTCCGCAAAAACAAAACACTTGTATAGGATTTAAAGTGTTGTGGCTCCGCTCTTTACACCATAAATATAGGAACGAGCGCACAACCTAAAATGACAGAAAATGGCAGAGATAAGACCAAGCGAGGTGAGCCGCATTTTGCAAGAACAACTTGCCGGCATCGACACCACAGTAAAATTTGAAGAGGTGGGCACCGTGTTGCAGGTGAGCGACGGTGTGGCACGCATCTACGGACTCAACAATGCCGAGAGTGGCGAATTGTTGGAGTTTGAGGGTGGCGTGTCGGGCGTTGTGATGAACCTCGAAGAGGACAATGTGGGTGCCGTACTGCTGGGCCCCACCGACCACATCAAAGAGGGACAAATGGTAAGGCGCACCGAGAGGATTGTGTCGATTGAGGTCAACGACAATGTGGTGGGAAGGGTGATTAACCCTCTGGGCGAAACCCTTGATGGCAGGGGCGATATTGAGGGCGAGAAGTTCTCAATGCCGTTGGAGCGCAAAGCCCCCGGTGTTATCTTCCGCCAACCCGTAAACGAGCCCCTTCAAACGGGCCTCAAAGCGGTGGATGCAATGATTCCCATCGGTAGGGGCCAGAGGGAGCTTATCATCGGCGACCGCCAAACGGGCAAGACCGCCATTGCCATCGACACCATCATCAACCAGAGGGATAACTACCTCAACGGCAAGCCCGTCTATTGCATCTATGTTGCCGTGGGACAGAAGGGTTCAACGGTGGCCAACATCGTCAACACCCTCCGCGAAAAGGGGGCAATGGACTATACGGTAGTGGTGGCAGCCACAGCCTCGGACCCTGCGGCTTTGCAATATTTTGCACCCTTTGCAGGTGCGGCCATTGGCGAGTGGTTCCGAGATACGGGCCGCCACGCATTGGTGGTCTATGACGACCTCTCGAAGCAGGCTGTCTCCTATCGTGAGGTGTCGCTAATCCTGCGCCGTCCTTCGGGCAGGGAGGCCTACCCAGGCGACATCTTCTATCTCCACTCCCGACTCTTGGAAAGGGCAGCCAAAATCATCGCCAACGACTCGGTGGCCGAGAAGATGAACGACCTTCCGGAGTGCCTGCGTGGCAAGGTCAAGGGCGGAGGCTCACTGACAGCACTACCCATCATCGAAACCCAGGCAGGCGACGTTTCGGCCTACATTCCAACCAATGTGATTTCCATTACCGACGGTCAGATATTTCTCGAAAGCGACCTCTTCAATCAGGGTGTAAGACCAGCTATCAATGTTGGTATCTCGGTGAGTCGTGTGGGTGGCAATGCACAAATCAAGGCGATGAAGAAGGTGGCCGGTACGCTCAAAATAGACCAAGCGCAATATCGTGAGTTAGAGGCCTTTACGAAGTTTGGCGGCGATTTGGACCCCGTTACGGCCTACGTTATCGACAAGGGCCACAAAAACACCGAGCTGCTCATCCAACCACAGTATGCACCCATGCCCGTAGAGGAGCAGATTGCGGTGCTCTACTGTGGTGTGAACGGACTCCTCAAAGAGCTTCCGACCGAGCAAGTGAGAGCCTTTGAGAGGCACTTCTTGGAACTGCTGCGAGCAACCCACTCGGAGGATGTGTTGGGGTGCTTAAAGGCGGGTATTATCAACGAGGAGGTCATCTCCGGAATAGAAAAAACAGCAGCCGAAACCATTGCTGCAATAAACTCATAATCAACAACACACAACAATCGTGGCATCGCTCAGGGAGATAAAAGAGAGAATTGCATCGGTGCGTAGCACGCGCAAGATCACCTCGGCTATGAAGATGGTTGCGGCAGCAAAACTGCACCGCACCCAAAGGGCCATTGGTGCACTTGTGCCCTACTCCGACGAGTTGCAAAAAATCACCTCTCATCTGGTTGGTAACGAGGAAAGCACCCCCGTTGCTTTGGCCACGCCACGCACCATAGAAAGAGTTACGCTTGTGGGTTTTGCATCCAACGGAACACTCTGTGGAGCCTACAATGGCAACGTGGTAAGGCGCACCACAAAGAGTGCCCGAGAGTGGGAAGCCAAGGGTATTAAAGTGAGCATTATTGCCGTTGGCGAACAACTTGCCAAGGGGGTGTGTCGTGAGGGATTTGAGTGCGAGGAGGGCCACGAAGTATTGGCCGACAGGCCCACCTATGAGATGGCTTCCGATATGGCCCAACGAATGATGAAAGAATACCTTGCGGGGGATACGGATAGGGTTGAACTTATCTACCACAAATTTCTCTCGGCAGGCACTCAAAAGCTTGTTTGTGAGCAGCTTCTACCAATCGAAATGGAGTGCTCGGAGGGTAGCGACTCTCTCTCCACGGAGTATATCTTGGAGCCCGATAGGGAGCAACTTATTGCGGAGATTGTGCCCCGCCAAATCACCCTTAAACTCTACTCCGTGGCCCTCTCGGCTTTGGCCTCCGAACACGCAGCGAGGATGATTGCAATGCAGGCCGCCACCGACAATGCCGACAAGCTTATCGGTGAGCTCGCACTCGAATACAACAAGCAACGCCAACAGGCCATCACTACCGAATTACTCGACATTGTGGGTGGTCAAATTGAGCGATAATCATCACTTTTTGTCTACGTAATTTTTGTACAAGGGGGGAGCGAAATAGCACCATTATTGCGCGGTGTTTTACACATAAGAGTGGTAAAAAAAGAGTATTGAGATGTTCAAATATCTAACTTTCTTGCTCTGTTTTTCGCTTCTATTTCGGAATATATATGAAAATTGTGCATTTTTTATGTCAAATTTATCTTTTGTATAGGAGGTTTTGCACAAATCATTATATTTGCGCCGTAACGACATACTAAAAAACACATTATTCTATGCCGACACAGCACAATAATTCCCAAAACCCTAACCGAATTTTCGACTTTGACTTTATGGTCAAGAGTCTGCAATTGCGTCCTGAGCCTTCGTTTCACTACTTCGAGATAGCCGGTGGCGATGCGATGACAAGTTCGATGATGGACCGCTCCATCATGTTCAAAGACGGAGTGATAATGTGGGTATGCAAGGCCGGTAGCGTACAGGTTTCTGTTGATGGAACCTCCCATATTGTTAGGGCCGGACAGATGCTCATCATCTTTGCCGGAACCTACTGCCGTTTCACCACCGTATCGCCCGACTTTTTGGCATCAACCATCGTAGGACGTATCAACGAAGAGGCATCGGTGAGCAGTATTGTAAACACCTTCCCCCGCCTAAGGCAATGCCCTGTAATCTCGTTGCTGAAACAGGAAAATAGGGTGATGACTGCGCTGATGGAATATATTGCCGCCAGCTCGACCAACTATCGCAACTACAATCGTGCCGACATTGACCGCAACACATTGGCCATTCTGCGCTCGGAGTTGGTTGACATTTTCCTGCGTCGCAACCTCGCCGTGAAGGAGAGCTCTGCTAGCGAACAGTTGGCCAAGAGGTTTAGTATGATGCTTACAGCTAGCTCGTTCGAGCACCGCGATGTGGAATACTACGCCGAGTTGTTTGGTATGAGCGCCAAGCAGTTTTCGGGCAAAATCAAGAGGGTTACGGGCATCACTCCTTCCGATATGATTGCGGAGATGGTAATCAAAAATGCCAAACGACTGTTGCTCAATGCGAGCCTGTCGACCACCATTGTGAGCGATAGGATGAACTTTGCAACTCCTTCGTTCTTCTGCCGCTATTTCAAGCGCTACACGGGAATGACTCCACAGCAGTGGCGCCAGAGTGTTAGTGATTAACCACAAAACCTCACTTGACACAAAGACAAAAGACAGCCCGCAACACCACGTTGCGGGCTGTTCTTGTTGGAGAAGATAGGGATAGTCGCCCCGCTGAAAACAACATGTGCAATTTTTCCAAGCAAATATTCAAAATACCCCCCCCCATGGGCTAAAATAAGGAAAAAAGTACCTGTTTTTTTGCCACATATTACATCGGCTGTTGTATCTACGCAAAATATCAACTAATTTTGTTGTTTGGTGGGCTGTATGGCTTTCCCCTTGGGGAAAAGAGCAACGGACACCACCCAACAAACACGCACAACCAGACTGCGCAGGCGCAAATCTGGTTGCAAAATGTAGGCACAAACCGAGTCATACAGACGGGTTAGGGATATTAGAGAGAAACCGATGAAAAGTTATTGCAGAAGGATAGTTGTGTTGCTCGCCACAATTGTGTGCGCGACTTCACTTTGGGCCCAAAAGAAGGAGTCCCACACAATGTCTGCAACTCTCTATTTCCGCCACGACAAATATGTCCTCGACGAGAGCTACCTCTCCAACCGCCAAACCATCCAATCCCTCGACAACTTCTTTGAGGCAAACGGAAAGTATATCGACAGCGTCTCCATTGTTGCCTACGCATCGCCCGAGGGACCTCTTCGCTACAACCAGAAACTTTCGGCCCGCCGTGCCGGTACTACCAAATATTGGTTGCTAAAACGCTATAAAAGTTTGGGGCTGGAACAGATGAGGGAGGAGCCTCTGGGTGAGGACTTCACCGGCCTTATCGAACGCGTGGAGGCCGACTCGAAGGTTCCGTTTAAGAAAGAGGTTTTGCAGATTTTGCGTCGTAAGGGTGTACACCCCGATAAGAAGATGCGCCAACTGATGAAGTTGCGCAAAGGTCAAGCATATTCCTACATCGACCGCCACCACCTTCCCTACCTGCGAACAGCGACCACACTTGTTATCTATTGGTCGCAGCACGTGGCGGCACTTCCCACCACCGCACCCCGAAAGGATGTAACATCCGAAATAACCCTTCCCTCCCACCTGCAATTTAGACCCCTGCCCGACCTAAGGCCTGCCCGTAAGACCATCTTGGCACTGAAAACTAACGCGCTCTATGACGTGGCTACGGTTGTGAACTTTGCAGTGGAGGCACCCATTGGCGACCGCTTCTCGCTGGTTTATAACCACATCTGCCCCTGGTGGCTAACGGAGAACAACCGCTACTGCTTGCAGCTGCTCTCCATTGGTGGCGAGGCGAGATGGTGGTTTGCGCCCAAACCCGTTCCTCGCAGCGACACCTTCCCCGGCAGGGATAGGCTTGTGGGTCACTTCCTCGGAGCCTATGCTATGAGTGGAAAGTTCGACTTTCAGGCCAACACCTGGGCTTGCTATCAGGGCGAGTTTTGGAGTGCCGGCCTCACTTATGGCTACTCGGCACCGCTGGGCAAACGAATGAACATCGAGTTCTCACTCTCGGTGGGCTACGCCAGCATCCCCTACCGCCACTATGTCCCCACGGACGACTGGCAAGACCTCATCAGGGATAAGTTCAACGCCGGCCGACTTCACTGGGTTGGTCCCACCAAGGCGGAGATTTCGCTTGTTGTCCCCCTCACCATTAAGACGAAAGGAGGCCAAAGGTAATGAGAGGGGCGTTAAGACATAGGGCCATACTCCTTGTGATGGGGTTGCTTGCGGCGTTTGGCTGTGAGCGCAGGCCTCTGTTGGACCCCAGCTTCACCGCCGAGTTGCAGGTTGTCATCGACGACGAGGGTATGCACAACGTAACGTGCGACATATATAATCCCAAGATACAACCCCAACAAACCGACCCCGAGATGCTGAGGGTGTTGTTCTATGAGCCCGGCAAGGATAGGATTGCGGGCGAGAGCTACATCAGCAACGTATCGACCGACTCGGAGGGTCGCCACGTCGTTTCGGGCCGTGTGGGCATCCTGCCCGGCGACTACGAGATGGTCATCTACAACTTCGATACCCCTTCGACCTACATCCGCAACGATTACAGCCACCCCACCATTGAGGCCTACACCCAATCGGTTTCGGAGGTGCTGGCGAGTCGTTTCAACACTCGAGCTGACGAGCCTGTGGACATCCGCCACCAGCCAAACCTACTATGGGTGGCCACCGATGCCAAAAGGAGCATCCCCTGGCACGACGACCTCTATACCATCAAGACTACGGCCACACCCGTAACCGAGACCTTCTACTTGCAAGTGAAAGTTGAGGGCTTGGAGTGGGTGTCGAGTGCGCAGGCCATCCTCACGGGTATGGCGGGAAGTAATATGCTTGGTAGCCGCCAGAGGGTGGACATTCCCGAAACGGCCATCTATTTCTCCTTGCAGAAGAGCGACGACAAGGGCGCGGCGGTGCTGTGCAGCGTGTTCAACTCCTTTGGCCACATTGACCACTCAAACAACGAGTTGTGGGTGTCGTTCAACATCAACACGGTGGACGGTCGTGTTGAGAATAGGGATTTCAACATTTCGGCCCTGTTTGATAGCCCCGAATGCAGGGACCACAACTGGTTGTTGCTGGATGAGGTTATCACCATCGACAAACCCTCCACGCCTCCCACGGCAGGTGGTGGCTTTAAGCCCGAAATGGAGGATTGGAAAGAGGAGCACTTCGACTTGGAATTGTAATGAAAATAAACTAACCAAAATAAAACTTGACAACACGAAACAGACACAACAGACAACATCAAAAAACGCAAATAACAGAAACAATCAAACAATCAACCAACAAACAAAACACAAACAAACCAATTAACATTTATTAACTTTTCTAAAACAATCAAAACTATGAAAAAACTTATCGCTATTGCAGCAGCATGTGTAGCACTTGCAAGCTGCGTGAAGAACGAGGTTGATTTCAGTGGTAACTTTGCACAGGGTGAGAGGATCGACTTTGCAACCGTTTCGGGTTTGCAGACCGATGGCCGTGCCGCCTACACCAGCCACAACCACTTTGTGGCAGCTGCCTTCCTCTTGAATGAGGGTGAGACTTGGGCCGGTGTACACACCACCGCCGAACAATACTTCGCCAACGAGAAAGTTGAGAAGAGGTCGCTCGGTGGCGAGGAGGTTTGGACCACCAGCACCGCCTACTATTGGCCTGCCAAGGGTAGCCTGACCTTCTTCGCCTATGCTCCTGATGGCATCTCCGCTACCCGCAGCTGGGATGCAGACAGGAACTATGTGTTTGCCGACTTCAGCGTGGAGACCAACAAAAACGTAGACTTTATGGTTGCCGACATCGTGAAAGAGGCAAAGGGTAACCCCGTGAACACCGTGTTCCGCCACAAACTCACCCAAATCAAGGTTGGTATCACCAAGGCTGCCGATGATGATCGTACCATCACTCTGACCCAGGTGAAACTCAATGGTGTTTACCACTCCGGTACCTACACTATGCCCTACAACCACGTTCCCGGCACCAGCGGTGTGAACGACTATTGGACTGTGGCTGCCGGCCCCAGCAGCGAGAGCTGTGTGTTGTTTGACGGCATTACCGACCCCTCAAAGGCCATCACCGTAACTAACGCAACCGCTGTTGTGCCCCTGGACCACAAGTATGTTATTCCTCAGGCATTCACCTCGGCCAGCCAGCTGGAGGTTACCTACACCGTAGAGAGCGGCCACGCTACCGAGACCGTGAATGTTAAAATCTCGCTCCACGACCTCGATACTGTAGACCAGCGTTGGGGTATCAACGAGGTGATTAGCTACAACCTCACCATCGGTGATGTTGAGCAGATTATTTGGGCTCCCACCGAAGAGGGTTGGGATCAGTCCGACACAAACTCCTACATCATCGAAATCTAATACGGTGGTATAGAACACCCCCAAGGCGCAAAGGCACACAAGCCTCCTGCGCCAACCAAGCCTCGGAGGGAGCCGACTACTCCCCCGGGGCACAAACAGACAAACAGACAAACACAAGATTTTGTGTGTTGTGCCCACACACGACATATAGAATAGGCATGAGGGGGAAAAAAGAAGAAAACAGAGATTTGGTTGTAAGGATGTTAAACACCAGAGCGCACATATCGGCACTACTCGCGGCAATGGCCCTGGCCCTCGCCTTGGCGGGGTGTGTCAATTTCGGCCCCGAGCCGACACCACAGGAGGACAACACTATCGGATTTCAGACCGTAGTGGGGCTTCCCGACGTGGTGCGTGCGGGTAAACAACTTGTCTACCCCACCGACCGCCCATTTGCCGCCACTGCCTACTGGATGCCACGCGACTACTTCTGGGACCAGAGCAAGAACGACCTCGCAGAGGAGTATTTTGCAGGTGTCAAGGTGGAGTGGAACGAGAGCCTCGGAGCGTGGGTGGCCAACCCCAAACAACGCTGGCCCTACACCCACACCCTCACCTTCTTCGCACACTCCCCCTGGGCCGACAACAACGGCAACCAGATAACCAACATCACCATCAACACCGCCAATGATGCAACAATCGTAACCGGATGGGATACGTATGACAGTGCAACCAAAGGAATCGACCTGATGATTGCCGAGGTGGGCGAAGGGCAGAAGGATCGTCACCAGGACAACACCCTCGGAGGTGTCCCAACCGTGTTCCGTCACACCCTCTCCCAAGTGCAGGTCATCGCCGGCCTTGCCTCTGAGTATGTGGTTGGTGGCAGAACATACAACATTACCCTGCAACGTGTGGAATTGCGACAAATATTCACCCGAGGCAACTACTCCTCCGCCACATCGCGTTGGGATGCACAATCCCAACCCAAAACCATTGTCCTCTATGACTATCGCAACGAAGGAACCGATGGCATTGTGCTGGACATGAGCGCCAACCAAGTGGGCGAGCCCACACTCCTGCTTCCCCAAGCACACCAAGAGGGCATAGAGGGTACACAGGCCGAAATATTCGTGGAGTGGTACGACTCCTACAACAGAGCCGTGGAGAGCGCAATCATCAACCTCCGACAGAAATTTACCAACAGCTATTGGGGACGCGGAAACTACTACACATACTACCTCACTTGGGACAAGGGTGCAACAAGTTTCATTGAGTTTGACAAGCCCATCATCTCCGCCGACTGGATGAGCGGTGGCGATTTTGTCATCGAAATCGAGTAGTCCACACCTCAAATACCAAACTGCACAAATGAAGAAAAAAGAGAACATATTCACCCTCCTCGCTATCGTGGCAGCACTCGCACTGAGCAGTTGCACCGAAAAGGTGTGGCCCGACCTGGGCCCCATCTCCTACGAGCCCGTGGTGATGATGTCGCAGGTCTCCAGAGCCGATGAGGGTGGTGAGGGCAACCACAACATCTATTCCAAGGATGACTCCTTCGGAGTGTGGGTGGCTGCGCTCGACGACAACCTCACCTGGAAATATGACAAAGACTACGCCAATATGATGGTAGACCGTGGGGTGGTTGGTTGGAACGGCACAGAGTGGAACACCTCAACGCCACACGCTTGGCCCGCCGAGAAAATCCTCACCGTGGCAGCCTACTCGCCCGCAAGCGCACAGGCCTCCTTCTCCAACAAAGAGGGCGTGGTTTTCAGCGACGTGGATGTGTTGAACAAAGGCTCCGAGGAGTTGATGTTCGCAGGCCCCATCTGCGACAAAGAATACGGAGTGGGCGGAGGTGTCATCACCATCCCCTTCAAGCACGCTCTCTGCTCGGTGCAGTTCGCTGTAATACCCCACCTACCAGACCACATCAGTGTTGTGGTGCGCAAAATATCCATAGGACAGTTACAGCACCAAGGCAGTTTCTCTTCTCTCCCCGAGCCGTCGTGGACCACAACAGGTGAGCTGTGTGAGCAGGTGGTGTTCGAAGGCAGCGAAACAGTAAGGCCCGGCGAGGTACGACTACTCGGAGAGGCCAAGTGGTTGCTACCACAAGTAACCACCGCCCACATTAAACTCCTGTGCGATTTCGTATACGAAAACGCAACTCTCCCCAACCAGGTGTTGGAGGTGTCCAAAAGCGTTGCATGGCAACCCGGTGTGGGATATCTCTACTCCCTGAAAGTGTACACTGACAGCCTCGGTTTCCTACACGACAACATTAGCGCCATCATCGACGATTAGTGGTGAGAGCGGTTGTTGAAAGAAAAGAAAAAACTTTGCTAAATCTTGGTAGAAAGATGAAGAAATTTACAACATACGCCTTTGTGCTGGCCCTACTCGCACTGGCAGCCTGCAACACTCCCGAGGTTGAAACTCCACAACCCGAAGGGGAGGCTGTGCTCTCTTTTGAGGCTCCCACCGAAGCTTTGCCGCTCTCCGAATCAGGACGAGCCGGTGCCGGCTCGACTACCATCGCAGCAAGCAATATCCAAAACTACGAGATTGCCCTCTTCGGCAGATACGAAACAGGCGACAACATCTTCCTCAACCACCCCGAGGTTCTCTCCTATGTGGCCAGCTTCCGTGATGCCAAAGGCGCAACACACACCGACCAATGGGTCTATGGCGACACCTCCAAATACAACTGCGGCACCGACGAGGAGCCTCGCAGACCTTGGCATCGACTCCTCGACCACGAATTTAGGGCCTTCCTGCCTTTCAATGCCGACGGTAACGACCACGTCAACGGCCTGCCTCCGGAGAACATCCAGGCGATGAGCGACGCAACCAAGTTGGTACTCAACTATTACACCCAGACCAACAAGTTCGACCTGATGGTCGCACGCACCCTCCGCAACCCTACAAAAGACGCAGAGGGTATGAATAAGGTTAGGTTGGAATTTCAGCACGTCCTCTCGGCGCTCCAATTCCGCATCAAACACAAAATCGAAAGCACCGATATACTCACCGAAGCATACATCGACGGCATTGCCGCATCGGGCGTGTTATACTATGGTGTGATGATGGAGGGTGACTCCGCAACCAACATACACTGGACTCCCTCGCAGCCCTCCAACAACAACTATCTGTGGAAAGGCTCCAAGACCATCGGTAGGACCGACAGCAGTGCCGCCGTGGCATTCGATGGTGATGGCGTAATCTTCGCTATTCCTCAAACCATTGACGAGCAGCAAGTGTCGTTCGTCTTCAAAACACAAGCCGGTAATACGGCTATTCACCGCGCCTACCTCCCCGCAATAACGTTCGAACCAGGCAAAAAATATGTCTTTACAATGGAACTCAGTGGCGCTTCGGCAAACATCACCGTGAGCATCAAGGAGTGGACGGAGGTGAAGTCCAACCAAGACATCTACATACAGTAAACACACTGTGAAACCAACAAAGACTGACACACAATGATTCGTAACAACAGAAACATATTCTCCCTCGTAATCGCAGGACTGATGATGTTGGTCGGCTGTACCAACATCACCCCCGAGATGCCCGATGTGGGCGGAGGTAATAATGGTGGCCCCAAGGATGCATCTGTGGTCATCTCCATAAGTTCGCCTCTCGTGGCAGAAGAGGGGCGTGCCATAGGTGGCACCGGCACCGCTATGGCCGGAGAGAAGATGAACAACCTCACGGTGTTTATAACCAAAAGCGGAGTGGTTCACAAGTGGCTCGCACTCAACGAGAGTAGCGCTGAGTTTAACGCCGACAGGACAGAGGCCTTGGTGTCGTTTGAGAATCTGGATAGGGGTGACCACGAGATTTATCTCATCGCCAACACCCCCATCGATTTGAGTCGCTATATGGCCGAAGATGCATCTGTGGCCAACCTGAAAGATGCGCTGGTGGGCGCACTCTCCGGCACCAACACCCCTGCATTCTCCGAAGAGAAAGGTATGCCTATGACAGCAGTCATTCCCGTGTCGTTCAAACAAGGTGTCAACATCATCGATGGCGAAGTGGAGAGAGTGGTCGCAAGGATTAGCATTGTGGTCCACAACCACGTGTTGGACGAAGATTACAGGATTGTTGTGGCGGGCTTCTCGCTTGGTAACTTCAACGCCTCCAACACATACCTTTTTAACCACGACTACACCGCCCCCAACGGTGTTGCTTGGAATGGTTTTGCGGTTAACTCCGACTCACATTACATTAGCAATGGTGGCGAATTTACTCTATTTGACGATTACATCTATGAGGGTAGCGCCCCTAGTGACAACTACACCATGGAGTTGAAAGTCGCCGTCTTTGACAATAATACATTCAACCCTGACAGTAGCAATGCGGAGATCAAAGAGGTTCCCCAAATTACCACAACAACAGGCGGCCCCGACACCTCCAAGAGTCACTACGACATCATCGCTGGGCACCACTACTTTGTACGCAATGTGAGCAACAACCGATATCTCTACGTCAACAATAACACGTTGGCATTCTCGCAAACGGCTCCCACATCAAACTACGACAACTACCTATGGGTATTCTCTGGCAACACATCGGGAACAATCCAAAACGTTGGCACCGGACTCTACCTCAGGCGTAGCAGCACCTCGCTCTCGTTGAACTCCAATGTGAACAATGCCGAAACATTCGCCTTTGGTAGCTACAACCAAACCACTTGGTTTCGCTCTTCCTACACGGAAAGATACTACAAATACTTCCTCACCACCAATAGTGGCAACTCTCCAGTGCTTTCACGAGGTAGTCGTAATGCCAACTCCACAACCAGCTCTGCCCAACTGTGGTACCTCTATACCCCCAAGCAGGCAACCGGCTGGTCAAAAGCCCCGTGGAATAACAATGAAGCCACACACTCGGCGCAGTTGACCATCATTGATTCGAGCGGTCGAACCATTCCGCTAACAGAGGTACGACGCAACGCACACATCAAGGTGGGTGTGAACGTCTTCTTCAACCCCGAAGATGGCTATTTTAACTTCGAGGTTGTGCCCTGGAAGGAGGGCTTTGGCGGAGATGCCACATTTGATTAAGGGCGTTTCCCGGCTATATGTGTCGGGCAAAAGAACAAGGTTGTGAAAGAAAAAATGTTTTGACTATGATAAAGAGCAAATATATATCAATGTTGATGGCACTGCTGATTGGTGGTTTGACACTAATGGGCTGTACCAACGACCTTATGGGTGAGGATGTGAAAAATCCCACCACCAATGGCATAATACTCCACTTTGCACCTCCACAAGTGGAGAACATCGAAGTTCGTAGCCGAGCCTACAACCTCAACTACCTCGACGAGAACCGAGTGCTCAATATGTTTGTATTTCTCTTCGACTCGTCTGGCGACAGGGTTTACTCACAGTATTATGACAACACCAACCTCAAAACATCTCAAGCACAAGTACATAGTGCCACGGAAGACTGTTGGTTTGTGAACAACTCCTCATCGGCCGGCACAAAAACAGCCGGCGTGGTTAACATCCACACCACAGTTGACGAAGAGGATACCTATCAAATTTACATTATCACTAATCTTGATGCCGACATGGTCGATATCTCCTCCGACCGACTCTCACAGGTACAAGACGAGCAGGAGCTTCTCAACATCAGAGGACGTATGATTCAACAAACCCTCTCACGCAATGGCGCTCTGCAAATGAGTGGTGTGTTGGAAAATGTGAAGATTCACAAAGACAACAATGGTGTGGTTAAAATCTTCACAGGAAATAACACCAACAATACCGCCACCGTCCAACTCCACCACATGGATGCCAAGATTCACATCACTCTCAAACAGGGCGACAAGGTTATGAGTCTTACCAATGCCGAAATAAAAGTGGTGAATCTCCCCAAGATAGGCTATGCATTCCCCTATGAGATGAGGGTGGAGGGAGCAACAGACACCACTACCGGACACGACGCAACGACCTCCTCCGAGGACTTCTTCGACTATGGATTCAACTCCTTTGATGAGGTTTCGCAAACTACCGCCTCCGGACGTACCACAAGTACCTATGAGGCGTGGTTCTATATGCTGGAAAACCGCCGTAGTCCCAAAGTGGAGATTCCTTTGACCAACAGTGCCGTGCCTAACTACGCCCCCTTCCATGAGCGCAGCCGACAGACAAAATACCAAGACGGCACATGGTGGCTTAACGGCATTGACGAAGATGGCAACAGAGATTTTATGTATGCCGACAATCTATCGACTTATGCCCTAATTAAGTGTAGTGTAAAAACTGAGCTCGAAGGAGAGCAAGCCGGACAAGAGCTTGGTGGTGACGTACAATACCTTCTCCACCTCGGCAACTTCGGCAAAGGACAAACCAAAGAGCAGGTGAACAACTTCAACGTAAACCGCAACACATATTATCACTACACGGTTACCATCAACGGTCTGAACAGCATCGCCATTGAGGTGGATGCACGTGGAGAGTCGGTGGATGAAAATGGTCGCCAACCAAGCGAAACCCAACCTGGAGCTTTCGGTAATATTGTTGTAGCAACGGAGGAGATCGCCCACTGCGACTGCCACTATTCTTCCCGCACCATCACCTTCCACGCCAAAAATATCAGCGGAGAGAAACCTCTTACCTGGCTTGTAAACACACCCTTTGGTGAAGGTGGCCCCGAAATTGACGCCGATGGCAATGATATTATCCCCCCTGGGTTGGACTACAAGTGGGTGAAATTCCGCATCAACAAGATGAACAGCAATGGCGTTTATTTCTCTGACTTGCGCCGCGAGTATACCAATGTCGAATACCACGAAACGAATTCGCCCGACGGCATTATGAACGTCAGCCAATTGGTAAAATATATCAAAACCCAGCACGACCTATTCCTTGAAGGCTACGACAGCAGCAAGGGGTATAGCACTCTGGGCGACTTCGACAAAGACCCCAATGGCCCCAAGATTTGCGTCACTGCCTTTGTGGACGAGTTCTACTACGACTACGACCCTCGCGACCCGAACGCTGAGATTCCCGACGACTTCTGGAAACAGTATGTAAATGCACCACAGGATAGGTATCTTTATATTTTGAGCGACGCCTTTATGTCCAACGACCAGGAGAGTTCATCGAAGGGCTCTGTAATTACCATCCAGCAGAGGCCCATCCAGTCCATCTACGACACAAATCCAGCCAACACCTCTTTCCACACAGCGTGGGGTGTTGAGTACACAGACGAGCATAGTGGAATATGGCGCTACGACCAGAATGCTCCAACCACAAAGTATGAAGAGCCAAATGTAAATCCCGCCCAAAACCGAGGAAACGACTCACAGGATAACGGACGACTCAACTCCATCAAAGAGTGGAATCTATTTACCAGCAACACCGCCATCAAAGCCAATGTCAAGTGGACCGACTATGTGAATTGGGAGGTGGAAAACGAGGTGCCACAGCTACGAGACGGATACCAAAAAATACGCTACTCATGCATGACCCGCAACAGGGACAACAATGGCAATGGTGTGATTGACCAAGACGAGATTCGTTGGTACACTGCCGCCATCCGTCAATTGACGGGTATGACCATCGGCCAGGGCCTTTTGAAGTTCGATTCGAGGCTCTACCACCGCACCTCGGAGGAGCGAATGAGTATGGACAACTCGGTGTGGAGGCAGCACGTTGTTTCGAGCACTATGTATGGCAGCAACAGCAACAACCCAACCATCGTGTGGGCCGAAGAGTTGTGCTCCACGGGCGACTTGTACAACTCGTGGCGTTGGAGTAACACGGGTGGTAATGTTGGACGTGTCTATCAATGGACGGTACGCTGTGTGCGCAACCTCGGCACCACCAATGAAACGATGTCAACGGGCTATGACCTCAGACAGGAGCCAGACCCATACGTTGAGTATGACACCGAAAAGCTCTCCATCACCTGCGTAAGGCTCGACGAAAAGGCCCTTAGAGACCAATCATCCATAGACCTTCCGTTCAGTGATGAGAACCGCGAAATCAACCGACTCTCCAAGAGATTCTACATCGCACCCACAAAGGTAGCATCACTACCCACTCTGCCTGCGTCATACAACCATAACATGTCGTGGGTAAACCACAATAGGTATATCTCGGACGTGGGTAGTAGTGTGTTGAGTGGCCACTGCCCAGAGGGCTACCGTATTCCCAACCAAAACGAGTTGGCAATGATGCTTCTCTATTTCCCGGATTATGTTAACGAGGGGCTACCTTTCTGCCGCACCTACTACTCGTTTGGTGTCCTCGGAGAACCTGGTGTAGCCAAAGAGCCCAAGGCTGGATGGGGTATCCAGGGCGGCAACATCTTTATGGTGGACACCCATGGCGTTGGAGTTCCACGATGTGTACGTGATGCTTCGGTGGAGGAGTTGGAGGCCGAGGGCTTGTTATAGCCTCTATAAAGAAGGAGCCCTGTTTGTAATGAAACGACTTGTATCCTTGTGTGTATTGATGCTTGGTTTGGCAGTGTGTTGCATAAACAGCAACGCACAAACCTCCATCGTGGGGCCAAACTATGCCATTCCAAGCAAGATTGGCCCTGCCTACTTCGGCCCTAACGCCTTCCCCGTACCCGATATGCTCGATGGTCGAACCTCGCCCACAATGAAGGTAGAGCTCTATGGCGACTGCTTCTTGGGAACAACCACGGGGCGCGTGGGCGACGACCTCACGGGTGATGTGTTTGTCCGCCTAACCACCCCGCTATTTACCCCAAGGGCCAACCTTACGGTGTGGATGCCCATCGTTGAGTCATACTATACCTCGGCCGAAGTGAATGCCCTGCGACGCCTGCAACACAAGGGTAATTTGAGGGGTGTGGACTCGGGTGATGTCTATGTTTCCACCGACATAAACCTATTTAATGAGGCACAACACGGCATTGATGTATCGGTGAGGGCGGCAATAAAGACCGCCTCGGCCAACAAGTGGGCCGACGGACGTTGCTACGACTCCCCCGGCTATTTCTTTGACGTGGCCGCAGGGCGTCAGGTGGGCAATAGCGGACTGAGAGTGGCTGCAAGCGGAGGTTTTCTGTGTTGGCAAACCGACAATGGAAGACAAAACGACGCTGTGATGTATGGCCTTCTGCTGGCGTATAGACCCCCAAGAGCAAACAATAGGCTTGCCATAGACACCTGCTTGGGCGGATATGTTGGTTGGGAAGGCGATGGCGACAGTCCGATGACGCTCAAAACCAATGTGTCGTGGAGGGTTGGAGATGTGTGGTTGCGAGTGGGCCACCAAGTGGGCTTGGTCGATTGGCCCTACCACCAGATTAGGCTCGGTGTGAGTTTCTCTTTCGACACACCCAACTTTGCAAAATAGGATAAAACATAGGCACATTTTTTCTCTCTTATGTGGAATTTTCACATTGAATCTATTTTTCCGGAGGGTTTCTTTGGGTGTTTGACAAACTATTCGTAACTTGCCACAACAAGAGAGCGCACAATTAGATTGTAGGACATATTTATCAAACTAAAACCTATAACATTATGAAGAAATTATTACTCGTGGCAGCTGCATTGGTTGCATCTTTCTCGCTTTCGGCACAGAGTGGCGAAGGAACAAACCCCTATCTTAACAAGGGCGACCAAATTGTATCTGGTACCATCGGCTTGGGCAACGTATTTTTCCCCACCGGTGACTGGGATAGCAAGTTCCCTCCCATTGAACTCTCGTATGAGTATGGTTTGTTGGAGAACGCCTTTGACATCGAGGGCCTCTCGATTGGCGTGGGCGGCTCGCTGGGCTACACCAATGCAATCGACCTTATGACCTGGGGAAACATCATCACTGGCGAGGTTGAGTCCGAGTATGGCTACACTTTCAACGTCATCCGCGCTGCGGCCAAGGGTTATGTACACTATGACGTTCTTGGCGCTTTTGGCGTGGAGGTGAAGAAACTCGACACCTACGCTGCTATCTCCGTGGGTATGGTTATTGAAAACACAAGATTGTGGGGTGAGTATGGCGAAGACTTGGCCGTAGAATCGACCAACACCACCGCTGCACAGCTCGGCTTGGGCATCAGCCTGGGTGCCCGCTATTGGTTTACAGAGAAGATTGCTGCCAACCTCGAACTTGGCGGTGGCCTTGCAATCCTCAACCTCGGCGCATCGTTCCGCTTCTAGGGGAGTTTTTTCGATGTAACACAAGGGGAGCGCCACTTGGTACTCCCCTTTTTGTGTGCCTATTGAGTGGAAGTGTGCTGTTTCGGAGAGAATTTATTGTGACATTGTGGGCGAAAAAACAACTATTCTTTCGAAAAAATGAGGTTGGGGAGTTGGAATATTGAATTTTATCAGTATCTTTGTGCACTCAAAAGAGGCCCGGATGGCGGAATTGGTAGACGCGTTGGTCTCAAACACCAATAGGTTCACCCCTGTGCCGGTTCGATCCCGGCTCCGGGTACGAGAAGAGAAGTTCGAGAGGACTTCTCTTTTTTTTGTGGTTTTTGGAGAGGATTGTATGGCTATGGCGATTAAAGAATTAGGGCTTATTGGTCAAAATAGCACATACAGTGGGGACATCTTCGGGAATTTTTGCATACATTTGTGGAAAGTTTAACCTAAAAACATATCAAACATGAAGAAATTTACACTGATAATGCTGTTTGCTGTGGGTGCTATTTTGTTTCACACACCTGCGTGGGGCCAAAAGTTTGAAGTCATCATCAACGATGGTCTGAACTTCTCCTCTCTTGTGGGTTTGGATGACTCTAGCTCCAATGTTGGTATCTTCTCCGAGATTGGCGTGGGCTACAAATTCAACGATAAACTTGGCTTGGAGGTAGATGTTGCGTGGTCGGAGCAGGGTGCAATGCACTCCATTGGCAACAATTTATACACATACAGCTACAACTACCTTAACTTCCCCCTGTTGGGAACCTTCAATTTGCCCAAACACAACCTCACAATCATTGCAGGCATACAGGCAGGATGTTTCCTGACGGCCCCATATACATACGAGTGCCTTTCGGAGTCCGGCGACGTCATCTTGGATAGCGGCAAGGGATACTTGGAAAGTAGCAAATTCCGCCCCTGGGACTTTGGTGCTACGATAGGTTTGAGGTGGCTCGCTGTTCCTGAATTAGATATGGGCTTTGAGGTGCGCTACACCCGAGGACTTACCCCTACCCACACCGGTATGGCCACTTCAACAAGCGACCCCAGTGTAATCATCCCCAACAATCGCAACTCCGTTCTTAGAGTCGGTTTCTACTTTTTGCTCTGGTAGAAAACAAAAGTTAAGGGGGGGGGCTGCACGAAACAAACGGCCTCAAATAAAACGCATAACGGCTCCCAATCTCGGGGGCCGTTATGCGTTTGATGTGTGTCCACAAAATACTTTTCGCGCACCTACTCGATGGCGGCCTGCGTTTCGGCGGCTTGTGCAGCGGCCTCTTTGGCAGCGGCAATCTCCGCACGAATAGCGGCAGCTTTCTTGGCATTCTCCTCGTGACGAGCCAAAATCTTGTCCAATTCGAGGTAGATGTCCTCCCTCATTGCACGCAACTTCTCCACCTTATCACGATTTTTGGGCCTCACAAAGCGGTTGTAGCCCACATATTTGGTGTAGTAGATGATGTAGTTGTAGCAGTAGATTGCCATCAGCGGGTATGCAATCAAGTAGCACAACGCCGAAATCCAATTACCACAGCACAGCATCACAATCACAGGAATAATGCAAAAGAGCGGGAAGACTATCAACAACAGCACACCCACCCTCACCGAAGAGCGGAACATTCGGTCCTTGATGAATGTTTTGAGGAAAATCTCCGGCAACACAAACATTGCAAACGTGGGAATGAAGCAGGCAATGAAGAGTGGAAGGCCGAGCAACAACAGCAGTGCCCTACCAACAATACCACCCAAGCCCGTGCGTTTCTGCTCAAAGAGCCACTCACGCACTCCGAGTTTTCTTACACCCTTGGCAAACTTCCTCACCTTCTCGTAAATCTTCTCCATCTTCTCCGGCTCTGCCACTGTTGCATCCTCCAACATCCTGACAAGTTCTTTGTCGGATTTAAGTTTGGAGGGCAGGTGTTTGGGGTCGAATCCTTGGGCCTTGGCATACTGCTCGCCATAGACACCATCACGCAAGAAGTCAACCTGCTCGTAGTGTTCAAGGTCGTTGATGTTGAGCATCATCTCCTCAATCTGCTGGCGCACAAGGACGTTCACCTCACGGATGGCCACACGAGGTTGCTCCTTGTAGAGCTCATAGTATGGTTTCAGCGAGATAGGCTCACCGAACATCATCAAAGCATCCTCCCTTGCGTGGGAATAAACAGAGTAGTGGTGTGCCGAGGGCATCACAAAGACCTCCCTCTGGAACTCACTCTCCTCGGCGGCATTGAAGGCCATTTTGATATAGGCAGGCGAAAAGTTACCGAGCCAACGCTTGTCTTGGTGTCCTGCTTCGGGATAGAGGATTACGGTTTCGCCCCTGCGCAGTGCATAAGCAACCTCTTGAAAGGTCTGCTGGTTTTTGCCCACAGCAGCATAGCCGTCATATTTCATACGGTAGGCGGGCAGTGCACCCAAGCCACGAATGGCCCAATTGAAAATGGGATTTTTGAATACGTTAGCCCTTGCAAGAAAACGAGGTTTGCGGTCAGAGAGAGCAAAGCCCAACAGCAGGGGGTCATTCAAACAGTTCTGGTGTTGCGACACGGCAACGGTTGGTGTACCATCAGCCGGCATACGCTCACGGCCCTCAACATAGATGCGACGGTAGTATAACTTGTCGTGCAAAACTTTCAGATATCCCCTGAAAATTTTGGCAGGAATACCCGGCTTGCGAGGTGAAAGCTCCTTTGTCATGGGTTCAATTTTGGTTAAACATATTTCTCCCTATATTGCAAATATAGAAACATTTTTTCAAAACACAAAAACACACCACTCACACGCCCCTACAACAACGGTGCCCATTTGTGTTCCTTCGCGTGTGCGTGCGCGCATGCTCGTACGTATATGCGCGCACGCATATACGCGAGCGTGCGCCCACGTATCGCGAGCGCACGCACACATTTATCCTAAAATTGTTACTTATTATCTGTGTGGGTTGGGGCCACCAAGAGCAGCAGCTACATTCCCAAGTTGATGGCGCTCTTGCTGAGTGCCATCATATCCTGCATCTTCAAGTCCTCTCCCTGTGCACACATCAGCACAGTACCCCCTTCTGCGCTATGGACGACCATCAGGAACTCATCTTTGTTTTTGCTCAAATAAAAACCCACCCTATTGCCTTCGTTATTGACACTCATCAGCGATTGAAACTTGCCATCTTTGATGAGAGCATCGACATCCGCGGCAAAATCGGCAAGCGGAGCCTCGCTCACAATCATTATGAATTGTGTTATATTGGTCACCTCAGTCCCCTTCTCAGAGAGCATTTCGCCGGGTATGTTCATCGTTACGATGTTGTCGCGCTCGCCATATTTTTCGTAGATACGCTCAACTGTCATAGGGGTTGATTGGGCCTCGGCCGGGCAAAGTGCTACCAGAAAGACCGAAAATAGTGTAAGGAGTGTCTGTTTCATTGTTGTAAGAGTTTTTCGATGTTATACTTATTTAGCAGTTCGGCGGTCTTCTCGGTCGAGCTCTTAACCGTGGAGAGTCCGTCATAAACTTTGTTTATTAGTTGCAGTGATTGGCTTAATTGTTCAAACACGGGAGTCGCAACCGCCATCACGACAGCCCTATCGCACACCTTTTCGCCATTTATGTAGGCACACGGGGTGGTTGTGTCCGGATGGCGGGTGGTAACAAAGAGTCCAACCGCTATGGCCGCGGCAACAGATATGGTGGCCACAAGTCCATATCGTAATGTGGGGCGCAAGGTTCGTTTTTGAGGGCGAGAGGGGGTGCGTGCACTGCGTTCGGCGACGTTGCGCGCAAACAAAGGAGCAGCCCAAGCAAGGTGAGCAGGCACCTCGCCCCCATCGGCAAAATAGCCTTCAAGGGCACGCTCCTCTTCGAGCGAGGTCGCTCCATCGAGCCACTTTTCCACCAACTCTTCTATGTTCCCTTTGTTGACTTTCATACATCCCTCGTCTATTAGTTTTCTCTTATCACACCTCTATTGTTTGTTTCCTCAGAGGCCGTAGTTCACAATTCGTTGTAGTTGCTCCTTGACCTCTCGGCGTGCCCGGGAGAGGTTTACCCTCACAGTGCCCACCTCCATACCAACCACCTCGGCAATGGTGTTGAACTCGTAGCCCTCGACATCCCTCAGGTGAAGGATTGTTTGTTGCTGTTCCGGTAGTGTGGCTATGATGCGACCGGCAATTTCCCTCAGGTCAAAGTTCTCTTCGGGCGAGGTGCTTGTCGTGTAGAGTTCATAGGCCACCGACTCTCTTTTGTCACTCCTCAACTTCTCGCACCCGACCACATCGAGCGAGCGGTTGCGCACCGAGCGCATCACAAAGGCCTCGCAGTTGTTGGGCCTCAAACCCTCTCTGCCTCGCCACAAGCGTTCCATCACATCCTGCACCACATCTCCTGCACCACCCTCTCCCACAATGGCTCGTGCCAAGCGATACATCTTGTCGCCGAGGGGGAGTATTTGACTGTGGAACTCTTTGGAGGTCATTGCTTTTGTGTTGGGTTTTGTATTTTCGGTTTGTTGTCGGCAGGGGGGCTCAATTTTCCTCGTTCAACCATAAGACGTTTGAGCGCAGATTTTGTAACACACCCACCAAACTTTTTTTGCCAAAACCCACTCACGCCACTCCCATTGCAAGATGGAAAGTGGCGTGAGTAGTGAATTAACATCAAGGCGACAGCTTAACCGTTTGCTCATCCGAGCCTGCCGAGCGTGGCAAGTATAACCTCCACGCAACCCTCCACGCCCAACAGCGAGGAGTTGAGGCAGAGGTCGTAGCTCTCGGCCGAACCCCAGGTCTGGAAGGTGTAGTAGTTGTAGTAGGCCGAGCGGCGTTTTTCGGTGTTGGCAATACACTGCGCAGCCTCCTTCTGGCTCACGCCCCTACACTCACAGATGCGTGCGATGCGGTCATCCTCGTTGGCCGTAATGAACACCCTCAACACACCCTCCACATCTCGCAGCACATAGTCGGCACACCTACCCACAATCACACACGAGCCCTGCTGTGCGAGGTGCTCAATGGTTTGGCTCTGGATGCCAAACAGCGTGTCGTTGTTTATATATCCGGAATAGACCTGCGAATTGAGGCCCCAAGTGTTCCACCCCATCGGGCGCATCTTGCTCTCCTTCTCGTCCGCTTGTTCAAACACGGACGGTAGCAGGCCGCTCTCTTTGGCCGCCTCGTTGATAATCTGCTTGTCATAGACAGGCACTCCGAGTTTTGCACCAAGCATTTCGGCCACAGCCTTACCGCCACTACCAAGTTGGCGGCCTATGGTAACAACAAGTTTTTTCTCCATATCTACTCCTTTGTTTGGTTTTCACTTTCAACACCCTCAACTCCCTTGAAGCCGATGGTCTGGGGGCTCTGTTTGAACTTGCGAATAAGGCCCAAAATCAACACCACCGAAACGACCGACGAGATGGCATCCGAGATGGGCAATGCCATCCACACGCCCTTGATGTCGAAGAACAGAGGCACCACCACCAAACACGGAATGAGGAACAGCACCTGGCGTGAGAGCGACAGGAAGATGGCCTTACCCGCCATACCGATACTCTGGAAGAAGTTGGAGGCCACCATACCGATACCCACTATGGGGAATGCCACAACCGCAATGGTAAAGCCATTTGCTGCGATATCAATCATTGTCGCATCGCTGGTAAACAACCTCACGGCTACCTCCGGCACAAACACACCAACCATAAAGCCGAGCGTGGTGCACAACGTAGCCCACCCGACGGTTTGCCAAAAGACCTTCAACACTCGGTCATAGTTGCCTGCACCGTAGTTGTAGCCGGCAATGGGTTGCATACCTTGGTTGAAGCCCATCACAATCATCACAAAGAGGAAGATGATGCGGTTGACGATACCATAGGCTCCGATGGCAATATCTCCCACGCCCTCGCCCATCTGGTCGCCATAGCGGCGCAGCTGGTTGTTAATCAACAGCACCACAAAGCACGAAGCCATATTCATCAAGAAGGGCGAAAGGCCAATTTTGAGCGACTCACGGGCAATCTTACGGTCGTAGGTAAAGACCTTGCCGTTCTCAAAATGCAGCACCTCATTCTTGTTTGTAAGCAAGCGCAGCTGCCACACCAGCGACACCGTTTGTGCCAACACTGTGGCGATGGCCGCACCCTTGATGCCCATGTCGAAAACAAAGATGAACAGTGGGTCCAAGATGGCGTTCAACACCACAGTCAGAATGGTGAGCCACATTGCCACCTTTGGCCTACCCGCAGCCCTCAACACGGCATTAAGGCCGAGGTAGAGGTGGGTGATAACATTACCCAGCAAGATGTAAATCATATACTCCCTTGCGTAGCTGATGATATTCTCGCTCGCACCAAAGAAGTACAGAATGGGGTCCAAAAAGAGCAAGCCGAAGAACATCAGCAACACGCCCAGCACCACATTCATCGTCATCACATTGCCCAACACCTTGCGGGCCACGCCATAGTTCTTTTGGCCCAGCAACATCGACACAATGGCCGAAGCACCCACGCCTACCAACGAGCCGAAGGCTGCCGAAATATTCATCAGCGGGAAGGTTACCGCAAGGCCCGAAATGGCCAGCGGGCCCACACCCTGACCGATGAAGATGCTGTCAATCATATTATACAACGAAGAGGCGGTCATTGCAATAATTGCCGGAATGGCATACTTGCGCAACAACCTTCCAATACTCTCCGTTCCGAGTTCTGTCGGAATTACTTGTGCCATATATCTTTTTGTCTAACGTCTAATGTCGAAAGTCTAACGACTTGTCAAATTGAAAATTGAAAGTGGAAAATTGTGGTGCATCTTCGATGCGGATTTTCAACTTCAATTCGGTTATTTGCTGTTTTCTACCGTGTGTTGAACAACCTCAATACCACTCCTCTTCAAAAGGTCCACTCCGTCGGTATTGTGGTAGAGGTCGCTATACACAACCCTTTTTATGCCCGATTGGATAATCAATTTTGAACACTCCATACAGGGCGAAGCGGTAACATAGAGTGTACTGTTATTACCGCTATTGTGGCTCTTGGCGAGTTTGGTTATCGCATTAGCCTCAGCGTGGAGAACATAAGGTTTGGTTACACCGCCCTCGTCCTCACAAATGTTCTCAAAGCCCGACGGGGTACCATTGTAACCGTCCGAGATAATCATCTTGTCCTTAACGATGAGTGCACCCACCTGGCGGCGAATACAGTATGAGTTTTCGGCCCACACCCTTGCCATACGCATATAGCGGTCGTCGAGTTGAAACTGTTTGTCTTCCTTATATCCCATTGTGTTGTTTGAGTTAAATTCCTATCAAGACACTGCCCTAAAATAGTTTTTTCTTGGAGGCCGTAACGATGAAGTCTTTCAGGTAGAAGGGCTCGAAATAGGCAACATCCTCCACCTCACCTGCCTGCAACTTCCTCTCGGCCTCGGCGCACAAACCTCGTGCAGAGGGGGCAATCTCCACATAGTCGGCCCACTCCAACACACCCTGGCACTTCTCGGCACCACTACCAAAGATGAGGAGCTTCTTGCGCATCAGTTGCACATCAAAGAAACTCTTATCCGTAACCACCTCTGCCACGACCTCGCTCTGTGGTGCAAGGTTGGTGTCGAACAACTCGGCATAGACCTCCATACGGCGTGCGTCAATCATCGGGCAGAGCATTGTGTTGTCCCAATCCTCCACCTCCACAATGCCCGCCTCGTGTTCCTCTACCAAGCAGGCAGCCAGCGAGCGCAGAGAGTCCACCGAAATCAATGGAATGTTCAGCGCATAGCACAAACCCTTGGCGAACGAAACGCCAATACGCAGGCCCGTATATGAGCCAGGACCCTTACCCACAGCCACCGCATCCAACTCGTCGGGTGATATGTTGTGTTCTCGGAGGAGTTCTTGGGTGAAGACTCCCACCTTGCGTGCATGGTCGTGTCCGAGGTCGCTCTCCCTGAGGGCAATCATCTCGCCGTCCCTCGCCAATGCCACCGAACAGATGTCGGTGCCTGTTTCAATACATAAAATCAGAGCCATTGTCAAAATTGAGAATTGAGTATTGAGAATTGAGAATTAACCCAACTTCAAACCTCAACTCTATCTTCTATATTGTTTCTTTATCGTATCCAACTCTCGTTTTGTGTCGCGTGCTTTGATGGTTTCACGCTTGTCATACTCGTGTTTACCACGAGCCAAGCCGATGACCACCTTCGCAAAACCCCTCTCGTTGATGAACATCCTCAGGCCCACAATAGTAACACCCTTGTCCTGCGAGGCTCGCTCCAACTTGGTCAGTTCACGCCCCGTGAGGAGCAACTTACGGTCCCTGCGAGGTGCGTGGTTGTTGAGGTTGCCCCAATCATACTCGGCGATATTCATCCCTCGGATGAAGAGTTCGTGGTTGGCAAAATAGCAATAGCAGTCAACCAACGACGCTTTGCCCAAGCGAAGCGATTTTATCTCCGTACCGGCCAGCACAATGCCTGCCACATACTCCTCCAAAATCTCATAGTTGAAGTATGCGCGCTTATTCTTTATGGATATGTTTTTATAGTCGCTCATAGTATGTTACGTTGTATTTTTTCGGCCATCCCCTTACGCATCGCATTGAACTGCGCAATCTTCTCCACAACCGACATATACTCAACATCCTCCTCGTCCATCTGGGCCAACTTTGCCCCAAACTCTTCAATAAGCAGTTCGATAGCTTTGGATTTGTAGAGCAAGATACTCTTGGGGATTATCTTACCAAGTCGCTCCTCTTCGGAGTCGATGTAGATGTCGTGATTCTTCCAGATTTGCGACTGCTTGTAGTTGTCATTCTCTGTGAGAATATCCACCGCCGCACTACTAGCCTCGGGATCGTTCATCTCAATAAAGAAGTGTTCGGGCACCTTCTCTCCCTCGGCCACGCCACCACGATTGGCCTTGTAGCACTCCATAATGGCCCTGTAACGCCCATCTCTGAAATACAACCCCTCACCCTCAATCTCGGCAAAGATGGTATCGGCAACATTGAAGGGGGTAACCACACGACCATCACGATAGTTGAACGAGCAGTGGCCATATTTGATGAGGTAGCCAGCAATCTCCTTTTCGAGTTCGGTGATGCTGCTACCCGCCTTGTGCGTACCGAGACTCACAACCTCTTTCAACTCCCTCTCTTCTACCCGCTGGCGTGCCTGCTGGTTGCGGATGAACTCATGGGTGTGGCGGTCATATTGGGTGCCCATACGCTTGCGGATAACCTCGCCCGTAAGTAGGCTCTCCTCCACATCCATCGTCTTGGCGCACTCCTTAATGAATACCGAGCGTTGAATTTCGTCGGGGATGAGCGCAATGCTACCCACCATATCGCTGATAAGTTCTGCCTTGCGAATAGGATCCCTCTGCACCTGCTCGGCATAGAGCGAAGCCTTGAAGGATATGAAGTCCTTGCGATTTTGGGCAATAAACTCACGTATCTGGTCGGCGGTATGGTGGCGTGCATAGGAATCGGGGTCCTCGCCCTCGGGCAGAACCACAACCCTCACATTCATACCCTCCTTCAACACCAAGTCCACACCCTTGATGGCAGCCTTCACACCAGCGCTGTCGCCATCAAAAAGGAGGGTGATGTTGCGAGTAAAGCGGCTGATAATCCTCACCTGCTCCACCGTGAGAGCAGTTCCAAGAGGAGCAACCACATTCTCGATACCCTTTTGGTGCATCTGTACAACGTCGATGTTACCCTCAACCAAGATACAGTGGTCCTCCCTTGTTATGGCACCCTTTGCAAAGTAGATACCATAGAGGTTGTTGCTCTTGCTGTAAACCACACTCTCTGGCGAGTTGACATACTTGGCCTTGTTGTCGCCCGAAAGGGCGCGGCCACTAAATGCCGTAACACGTCCGCTTATGGTTTGGATGGGGAACATTGCTCGCCCGCAGAAGCGATCGTAGTAGCCACCCGTTTCTCGTTTAATGGTAAGACCTGTGTCGACAAGGAAGCGCTCCTTATAGCCACCCGTGAGGGCCGCTTGTGTCATCAGGTCGCCACGCCCGGGGCAATAGCCAAGTCCGAATTTCTTGATGGTTGCATCCGTAAGTCCTCGACCTGCAAAATAGCTGCGAGCCACACTCAAACCCTCGTCGGTGTCATAGAGAGCCTTCATGAAGTAGTCCGAAGCCCACGCATTGACAATCATCATACTCTCCCTATCGTCGTTGCGTTGTTTCTCCTCGGGGGTCTCCTCTCGCTCCTCAACCGTGATGCCATATTTTTTAGCAACCCATTTGAGGGCCTCGGCATAGGTGAGTTTTTCGTGCTCCATCACAAAGGTTACAGCATTACCACCCTTGCCACAACCAAAGCATTTGTAGAGTCCTTTGCCGGGCGACACCACAAAAGAGGGTGTTTTTTCGTTGTGGAACGGACAACAAGCAGTGTAGTTCACTCCCTGTTTGCGGAGCGAAATGAAGTCGCTAATGACCTCCACCACATTTGCTGTGGCATAAATTTTATCTACTGTTGCTCTGTCAATCATTGTGTTGTCCTTGTGGATGGTTGCGCTTATGTGCAGATTTAGCACGTAAAAATACAAAATACTTTGTATTTTGCAAAAAACGACCGCCCTGTGGCGGTCGTTAGTGGTTGTTTGACTATTCCTTATGCACCTCGGAAAGTCCAATGTTTTTGGAGGAGGTAGCTATAAACAACCGTAATCAACGAGGTGATTACCTGCGCCACAGGTGCGTGGATGCCACACCACTCCACAAACAATTTCAAGCAGACATAGTTGATTGCCAACGAGCCGAGGGTGGTTATAAGGTAGCGTATGCCGCTAATCTTGTCGCCCAGAGGCGAGCCTACAAACGACACTCGGCTTTGGAGCCAATAGCCCGTGAGGAGTGTAATGGGGAAGGTGATACAAAGCGCTGCAATATGTCGCGAGATATATACAATGCCAAGATTGAGATAGTCGAAACCCAACACCACGTCGTAGAGCAGCGCATAGAGCAGCCAATTGAAAACCAAATTGGCCCCACCGCACGCCGCATAACGGAAGGTCTGCACGGGCAATACCTTACGAATGGGTTTGATGTAGAAAAAGTCTATAATTTGGGTTATCCTGTCTGCTAACTTCATACTCCTAACGCCCATATTTTTTGCCCTGCAACTCATACATTCTATCACGCCACAGAGCCGCCTGTGCAAAGTCGAGCGCCCTGGCCGCCTCCTCCATACGTCGGCGAGCATCTTCAATGGCGCCCTCCCTCTCCGAGGCCGAATATACTCCCTTGTTATCGGCAGCCATCTGCACACCCGAGCCACCCAATGGATAGGGCTCCGAAGCTTGCGAAGAGGTTGCGCCAGAAATGGTCGTTCGAGTGTAGCGTTTAATCTGTGTTGGGGTTATGCCATTGGCCTCATTATAAGCAATTTGTTTATTCCTACGACGTGTGCTCTCGGCAATGGTTGCCTGCATTGCGGGGGTAATTCTGTCAGCATACATAATAACCCTACCCTCTACATTACGGGCTGCACGACCGGCCGTCTGGGTAAGCGATTTTTCGTTACGCAGGAAGCCCTCTTTGTCGGCATCCAAAATGGCCACAAGTGCCACTTCGGGCAGGTCGAGTCCCTCACGCAGCAGGTTGACACCCACCAACACATCGAAAGAGCCCGCCTTCAAATCCTCCAAAATCTGCACACGGTCGAAGGTGTCCACGTCGGAATGGATGTACCGGTTGCGAACACCGATGCGGTCGAAGTATTTGGAGAGTTCCTCGGCCATCCGCTTTGTGAGCGTTGTAACGAGCACTCTTTGACCTTTGTGGACACAGTTGTTCACCTCCTCCAAGAGGTCGTCCACCTGGCCATCTGTAGGTCGCACCTCTATCTCGGGGTCCAACAATCCAGTGGGCCTGATGAGCTGCTCCACCACCGCACCCTCACACTTGATGAGTTCATAGTCGGCAGGGGTTGCCGAACAGTAAATGACGCTGTGGCCAAATGTTTCAAATTCGCTGAAAGTCAGCGGTCTATTATCCACCGCTGCCGGCAGGCGGAAGCCATATTCAACAAGGTTTTCCTTGCGAGCCCTATCGCCGCCATACATCGCCCTCACCTGCGGAACAGTAACATGGCTCTCATCTATCACAAGCAGGAAGTCTTCGGGGAAATAGTCCAACAAACAGAACGGTCTCTCGCCCGGTTTACGACCGTCCATATAGCGAGAGTAGTTCTCGATGCCCGAACAATATCCGAGCTCTTTTATCATCTCCAAGTCATACTCCACCCTCTGCTTGATACGTTGCGCCTCGGTGGTGCGCCCCTCCTTCTCAAACTCCTCAATGCGCTGTCCGAGGTCGAGTTGAATCTCTCGGATAGCCTTCTCGGTGCGCTCTTTGGTGGTAACAAAGAGGTTTGCGGGGAAGATGGTTATCTCGTCCAACTCCTCGGTGCGTGCGCCCGTCATCGGGTCAATGCGGTAGAGTGCCTCCACCTCGTCACCAAACATTGAGATACGGAAGGCCTCGCTCTCGGCATAGGAGGGCATAACGTCGATGGTATCGCCCTTAACGCGGAATGTTGCAGGTTCCAAGTTGCGCTCCGTGCGAGTGTAGAGTGCATCCACAAATCGGTAGAGAAGCTTGCGCTGGGGTATCTCGTCGCCCACACGCAATGTGATGCTATTAGCGTGAAAATCAGAGGGGTTGCCAATACCATACAAACACGACACACTCGACACCACAATCACATCCCTACGCCCCGAAAGAAGCGAGGCGGTGGTGTGGAGGCGCAGTTTTTCAATCTCGTCGTTGATTGCGAGGTCTTTTTCAATGTAGGTATCGCTGGCGGGTAGGTAGGCCTCCGGCTGGTAGTAGTCGTAGTAGGACACGAAGTACTCCACAGCGTTGTCGGGGAAGAAGGCCTTGAACTCGCTGTAAAGTTGTGCCGCAAGGGTTTTGTTGTGGGAGAGTACGAGTGTTGGGCGATTGAGCCTTGCGACGGTATTTGCGATGGTAAAGGTCTTGCCCGAACCAGTAACACCCAACAAGGTAGTGTGGGGCATACCACTCTCCACCGAGCGCACCAAGCCCTCGATGGCCTCGGGCTGGTCGCCCGTTGGTTTATAGTCCGACACTAACTTGAAATCCATTTTGAATTCTGAATTTTGAATTTTGAACTCCCATTTGTAGCCCCGGGCGGAATCGAACCGCCAGCACAAGAACCGGAATCTCGCATTTTATCCATTAAACTACGGGGCCAACGCTCTTTTAGAACTACAAAGGTCGCAATTTTATTTGAAACATCACAAGTTTTTTGTAGTTTTGCTCAATACAAAAACCAAGCAACTCTTCTATGATAAAGATTAAGACCATACAGGGTGCCTCGCTAATTGTCGGCATAGTAACCCTTTTTTGTGTGGCGGTGGGCACTGTGATTGGACGATTTATCCACTCGGACAATTGGTGGTGGTGTGTGCTCTTTGCGTTGGCGTGCGTTGTTGTGTTGTTTTTCAGCACCAAACAGGTGATCAAGAGTTTCTTCATTCAGCGCATTAAACCCCTCTACCGAGTGGTGTTGGGGCGCGATGTAAAGACTGCCGAACTCGCCGCCGAGTTGGAACAGAACAACAAAACCGAGCGTACCATAAGTGCCGAGTTGAATCATTGGGCCGAGCAAAACCGCAAAGAGATTGCACGACTCAAAGAGAACGAAAAGTACCGTAAGGAGTTTGTGGGCAATGTGTCGCACGAGATAAAAACCCCCATCTTCAACATTCAGGGCTACATTTCAACACTCCTTGATGGAGGAATGAACGACCCTGTGATGATGCGACGCTACCTGGAACGTACCGAAAAAAGTATCGACCGACTCATCAATATCACCACCGATTTGGAGGCCATATCCAAGTTGGAGTCGGGCGTGCTGAACCTCAAATATGAACGTTTCGACATCGCCTCGCTCACAAGGGATATTGTCGATACCATCGAGTTTGAGGCCACCAAAAAGGATATCTCGATTGACATCGGCTGGCACTCACAACAGCCCTATCCGCCGGTGTGGGTAAAGGCCGACCGATACTACATCGAACAGGTATTAATCAACCTGATAATCAACTCTATACGTTATGGAAATCAAGGGGGCCACACCTACGTCAAATTTATTGACCTCTTTGATAAAATCCTTATCGAGGTGAGGGATAACGGACGTGGAATTGACAAGGAGGACATTCCTCGTGTGTTTGAGCGTTTCTACCGCACCGACAAACACCGCTCACGCGAGCAGGGTGGCACGGGACTTGGCCTTGCCATTGTGAAACACGTTCTTGAAGCCCACGGCGAAAGCATCAACCTGCGTAGCGAACTTGGTAAGGGAAGCACTTTTTCCTTTACGCTCAGCAAGAATTAACCAAAATTGACTACCTTTACGGGCGGTTAGCTAATTAAACAAGAATAATAATGACTATTTTTTCTTCGGTAATGTGGAATGTGGACCCCACATTCATTACCCTCTTTGGACTCGAAATACGATACTATGGCGTCTTCTGGGCTTTGGCCTTCATTGCCGGTATCTACTTCTTTACCAACTTTACAAAGCGCGAAAAGTTGCCCGACAGACTTGTAGATTCACTCTTCTGGTATGCTACCATTCTTGGCATCCTCGGAGCAAGGCTCGGACACTGTCTGTTCTATGAGCCTGAGATTTACCTCGCCAACCCGTTACGCATCCTCAACATCCGCGAGGGTGGAATGGCAAGCCACGGAGCCGCACTCGGTTTCCTGCTCGGCCTGGCACTCTTTGCGTGGAGGAACAAAATGCCCTTCTGGTGGGCTGCCGACCGCATTATGGTACCCGTAGCGGTGGGTGGTGCTGGCGTAAGGCTCGGCAACTTGATGAATTCCGAAATCTATGGCGGCCCCACAGACCTTCCTTGGGGCTTCATCTTCCGCAGGGCGGGCGAAACGGAGCCTATGCACCCAACACAAATTTATGAGGCACTCTTCTACCTGCTGGTATTCGTCGTCCTGCTGTGGCTCTACTATAAAAAAGATGCCGGCCGCAAGCACCCGGGCCTGATGTTTGGTGTTGGACTTATCGGCATTTTCCTCTCGCGCTTCCTCTTGGAGTATATCAAAAACGACCAAGTGGCTTTTGAGGAGGGTATGAAGGCGGCTATTGGTATGAATATGGGGCAGCTGCTGAGCATCCCATTTGTGATTGCAGGTGTGGCGCTTGTGGTCATCGGACTCAAAAACAAACCCCAGCACATTGCGTGGGCCGAGGAGCCGGAAAAACCCAAAGCTAAAAAAGTAGCCCCTCCAAAGGCCAAAAAATAGACAATAAAAATAACCGTAAAACGAATAATAAACAACTCTCTACGCCATGAGTAATGTAGTTAATAAGCTGATATTCAACTGCCTTGTGCAGTATGGAAATGTTGCACTCCCACAAGTTGGTTCATTGCAGGTGGGTGGCAGCCCCAAGAAGGTAACCTTCTCCACAAAGATTTCCGACAACCACATTCTCGTAACCGACATTATCGCCGAGCAGGGCGCATTGTCAGACGAGCAAGCCACCTCCCTCTATGGCGATTGGCTCGAAGGTGCCAAAGGAGAGGACGGCTCCATCAAGGTGGATGGTGTTGGTGTCATTCTGCCCCAAAGCTTCCAAATGGCCGATGAGTTGCGCCGTGCACTCGGAGCCGACGAAGAAAAAGCCGCACCCATTCTCAAAAAACGCTGTCGCTGTGGCTGGTTTTGGTGGGTATTGGCCGCTGTTGCCATAGCTGCCGTAGTTGTTTTTGCACTCTGCCCTTGCTGCAACAAAGGATGCACAAAGGGAGAGTGTGAGAAGGTTGAGGTTGTAGAGGTAGCCCCTGCGGTTGTGGAGCCGGAGGTGGTGGCCGAACCCGAGAAACCCGCAAGCAATCCACCCGCTCCCGACAAGCGTTACAACGTGGCTGTGGGTGTTTTCTCCATTAAGTATAACGCGCGCGCATGTGCGAAGCAGGATCCCCTCGGTATTGGTGCCGAAAACTACACCATCGCCCCCTTCCCCAGCGGACTGTGGGTGGTGATTGCCCACTCGACCAACAACCTTGGCGAGGCCGAGCGTATGCGTAAAGAGTACAAGAAAATTCAACCCGACGTGTGGGTGTACAAAAGGTATTAATAGCCTAAAAATTAATCATATAAGAAATAACCACAACCCGAACACAACCCACAATGCAAGTGAAAAAGGTAATTGGCATCGGTAATGCCCTAACAGACTTTTTGGTAAATCTGCGCAACGATGATGTTCTGACAAGACTCAACCTCGGAAAAGGCAGTATGAACCTTGTTGACTCGGAATTCCAGCGCAAGATTCAAGGAGAAACAGCCGACCTGCCACACACCCTATCGCTTGGAGGCAGCGCCTCCAACACCATCCGCTGTATGTCACGACTTGGTGCCCAGGTGGGCCTTATCGGTAAAGTGGGCAAAGACTCTACCGGCCACTTCTTCGAGCAGGCTCTCGAAAACCTCGGTGTTGAGCCATACATCTACCACGGCAATAATCGCTCGGGAAGATGCTTGGCACTCGTGTCGCCCGATGGCGAGCGCACAATGGTAACCTACCTCGGTGCTGCTCTCGAACTCTGCGAAGCCGACATTACACCCACTGTGTTTGAGGGATATGACTGCCTCTATATTGAGGGCTATATGGTTCAGAGCCACTCGGTTATCCGCCACGCCATCAAGACCGCAAAGGGGTGTGGTTTGAAGGTGGCTATCGACCTTGCAAGTTATAATGTGGTGTTGGAAAACAGAGCGTTCCTGCTGGACTTGGTAGATAAATATGTGGATATCATTTTCGCCAACGAGCAGGAGGCCGCGGCTTTCAGTGGCGAGGATGACCCCGAAAAAGCTCTTGAATTTATCGCTGCTAGGTGCGACTTGGCCATTGTGAAGATTGGCACAAAAGGCGCGCTCATTAAGGAAAAATGTTGTGAACGCATACACGTTGGTATTATGGCTGCTGCCAAAAGGGTTGACACCACCGGCGCAGGCGACTTCTATGCAGCAGGCTTTATGGCCGGTTTGTGCCAAGGGCTGAACTTGCGCCAATGTGGTACCATCGGAGCCATCACTGCGGGTAAGGTTATTGAGGTTGTCGGAACAACCTTTGGCGAGGATGCGTGGAAGGAAATTTTCACGTTGGTAGAAAGGGTGAAAACCGAGAAATATCTATTCTAAAATGAGGGTAACAATAGAACTTGAAGGGGCTGAATTCCGTGCTCCACACGGCTGTTATGACCTCGAAAAAGTGGTTGGAAATCGCTTTTTGGTGGATGTGCTGTTGGTTGTTGAAATTGGCGAGGCGGCAGAGAAGGATGAATTGTTGAAAAGTGTCAACTACCTAACCGTTTACCAGCTCGTCCAAAAGGAGATGCAACACCCATCCGACACCCTCGAGAATGTGGCTTGGCGCATTCAAGAATGTCTTTATGGTGCTTTTAATCAAATTGTTAGCTCAAAAATAAAAGTTTCCAAACTTGCGCCGCCTCTTGGCGGAAAAGTAGAAAAGGTGAGCGTAACACTAACAAAATAAGGTGTTTACAATTTTGTTGAAAACCTGTTGAAAAACCAACAAAAACCTCTTGTTTTATCCAAAAATAAGCCTCAACTTTGTAGCAGAGTCGGGATGCCCGACTCTGCTCGTCTATATATCTGATAGCCAGGTGTGTAGAGTTTTGACGCAAGCAAAAAATCGAAAAAATATATAAAACAAGGGAAACTATGTCTGAGAAGATGGAGAATGGGGGCGTATCCCCCGAACTCAAAGAGCTGAAATACGAGGATGTTTTGGCTAATGCCAAAGAGTATTTCAAGGGTGATGACCTGGCCGCAATGGTGTGGGTAAACAAGTATGCGTTGAAAGATTCCTTCAACCGCATCTTTGAGGCTTCGCCCGAAGCTATGCACCACCGTATTGCCGACGAAATCGCACGCATCGAAAGCAACTACCCCAACCCAATGAGCGCAGAGGATGTGTTCGGACTGCTCGACCAGTTCCGTTACATCATCCCCCAGGGTGGTCCTATGACCGGTATTGGCAACAACCTGCAAATTGCATCGTTGTCGAACTGCTTCGTTATCGGCCACCGCAATCCTGCCGACTCCTATGGTGGTATTATCCGTATGGACGAGGAGCAGGTGCAGTTGATGAAGCGTAGGGGTGGTGTGGGCCACGACCTCTCGCACCTCCGTCCCGCAGGCAGTCCCGTGTTGAACAGTGCACTCACTTCCACCGGTATCGTTCCCTTTATGGAGCGTTACTCCAACTCCACCCGCGAGGTGGCACAGGATGGTCGTAGGGGCGCACTGATGCTCACCCTTTCGATTAAACACCCCGACGCAGAGCGTTTCATTGACGCCAAGACCGTTCAGGGTAAAGTTACGGGTGCCAACGTGTCCATCAAGATTGACGACGAATTTATGCGCTGTGTTATCAATGGCGAGAAATACACTCAGAAGTTCCCCATCGATGCAGAGAAGCCCCTCTATGAGAAGGAGATTGACGCTACGGCTTTGTGGGATAAGATTATCCACAACGCTTGGAAGAGCGCCGAGCCTGGCTGCTTGTTCTGGGATACAGTGTTGAGGGAGAGTGTGCCCGACTGCTACGCAGACGAGGGCTTCCGTACCGTATCGACCAACCCTTGTGGCGAGATTCCTTTGTGTCCCTACGATAGTTGCCGCTTGTTGGCCCTCAACCTTTACAGCTATGTGGATAAGCCATTTACCCCCGAGGCGTCGTTCAACCACGAGAAGTTTGCAAAACACATCGAGATGGCGATGAGGATGATGGACGACATCATCGACTTGGAGTTGGAGAAAATCGACCTCATCCACAAGAAGATTGGCAAAGACCCCGAGGAGTTGGATGTTCGCAGGGTTGAGTTGTCGTTGTGGGAGAAGATTAAAGAGAAAGCTCTCAAGGGCCGTCGTACCGGTTTGGGAATTACCGCGGAGGGCGATATGTTGGCAGCCCTCGGTATGACCTATGGCTCGGACGAGGCTATCGACTTTGCTGTTGGCATCCAGAGGGAGTTGTGCCTTAACGCCTACCGTGCTTCGGTGAAGCTCGCCAAGGAACGCGGTTCATTCCCGATGTACGACAACCTCAAAGAGGAGAACAACCCGATGATTAACCGTATCAAAGATGCAGACCCTGAGTTGTATGCCGATATGGTACGCTATGGACGTAGGAACGTTGCAATGTTGACCATTGCACCCACAGGCACCGTTTCTCTGATGTCGCAGACCACTTCGGGTATTGAGCCCGTGTTCCGCCCCGTATACAAACGTCGTAGGAAAGTTAACCCCACTGATCAAAATGTTAAGATTTCCTATAGGGACGAGGTAGGCGACTGCTTTGAGGAGTACTATGTATTCCACCACAAGTTTGTTGAGTGGTTGAAGGTTACGGGCCACAATGTTGACAATCTGGCCGACCTTTCCGACGCAGAGATGGATGCACTTGTTGCCGCTTCGCCCTACAACCACGCCACGGCCAACGATATCGATTGGGTTGCAAAGGTTAAGATGCAGGGTGCTATTCAGAAGTGGGTTGACCACTCTATTTCGGTTACCGTAAACCTCCCCAATGATGTGTCGGAGGAGTTGGTTGCACAGGTGTACAAGACCGCTTGGGAGTGTGGCTGTAAGGGTATCACCGTCTATCGTGACGGCTCGCGTAGCGGTGTGCTTATCGACACCAAGAGCAAGAAAGGTGCTGGCGAGGAGAGTCAGTCGACTGCCCCAATCAAACGTCCCGCCGAGTTGGAGGCTGACGTTGTTCGCTTCCGCAATGGCAAAGAGGAGTGGATTGCGTTTGTAGGTACTCACAACGGCAAACCATACGAGATTTTCACCGGTCAACTCGATGAGGAGTCGCTCTATATTCCCAAATCCATCAAGAAGGGTTGGATTGTGAAAGTAAGGGAGGAGGATGGCACCAAGCGTTACGACTTCCGTTTCCAAGACAAGATGGGCTATCCCCACATTATTGGTGGTATCTCCCGCTTGTTCGACATGGAGTTCTGGAACTATGCAAAGCTCATCTCGGGCGTGTTGCGCAACGGTATGCTCATCGTGGACGTTGTTAACTTGGTTGACAGTCTCCAATTTACCAGCGAGGGTATCAACATTTGGAAAGCTGGTGTGGCTCGCGCACTGAAACAGTATATCAAAGACGGCACCAAGAGCAAACAAAAATGTCCCAACTGCGGCAGTGAGAGCCTTGTTTATCAGAACGGCTGTCCCACCTGCCACTCGTGCGGTTGGAGCAAGTGCTCGTAGTGCCAGATGATATTAGGAAAGAAGATTTTTTAAGTACTAATAACGAAAACCTGTGAACCAGAGTGGGAAAACCCGCTCTGGTTTGCTGTAAAAATAACTCGTGTATGAAAAGTAGTAAAAAGGGGCTTGTGGCACTCACTCCCCTAATGGTTATGTTGGTGGTATTTTTGGCAGGCTCGCTGATTGCGGGCGACTTCTACCGCATACCCATATCGTTGGCTTTCCTTGTGGCAACCATCTACGCCCTGCTGATTGCCCCCGAAAAAGGACTCGCCAAAAACATTGAAAAATTCTCACAAGGAGCAGGCTCCAACCGCATCCTCTATATGATTTGGATATTTGTGCTTGCCGGTGCTTTTGCCACCTCGGCCAAAGCGATGGGTGCTGTGGACGCAACGGTGGAGTTAGCCCTGAGAGCCATCCCAAACAACTTTATACCTGCTGGCATATTCTTGGCAACCTGTTTTATCTCTATGTCGATTGGCACCTCCGTTGGCACGATTGTCGCTCTAACTCCCGTAGTTACGGGCTTGGCGACGCAGTTGGGTGTAGATACAGCGTGGATGGTGGCCATTGTTGTGGGTGGTGCATTCTTTGGCGACAACCTCTCGTTTATCTCGGATACCACTATTGCCGCCACACAAACCCAGGGTTGTGCAATGAGAGATAAGTTCCGTACCAACCTTCGACTTGTTGCTCCTGCAGCAATCATTTCGCTCATCATCTACATCCTGTGTGGCAACGGCATGGAAGAGGTGGCGAGTGTGGACTACTCACAAGCAGATATTGTGAAGGTGCTCCCCTACGCGTTGGTTATCATCATGGCTCTGGTGGGTGTCAATGTGTTGATTGTATTGACTTGCGGAATTATTGCCACAGGCATCATCGGTGTTGGCGCAGGAGAGGTGGCGTTTTTCGACTTCACAGCATCATTGGGCGAGGGAATGTGCTCTATGGGAGAGCTTATCATCGTTACAATGTTGGCCGGAGGTCTGCTCGAACTTGTAAAGACGGGTGGTGGACTTGATTACCTCATACGAGGAGTTACTCGCAACATCCGCAACCGCCGAGGAGGTGAGGGCGCAATTGCCTTATTGACAATGCTGTCGAATGTGTGTACAGCCAACAACACCATTGCCATACTGACCATAGGCGATATTGCGCGCGACATATCGCAAAAGTTCGGCATCTCTCCCCGCCGCTCGGCCAGCATTATTGACACCACCTCCTGTTTTGTGCAAGGTATCCTGCCCTATGGTGCACAACTACTGATGGCTTCGGGACTTGCAGGAATATCACCCATAGCAATAGCCCAACACCTCTACTATCCCGTATTGATTGGCTTAATGGTCGCTATCTCTATAATTTTCAATCGCCAGGGACAAAGTCATACGAAAAATTAATATCTTTGCATCGCTTATGTAATAAGCGAAGGATGTGACAAACCATAATCACAAAAATAAACAAAATGAAATTCGGAAAACTCTTCGCAATGTTGGCTATGGTTGCCGTAGCCACCACCGCCTGCCAAAATGAGCCGGAAGGTATCATCCCCGAGGGAGGTGCAAAAGAAATCTGTGTAACCCCAGCGCTTGCCAATTTCAACCGCGCAACCGACACCGCCTTTGAGGAGGGCGACAGGGTTGGTCTGCACATCGTTACCGAGACCCCTTGGCTCAACAACGCTCTGTTCACCTACACAAATGGTGCTTTGGTTGGTGCCAGGGCAAACTATTGGTATACCGAAGATAAGGTGTCGACAGTTGTCGGCTACTACCCCTACTCTTCCGACGGCGCCTACACCAAGAAGTACACATTCTCAGTGAACGCCGATCAGAGTACATACGCAAAATACACCGCTTCCGACCTGATGGTTGCCATCACAAGTGCAAAACCCACCTCGGAGGCAATCGAACTCCCCTTCAAACACGTGCTCTCGAAAGTTGTTATCACCGTTGACAACCAACTGAATGGTGAGCAGATTGACGACGTGTGGTTCGCAGAGGTTTATGGCAATGTCACCGTCGACCTCACCGATGGTAGCGTGATTGCCACGGGCAACAAGGGCACCATCAAGGCTGCATCAACATCCCTTATCCCCGAGCAACCTGCTTGGGCTTTAATACTTGCCCCCCAAGTTGACGCTACTCCCAAGTTGGTCGTCACAACCGTATCGAAGAAACAATTTACCTTTGAGCTCAAAAACGCCGTAACCTTCTCTTCGGGCAAGGTTAGCACCGCCCATATCACCCTCACCGACGACAGTATCTACACCGACTTCACCCCAACCATCAGCGATTGGGTTGCAGACAATGAGTTGCAGTTTGGTCAGGACCCCGAAGAGGGAGGCAACGAAGGTGGTGACAACGAGGGTGGCAATACCGGCGGAGAGGTAATAACCGACGGCACACTCTACCTCCACCCGGGTATTTGGAATGATGCAAGCGCCTGGTTTGCGGCATACTTCTTTGGCAATGGCGAAGCAACAATGGTTATGAGCGACAGCGACAATGACGGTGTGTATGAGTGTGGTGTGCCCACAGGCATGACCAATGTTATCTTCTGCCGTATGAACCCCCAATGGACCGAATTTAGCTGGAACAAGTGGGAGAACGACCAGATAACCGAGCAGCACGTTTGGAACCAGACCGAGGACCTCGTTATTGGCGTTGAGCCAGACAACCACTTCTTTATTACCGGCTGGGGCACTGAAAAGAGCCAAGGTACTTGGAACAACTCGGCCTATGACCCCTCGACAGACCTCGCAGGCAAAGAATCCGGCTTGGGTGTTGTTGGTGGTTTTGCAGCAAGTAGCTGGGGTACCGACATTTCCCTTTTAACCACCACAACCGAGGGTCTTTTGGTTGCCAAAAACATCTCCTTCAACGCTGGTGAAGCCTTCAAGATTCGCACCATTGGTACTTGGGATCAACTGAACATTGGCGCAGGCGCTATCAGCATTGCAGAGGCAAACAAATACTTTGCTGTTACCGGCGATAATGCTGGCGACATCAGTGTTGTGGCAGCTGGTACCTATGACATCTACTTCGACCAAAATGCAATGAGGGTTTACCTTATGACCGCAGGTACCCCCTACACCGAAGCTGTAGAGCAAACGGCCAATGGTCAAGAGGCCGAGCCAGAACAGCCCGAGTCAACAGAGAAAACCATCTACTTCTCGATTGGTAGCGTAAGCGCAGGCTCGGGCGCAACCCGCTATGCAGCCTACTTCTGGAATACCACAACCAACACCAACACTTGGGCAAGTATGACCGATAGCGATGGCGACAAAATCTACGAGGTAAACATTCCCGTAGGCTATGGCGACAATGTGATATTCTGCTCGATGAAAGGTACGGGTAACAACTGGAATAATAAGGTTAACCAGACTTCTGACCTTATCATACCCACCGATGGCAAAAACCTCTACACGTTGAGTGGTTCGTGGACCAGCGGTTCGTGGAAAACCAAGTAGTGATAAAGGTTATGCACAAACAAAAAGCTCGGAGTTATCTCCGAGCTTTTTGTTTAGAGACAGGAAACCAAACAGCCCCCACACCATTGTCTTACCTATCTGCTCTCTGTGCTGTCAAGCCAGATGGTTACAGGGCCATCATTGAGCAAGGACACCTTCATATCCGCACCAAAGCGACCACAAGGAGTGGGTTTGCCAATGGCAGTGGAGAGTTTTTGTTTGAACTCCTCATAGAGTGGCACAGCAACCGCTTCGCCTGCGGCGTGGATATAACTCGGGCGATTGCCTTTGCGCGTGGCAGCTTGCAGCGTAAATTGGCTTACCACCAGCACCTCGCCATCCACTTGCCTAACATCGAGGTTCATCACCCCATTCTCGTCGTCAAAGATGCGCAGTTGCGACACCTTGCGCACAAGGTAATCCACGTCGGCAGAGGTATCGTCGGTGGCAACACCCACAAAGACCAGCAGGCCTCCACCAATACGAGCGACCTCCTCGTCTTCAATCACCACATCTGCGTGTGCAACACGTTGTACAAGTGCTCTCATTTCCTATTCTATATTATACCGAACAACTAATGTGCTTCGAGCCAATTTTCTCCCTCGCCAATATCCACCACAAGTGGCACACGCAGAGAGGCCGCTCCCTCCATTGCCTCTCGCAAGACTGTTTCCACTCGGGCCTTTTCGCTCAACAATGTGTCCACAATCAGCTCATCGTGCACTTGGAGAATCATCTTCGAGCGAAGGCCCTCCTTTTGGAAACGGCGAGCCACCTCCGCCATTGCAATTTTAATGATGTCGGCAGCAGAACCTTGTAGTGGTGCGTTTATGGCGTTTCGCTCGGCAAGTGAGCGCACCGTAGCATTGGCTGAGTTAATGTCGGGTAGGTATCGTTTGCGACCAAAAATGGTCTGCACATAGCCATTGTTTTTGGCCTCGGCAATGGTGCGGTCGATATACTCCTTAACACTGGGATAGGAGGCAAAGTAACCATCAATGAGGGCTTTGGCCTCGCCCATCGACATATCGTTACCCATCCTTTGCCGCAAACCAAAGGCCGAAATGCCATAGATTATACCAAAGTTGGCGGTCTTGGCCTTGCGACGTTGGTCGGTGGTTACATCAGCCGGAGCAACGTGGAACAACCTCGATGCGGTATCTCTGTGGATATCCTCGCCACTACGGAAGGCCGCAATCATTGCCTCGTCGCCACTCATATGAGCCATCAGTCGAAGTTCCACCTGCGAATAGTCGGCAGCCAAAAGAACGTGGTCTTTGTCGGAAGCCACAAAAGCCTCCCTGATACGCTTGCCCAACTCGTCCCTGATGGGGATATTTTGGAGGTTGGGGTTGGTCGAGGATAGTCGGCCCGTGGCCGTTACCGCCTGATTATAGGAGGTGTGTATGTGTCCTGTCGCAGGATTGACAAGCGCAGGCAGAGCCTCAACATAGGTCGAAAGGAGTTTTTTGATGCCCCTATACTCCAAAATCTTTGGCACAATGGGGTGGCGGTCTGAAAGGAATTGCAGATACTCCTCCTCGGTGCTGTATTGTTTTGTCTTGGTGCGCTTAGGTTTGGACTCTATTTTGAGCACCTCAAAGAGCGCAACACCAAGTTGGCGTGAGGAGTTCACGTTGAGCGCAGGCATACCCGCAAGGGTACGGATGTCGTTCTCCAACTCAGCAAGTTTCACATTGAGTTCCCTACCATAGTCGGCCAGCAAAGCCACATCCACCTTCACGCCCTCCCACTCCATATCAGCAAGAGTGCGAATGAGGGGTTCTTCGATGGTATTATAGAGCTCCTCCGCACCCGCCTCTTGGAGTTTGGGCAAAAGAACTTCGTAGAGTTGTAGTGTAATGTCGGCATCCTCTGCACAATACGGAGCAACATCCTCCACTGCCACTCTGTCCATCGTTAGTTGATTTGCTCCACGACCAATGAGCGACTCTATCTCAATGGGCTGGTAGCCCAATAAAGTCTGTGCAAGGTGGTTCATACCGTGACGGCTCTCGGGGTCGATGAGGTAGTGCATAATCATCGTATCCCACAGCTTGCCTTTAACCTCAACACCCTCACGACGCAACATCAGCAGGTCGAACTTCACATTCTGGCCCACCTTCTCCACACTCTCGCACTCCAACAACGGGCGCAGAGCCTCAACTATTTCAGCTCGGTTGTCGCTAATTGTGGGAATATAATATGCTGTGTGAGGAGTGGCAGCAAGGCCAATGCCCACGATGTGGTCGGTGTGGTAGTCGAGGCCCGAGGTCTCGGTGTCAAACGACACCCTCTCGGCCTTCAACAGTTGCTCCACCAAGGCTGCCACCTCCTCGGGGGTGGATGCAATGGTGTAGGTGTGCTCCGCGGTGTCGATGGTCTTGTAGGGTGATGCGCTTTGTGAAAAGAGGTCAAAGCCACCACCATTGGGCTCCACGACCGCGGGGGCACTCTTTTGTGACGCAGGGGCCGCTATGGGGTTGCCAAAAAGGTCTGTTGCCGTGGGTGTGTGGGGGTTTTCTGCACCCACACCCTCTTCTTTACTCTCTCTCTCTCCGCAGTTTGCCTCCTGGTGGGCCATTGCTTCGGGACACACAAGTCCGTTGAATGGCGAGTGGGCCGAGAGCTCCATCTCTCGCAGGAACATATTGAAGTCCAGCCTGCGGTAAATCTCTTTGAGGGCCTCGCAATCAGGGGCACACATAGCCAACTCCGAGGGGACAAAGTCAATGGGGGCGTCGAGGGCGATGGTAGCCAACACCTTCGAAAGCCTAAGCTGCTCTGCTCCGGCCTCCACATTCTCCCTCTGTTTGCCTTTCAGTCGGCTGGTGTCGGCCAAAATATCCTCCACCGTACCGAATTCGTTTACAAGTTTTATGGCACCCTTTTCACCCACACCCTTAACACCAGGGATGTTGTCCGAAGCGTCGCCCCAGAGGGCCAAGATGTCAATCACCTTGCGAGGGTCGTCAAAGCCGTAGTGTTCCTTGATTTCCGCCGGGCCGATAATCTCCACACCCTCGCCACCCTTGCGCTGTTTGTAGATGCGCACCGAGGGTGTTACAAGTTGTCCAAAGTCCTTGTCGGGAGTAACCATATATACATCCAACCCACGGGCTGCCGCCTTGTGGGAGATGGTGCCGATAACGTCGTCTGCCTCATAGTCGGGCACCTCCAAAATGGGGATGCGCATAGCCCGCAAAATCTCCTTAATGTAGGGCACTGCTGCAATGATATCCTCGGGGGTTTCGCTACGGTTGGCCTTATAGTCGGGAAAGAGGCGATTGCGGAAGTTGCCCCCCTTGGGGTCAAATGCCACACCGAGGTAGTGGGGACGTTCATTGACGATTATGTCCCTCAAAAACTTTGTAAACCCAAAGATGGGCGAAGTGTTCAACCCCTCACGATTGCGCATAGGGCGACCTGCAAAGGCGTAATATGCCCTGAAAATCTGTGCGTAGGCGTCAACAAGGAATAATTTTTCCATAGAAGGAGTTTTTAACACCCCCGACATTGTGCGTGTCAGGGGTGTGTAGTTTTCTAATAGATGGCAATATCGTAGGGCATACGGGCCTTCACTCCCGAGCCCTCCTCAACGGTGGCACGAAGAGCATTGTAGCGACCGAGGCTCACGCCAAACACACTCGCCTCTTTGAGGGCCGTGCGTGCCGAAGCCGACAAGAGGGAGTTCATCAGAGCCGTGAACTCATCCTCCTCTTCGAGAATCTCCACCACTCGGTAGCCCTCGCCCAACTCGGCCTTCTCGGCAGCGAGCGCGAGGGCCTCTTTGAGGCCTCCAAAGTTGTCCACAAGGCCAATGGTCTTGGCATCCACGCCACACCACACACGGCCCTGGCCAATCTTGTCAACCGCCTCCGTGGTCATACCCCTACCGTCAGCAACGTGACTAATGAATGTTCCATAGACATCCTCCACCGACATGTGCATATGATTCAACTCTGTGGGTGTGAGTTTGCGGAATGTGGAGCCCATATCGCCGTGGGGTGCGCTCTTGGCCACATCCACCGTAATGCCGATGTTCTTCATTGCGTCGCCCGTGGAGAGAATCATCCCAAAGACACCAATAGAGCCCGTGAGTGTTGTACGAGCCGAAAGAATGGTGGATGCAGGCGAAGAGATATAGTATCCGCCCGAAGCCGCATAGTTGGCCATCGACACCACAAGAGGTTTCTTTTCTACCAAAAGTTTCAACTCGCGCCACATAACCTCCGAGGCAAGTGCACTACCGCCGGGGGAGTTCACCCTCAACACAACAGCCTTCACGTCGTCGTCCTCGGCTGCTCGACGAATCTGCTCAGCAGTGGTGGCACCACCGATAATACCCTCAGCACCCTGGCCGTCGATAATCTCGCCATCGGCATAAACAACGGCAACCTTGTTGCGGGCAATCTTGGTGGGGAGAAGGGTCGACACATATTCTCCGAGGGTTACTGTATTAACATCCTCAAACTTCTCTTTGCCAACAATGGCAGCAAGGCGTGCCTCCACCTGGTCCTCATAGAGCAACTCGTCCACAAAACCCAGAGTCTTGGCCGATGCGGGAGAGTCAATCAAAAGTCCCTCGGCGGCTTTGTGGATATAGTGGGGTGAAAGATTGCGGGCAAGAGCAACATCATCAATAATCACATTCCACAAAGAGTTAACCATCGTTTGGGTTTGAAGCCTATTAGCTTCGCTCATCTGCTTGGTAATATATGGCTCAACAGCCGACTTGTAGGTGCCGTGGCGAACAATCTGAACGTCGAGGTCGAGTTTGTCGAGAAGTCCCTTGTAGAACATCACCTGCGAAGCAAGACCACGCCAATCGAGCGCTCCCTGGGGGTTGATGTATAGTTCGTCTGCCACAGAGCAGAGCCAATAGAGCCCTTGCGAATAGGTCTCGTTGTAGGCCACAATGGGCTTGCCCGAAGCCTTGAAGCCCACAAGCAGGTTGCGCAATTCCTCTATCTGGGCTGTGCCCTCAATGGTGCCAAGGCCTGTGCGATTAATATAGAGTGCTTTGATTTTCGGGTCGGCAGCAGCCGCTTCGAGAGCTTCTATAACTTGAAGTGTGGTGAGACTCTGCATCATCTCCATTGTACCCGACGAGAGGCCCGACAGATCGAGAGTGGGCATACGAGGCGAGTCGTAGATACTCTCCGCAAAGTCCAAAACCAACACCGAGCCATCCTCCACTACAACACTCTCCGAAGAGGGAAGCGAAGAGGACAAAACTCCTACCAATATCAAAATAGGTAACAACGACACTACAATCATTGCCAGAAGTGCTGCAAAAAATGTCTTAAAAAATCCTTTCATACCTCATAAAAAATAAATGTTTATATTA
>JBGUSZ010000093.1:0-6879 GCA_045132795.1 Tidjanibacter sp. | reverse complement strand
ATGTGCTGTTGCTTACGGGCTTGTGCCTGTGGGGTAGAGTGTCGGTGGAGATTGAGAGTGAGCAGCAAGGTATGCTGGTGGACTTCGGAGTGGTGGAGGATAGCGGCAGCGGAGTGGACGACACCCAACTTGCCGACGATTACTCCCTGCCCGAGCCACAGAATGTGCCGCAGACCGAGGCAGTGCAGACGCAGGAGGTGGACCCCTCGCCCGAAATGGAGGAAGGTAACCTCATAACCGATGCCGAGGTGAAGGAGAGCGAGCAGAAGGAGGTCGAGGAGACACCCGCCGTTGAGGAGGAGAAACCGAGGGAGGTTAATCGTAGAGCCTTGTTCCCCGGTAACACCCCCGAGTCGCCCTCGGAGTCGCAGGGACAGAGCGATAAGGCCGAAGGTAATCAGGGCTACATCGGTGGCACCATCGCTGATAACTATGAGGGTACGGGTGGTACCGAAGGCTTTGAGCCCGATTGGAATCTCGAAGGTCGCAGGCCCAAAGGAGCCTTCCCGAGGCCCAAGTATGCCGACAACGAGCAGGGCATTGTGGTGGTGGAGATTTGGGTAAACGGCAATGGCGATGTAACAGGTGCTGCTTACCACGCCAAGGGCTCGACCGTGTCGGCCAAGTCGCCACTCGTGGCCGAGGCTATCAAGGCTGCCAAAGGGGTGAAGTTTAACGAGAGTGACCAGGATTTGCAGGTGGGTACCATAACCTATAAATTCCGCCTCAATACGGGTGGTAGATAATTACGCCAAAGAGTATGAAGAGAACTATCGCACTGATAATCACACTCGTGGCTATTGCGACCACGGCAGCGTTCGGGCAGTCGGACGTGGTGGCCAAGAGTGGCCCACAGATGACCTTCACGGGGGCTATGAGCCACGACTTTGGGGAGTTTGTGAGGGGAGGCGAGAGCAGGAGCCACACCTTCGAGTTCGTCAACGATGGCACAGCACCACTGGTGGTTGTGAAGGCAAGTTCGTCGTGTAGGTGCATATCGGTTGACTACCCCCGCCGACCGGTACCTCCGCAAGGTAAAGGCAAGATTGTTGTAACCTATGACCCCAAGGACGAGGGAGTATTTAATAAAGGTGTACACCTACAATCCAACATCCAGGGCGGTACACTCACGCTCTTTGTGAAGGGAGAGGTGAAATGAGTTAAGACAGATAAGGTGCGCTTCGATGCACCTTTTTTTATTTATAGGCTGTTGTGGGTTGATAAAAAATTGTAAGAGAGGAGTACAACTTCACGGAAAAAATGTTATATTTGTGAATTGAATAACAATGGTAAATAATAAGTTGAATCAAATACTACCTTAAAACAGATAAGAATTATGGCAAGAGAACTTAAAATCAGGGACTTGACCCTTCGTGACGGCCAACAATCGGCCTTTGCAACCCGTTTGAACCAGAGCCAGGTAGAGCGCGTTTTGCCCTACTATAAAGACGCAGGTTTCTATGCAATGGAAGTGTGGGGCGGTGCTGTGCCCGATAGTGTAATGCGTTTCTTGGGTGAGAACCCCTGGTATCGCTTGGAGAGTATCAAGAAAGCCGTGGGCGATGTTTCCTACCTGACGGCACTCTCGCGTGGTCGTAACCTGTTCGGCTATGCTCCCTATGGTGATGATGTTATCGAGGGCTTCTCGCGTAACGCCATCGAGAGCGGTCTGGGCATTATGCGTATCTTCGACGCACTCAACGACGTTGACAATGTTAAATCGACCATCAAATATATCAAGAAATATGGCGGCTTGGCCGACTGCGCAGTGTGCTACACCGTGGATCCCAAGTACCCCAAACTCTCGCTGATGGATAAACTCAAAGGCAAGAAGAACCCCAAACCCGTCTTTACGGACGACTACTTTGTGGGCAAAGCCAAACAGTTGGCTGCTCTGGGTGCCGATATGATTACCATCAAGGATATGAGTGGTCTGATTCCTCCCAAGAGGGTCTACAACCTCATTAAGCAGATTAAGGCCGCTGTGAGCATTCCCGTGGATTTCCACACCCACTGTACCCCCGGCTACGGCCTCGCTTCGGTGGTGGCTGCCATTGCCGCAGGTGTGGACATTGTGGATACCAACATTTGGAACTTCGCAGGTGGCCCCGCTGCTCCTGCTTTGGAGTTGGTTTACATCTTCACCAAGAAGATGGATGTGGCTCTGAATGTCAATATGGAGGCTGTGGCCAAGATTAACGCCGAGTTGCTCGGCATCCGTAAGGAGTTGGATGCCTACGATGCAGTCAAGAAATTCCCCAACCCCTTCAACCCCCTCACCGACACTCTGCCCGCAGAGATTGAGGCTCAGTTTGATAGGGCTGTGAAGGCAGCATACGCAGTGGACGAGGATACCCTTGTTGATGCTTGCCACAAGATTGAGGACTACTTCGGCTTCCCCAAACCTAACGAGTTAGTACAGAAGGCCGAGATTCCCGGTGGTATGTACACCAATATGGTTGCCCAGTTGAAGGCACTCAAGAGCGAGCACTTGTTGGAGCCCGCAATGAAGCTGATTCCTTCGGTGAGGTTGGATGCAGGTCTGCCCCCTCTGGTAACCCCCACCAGCCAGATTGTTGGCTCGCAGGCTGTTAGCTGTGCCATTTCGTTGGCCGCAGGTAAGCCTAAATATACCACCACCTCCAACCAATTTGTGAACTTGGTGAAGGGTGAGTATGGTCACACTCCCGTTGAGATTAACCCCGAGTTCCGCTTGCAGATTGCTGGTACAAGGGAGGCTATTCCTTATGATACTTCGAAGAACCAGCGCCAGCCCAACCCCGTTTTGGAGGATGCAGGTGGCGTTAAGTTGGCCGAGAACGAGAAGGAGGAGTTGTTGCTCGAATTGTTCCCTGCTGTGGCTAAGGACTATCTTACCAAGGTTAAGAAAGAGCGTTGGGCTGCAACCAAACCTGCCGAGGCTCCCGCAGTGGAGGAGAAGAAGGTCGAGGAGGCTGCCAAACCTGCCCCGAAGGTTGCAGGCAAGAGTGTTGCTGCACCTCTGCCCGGTAAGGTTGTTGAGTTGTGCGTAAAAGAGGGCGACACCGTGAAAGCCGGCCAGAAGATTGCCGTATTGGAGGCCATGAAGATGGAGAACGACATCGTGTCAGACTACTCTGGTGTGGTACGCCAAATTGTTGTGGCAGTTGGCGATAACCTCCAAGAGGGCCAGGCAATCCTCGTTGTTGAGGAGGTTAAGGCCGAGGTTAAGGCCGTAGCACCCAAGGCTGCTGCTGCACCTGTTGGCAAGAAGGTTACTGCACCCCTGCCCGGTAAGGTTTTGGAGGTGTGTGTAAAGGTGGGCGACAACGTGAAGTCGGGCCAGAAGATTGCCGTATTGGAGGCAATGAAGATGGAGAACGACATCGTGTCGGACTACTCGGGTACCGTTAAGGAGATTGCTGTTGCCGAGGGCGATACCCTCCAAGAGGGCGACACCATCCTTGTGGTTGAGTAGAAAGCAAAACAAGAGTAGATATCTGATGACTGCGGCCTGCCACCACATTTGGGACAGGCCGTAGTTGTGAAGAGAACAACGGATAATAAAACGGAGAGAAGACTATGGCAAAGGAAACGGTATTGGTAAGTGGCGGTGCAGGATATATTGGCTCGCACACAACGGTTGCGCTCATTGAAGCGGGCTACGATGTGGTTATTATTGACAACTTGTCAAACTCGGATATCGGAGCAGTTGAGGGTGTGAGGAAGATTACGGGCGTGGATGTCCCCTTTGAGCAGGTGGACTGCTGCGACAAAGAGGCACTGAGGGCTGTGTTTAAGAAATATGACTTCAATTCGGTCATCCACTTTGCGGCCTACAAGGCTGTGGGAGAGAGCGTTGAGAAGCCGTTGAAATACTACTCCAACAATCTTGGCTCGTTTGTCAACATTCTGGAACTGATGCAGGAGGAGGGTAGGAGTAATGTGCTGTTTTCCTCGTCGGCCACTGTGTATGGCGAGCCCGATACGTTGCCCGTGACGGAGACTTCGCCCCGCAAACCTGCCACGTCGCCCTATGGTAATACCAAACAGATGTGCGAGGATATCCTGAGGGATACAGTGGCTGCAGGTGTGGGTGTGAAGGGTATCGCTCTGCGCTACTTCAACCCTATGGGTGCCCACCCGTCGGCACTCATTGGCGAGTTGCCCCGCGGTGTGCCCAACAACCTTGTGCCTTTCATCACCCAGACTGCTGCGGGTGTGAGGGAGTGCTTGTCAATCTTCGGCGATGACTATCCCACACCCGATGGTACTTGCATCCGTGACTATATTGACGTTGTGGACCTTGCAGCTGCCCACGTTGCTGCCATTGGCCGCTTGGTGGAGGGTAGGAACAAAAAAGATTACGAGGTGTTCAATGTTGGCACGGGACGTGGAGTGTCTGTAATGGAACTCGTGGAGGCTTTCGAGAGGGTGAACGGACTAAAACTCAACTACCGTATCGCAGGCCGTAGGGCAGGCGATGCTGTATCGGTGTGGGCCGACACTGCGCTGGCCAATGAGGAGCTCGGCTGGAAGGCTGTGCGTAGCCTCGACGAAACCCTTGCAGCTGCTTGGGCGTGGGAGAAACACGTCAGGGGCATCGAGTAGGGGGGCGAGAGAGCCAACTTTTACCAACAAATATACAGATTGAGAGATGAAAAGATTTTTAGTTATTGTGGTGGCGGTGCTGTCGAGTGTGCTTGTGGCCCGAGGACAGGAGTGCACGGCACCCGACATTTGTGGAGTGTGGCTCGGACAGGAGAAGACGAGTAAAATTGACATCTACCGCAAGGGCAATCTTTGGGAGGGCAAAGCTGTGTGGTACAGCGAGTATGGCGACATTGGCGACCAGAATGTCATTGTGCTGCGCGACCTCAGCTACGATGCCAAAGAGAACGAATGGACGGGAAAGATATATGACCCGTTTCGCAAGAAGAGCTTCAATGTTACCGTGAGTTTGCAACGCAATGGAAAGCTGAAAGTAGTAGGCCGTGCGGGGGTAATATCAAAGACGATGTATTGGACAAAAACCAATTCGCAAGGGTAACTTTTAAGCCACACTGCAAAAACAGACTCCTCCCCTATCTTAGGGGAGGAGTTCGTTTTTTCACGGGTATCTGTTTTTCCTACCCGTGATTCAGGGAGAACGTTTTGAATTTTCAGTTCAATTTGTATCTTTGTGGTGGAGAAACACACATTTTTGTTATGAAAAAAGACTACAAAGAATTTTTCAGGGTACTGAAATTCGTACTCTTTTCGGCCAGCGCAGGCATCATTCAGATGGGCTCTTTCGCGCTGCTCAACGAGCTTACAACGTGGCGCTATTGGCCCTGCTACCTCATCTCGTTAGTGTTGTCCATTCTGTGGAATTTCACCCTCAATCGTAAGTTCACCTTCAAGTCCACCGCCAATGTGGGAGCTGCGATGCTCAAAGTCTTTGGCTACTACTGCATCTTCACGCCCCTGACTACCATCTTGGGCGATTGGCTGGCCGAGGACCTGCTATGGAACGAGTATCTGGTTACGGGACTCAATATGCTCCTCAATCTCTCCACCGAGTACCTCTTCCAGAGGTTTGTGGTCTATCGAGGCAAGATTGACAACCGATAAGCATAAAAAAACTGACCTCCAAGCGTGGTCAGTTTTTTTGTGTGTACTATTAACAGTTGGTTACTCACAACTCACATCAATTTTGGATTTCATCCATGTAGCATTTCGAGGGGCAGGTAAGCACCAAGCGGAAGTATTTGAAACTATCGTTGTGGTGGCTAAATCGGATGGTCTGCACCCACGCATCGTGGCGGTCGTTGGGCCACACATAGGGTTGCTTAACCTCCAACAATTCATAGGTTTGACCATCCTCCGAGCCATAGAGTGCCACACGGCTCGGGGGACGCACACCCTCGGGGGCATAGTTGAGCGTGCCGAGCGAGAAGGTCGCATCCTTGCTCCCTTCCGTAAGGCTGAAACTAATCTCGTGCTCGCCCTTAGGCAACACAACCCACGCAGGATTGGCAGTATTCTCGTCGCCCACAACACCGTCCACCAATCGAGTCTCGGAGCAGTGGGTTATCACCCCTTCTGCACACTCCCTCTCACGCAACGCAGGGCGTCCCGACTCCTTCCAGCGCATATATTCCTCACCAGCCCTTGCCGACAAATCGGGCTGACCGAGCGAATATCTCGACTGTTTTGGCTCGAAAATTCCGCACATCATAAACGATACTATCCTCTTCACTCCTGCCTCGCTTGCAGCTTCCAACTGTGCCATAAACCTCTCGGGAGCAGCAGGGATGAGTGCCGAGGTGCGGTCGTTGGTGCCACGTTCCCAAGTGAAGTTCTCGCAGTTGGCCCACATCTCTATGGGGAGCGAGGAGTGTATCTCGGCCAAACGTTTCCAATTCTCACGCAGGCGAGGCAGCGGGAAACGCTCCCTCACACAACCCACCTCGTCCTGATAGGCAATGATGTCCACTTTCAGGCGACCAATCTGACGTGCGTAATCTGGGTGGTCGAAGTTGGAGTTGAAAATACCATAGGGAGAGATAAGTATTTTAGCCTTGGGTGTGAGTGTACGGGCGCGCTCGGTGAGGGCGTTGACAGCCTCCACTGCGTAGTCGGTCAACACGGGGCCCAGACAATCCTCCACGGGCAGGTACCACCCATAGAAAGCCTCGTGGGTACCAAACAACCCTGCGAGTTCGGCCATCATATCCATCTGTCGCTGTTTGATGCGTGGGATACGAAGGTTGTCGTCTTGATTTTCCGCCCAGCCGGTGCTCATAAAGACCTTCATACCAAGCCTTGCTGCCGTATCCATAATGGCCTCCACAGGGCTTTGTCGCCCCTCGGGGTAGTGGTGGGGCATAAGAGCAGAGGGATAGAAAGCCTTGCCGT
>JBGUSZ010000092.1:0-5629 GCA_045132795.1 Tidjanibacter sp. | reverse complement strand
TTCTCGCTCTCGGTGTCGAGCGCACTTGTTGCCTCGTCCAAAATCAAAATGTCGGGGTTCTTCAACACCGCCCTTGCGATGCTCAACCTCTGGCGCTGGCCACCCGACAGCTTGGCACCTCGGTCACCAATGTTGGTCTGGTAACCCTCGGGGCTCTCGGTGATGAAGTCGTGGGCGTTGGCCACACGTGCCGCTGCCTCAATCTGCTCCATTGTGGCGTCGAGATTACCCAGGCGTATGTTGTTCTCGATGGAGTCGTTGAAGAGGATGGTCTCCTGCGACACGATACCCATCGCCTCACGCAGAGAGGTGATATTGTACTCCTTGATGTTGTGTCCGTCAATGAGAACCTCGCCCTCGGTAACGTCGTAGAAACGAGGTATGAGGTCCGAGAGGGTGCTCTTACCGCCACCCGACGAACCCACCAAAGCCACCGTTTCGCCCTTGCGAACGGTGAAGCTCACTCCGCCGATAATCTCCCTGCTGTCGTCATAGCGGAAGTGTACGTCGCGGAACTCGATGCTCTCTTTGAGTCCACCAAGCATAAGGCCTCCATCGGCAGGCGAGCACACATCGCTCTCGGTATCGAGGAGCTCCAATACTCGACTACCGGCTGCGATGCCCTGATTGATGTTGGCGAATGCGTCCGTAAAGGCCCTCATTGGGCGGGTAATCTGCGTGAAGATAGCGATGTAGGCAATGAAACCGCTACCATCCAGAGCACTCTCGCCACCCAGCACCAACGCACCACCAAAAATCAACAAACCCGCAGCAGCGGCAATGCCGAGGAACTCACTCATTGGCGAGGCCAACTGCTGGCGATTCATCATCTTGCGGGCGAGCTCGGAGTAGGTGTGGTTGATGTCTTGGAACTTACGGCGGAAGAAACCCTCGGCGGTGTAGGCCTTGATGACCTTTGCACCGGAGAGCGACTCGTCGAGTACGCTGGTCAGCTCACCGAAGTGCTCTTGTGCTTTCAGCGCAGGGTAGCGCAACTTCTTGACAATGGTGCCGATGACAAGCGCAACCAATGGAAGGTAGATGATGGCAAAGAGGGTGAGCTCCCACGAAATGGCAATCATTGCCACCAGGTAGCCGATGATAAGGAAGGGCTCGCGAAAGACCACCTGTAGGGTGTTGACAATGCAGAACCTAACGGTCTGAATATCGTTGGTAATGCGCGACATAATATCGCCCTTGCGTGCCGAGGTGAAGTAGCCGAGGTTGAGCCCCATAACGTTGCCATAGACGAGGTTACGCATATTACGCAGGGTGTTGATACGCATATTCTCGATGGTGCGCTGTCCCAGATAGCGGAACATATTGCTCAGGAATGCCGAGGTGGTAACAAAGATGGCCAGAATGACCAGGATGTTCACGGCATTATAGTTGTCGCCATAGCGGGTAAAGAGCCAATAGTTGAGTAGGTCTGTGAGGTAGTCGACGCTCAATTCGAATGGGGGAGGGGTGGTGATGCGCTCCACAGCGTCGCCACTGCCAAAGAGGGTACGCAGCAGCGGGATAATCATCACAAAGTTGAACGTGTTGAAGAGCGCATAGAAGAGCGTGTAGAAGAAATAGGGCACTGCATATTTGCCAATGGGACGAGCAAAGCCCAGAAGTCGCCAATATAATTTCATTGTTCGTGGTTGATTTGTTCTGTTTTTGTGCTACAAAAGTAACCAAAATATTGGGTACATTGATAAAATGTGTGTATTTTTGTTCTTTGTAATATATAATAAGAACAATAAACAGATATTTTTAGTATATGAAAAAACGAGTTTTAAGTGGTATTCGCTCCACAGGACAACTTCACTTGGGCAACTATTTCGGTGCCCTGCGTAACTTTGTGAAACTGCAAGACGAGGCTGAGTGCTTCTTCTTCATCGCCGACTACCACTCGCTGACCACACACCCCGACCCAACCATCCTCCACGGCAACGTGAAGAATATCCTCTCGGAGTACCTCGCCGCAGGCATCGACCCCGAGAAGGCTACCATCTACATCCAGAGCGACGTGCCACAGGTGGCAGAGCTCTCGCTGCTGCTGGGTATGCACGCCTACGTTGGCGAGTTGGAGCGCACCGCATCGTTCAAGGACAAGGTGCGTAAGAACCCCAACAATGTCAACATCGGCCTGCTCAACTACCCCGTGCTGATGGCTGCCGACATCCTGCTTCACAGGGCCGACTTTGTGCCCGTGGGTAAGGACCAGGAGCAGCACCTCGAAATAACTCGCAAACTTGCACACCGTTTCAACCAGCTCTACAAGACCGATTTCTTCAACGAGGAGGTTGCCCCCTTCAACTTTGGCAAGGACCTTGTGAAAATACCCGGATTGGATGGCAGTGGTAAGATGGGTAAGAGCGAGGGTAACGGTATCTATCTCTCGGACCCCGACAATGTGATTCGTAAGAAGGTGATGAAGGCTGTGACCGATAGCGGCCCAACCGAGCCCAACTCGCCCATCTCGGAGCCTATCCAGAACATCTTTACGATTATGGAGGCAGTGTCGACGCCCGACACCATCGCTTTCTTCAAGGAGAAATATGCCGCTTGCGAGATTCGCTATGGCGACCTGAAAAAGCAGTTGGCCGAGGATATCATTGCAACGGTTGCCCCCATTCGTGAGCGTATTGAGGATATCCGCAACAACGATAAGTATCTCCACGAGGTTGTCCAGATGGGTGCCGAGAAGGCTCGCCGCAGCGCACAGCAGACCGTTGATGCGGTGAGGGAGATAATGGGTATCTATAAGTTTTAAGGGCAGAAAGGGAATTGAGAATTGACAAAATAAAATTTTGTCTAAAATGCTCTCGCTCGGCATAGTCCACAAGTGGCCTCTGCCCTCGCTTATTCGCATTTGCGAAAATTGAGAATTAGCGGTTGACGGTTGACGGTTGACGGTCGACGGAAAAAAGAAAATACGATAATAACAAGATAACAGGGGCGGTAGGCCGCAGGTCGTATTGCGGTGCCCCACAAACATTAACAAAACACTATGAAACAAATCAAAATCACTTTCCCTGACGGCAGCATTCGTGAGTATGCCGAGGGAATCACTGCGTTGCAAATCGCAGAAGGTATTAGCCCACGCTTGGCTGCCGATGTGCTTTCGGCCACTGTGAATGGTGAGGTTGTGGATGTAACCGCACCCATCTTGGGCGATGCAACACTCAAACTCAACAAATGGGAGGATGAAGAGGGTAAACGTACCTTCTGGCACACCTCGTCGCACCTGTTGGCCGAGGCTTTGCAGGAGCTCTATCCCGGCATTAAGTTCGGTATCGGCCCCAGCATCGAGAACGGCTTCTACTACGATGTGGACAGCCCCACTCCTATCACCGAGGGCGACCTCGTGAAAATTGAGAAGAAAATGGAGGAACTCGCACGCACCAAAGAGGATGTGGTACGCCGTGAGGTACCCAAAGCCGAGGCACTCGAAACATTCAAGGCCAAAGGCGACCAATATAAAGTGGAACTGATTGAGGCCCTCGAAGATGGCAAAATCAGCTTCTACACCAACGGCTCCTTTACGGACCTCTGCCGTGGTCCCCACTTGCCCAACACTGGTGTTATCAAGGCTATCAAGCTCACCAGCATCGCAGGTGCATATTGGAGGGGCGACGAGAAGAACAAGATGCTCACCCGTATCTATGGTATCACCTTCCCCAAGAAGGCACTCCTCGACGAGTACCTCGCAGTGTTGGAGGAGGCCAAGAAGAGGGACCACCGCAAACTCGGTAAGGAGCTCGAACTCTTCACCTTCTCGCAGAGGGTAGGTCAGGGCCTTCCTTTGTGGTTGCCCAAGGGTGCCGACCTGAGGGGACGCTTGGAGAACTTCCTCAAAGCCGTGCAGAAGAAATATGGCTACGAGCAGGTTATCACTCCCCACATCGGTCAGAAGGAACTCTACGTTACCTCGGGCCACTATGCCAAGTATGGTAAGGACTCCTTCCAGCCCATCCACACCCCATACGAGGGTGAGGAATTCCTCCTCAAACCTATGAACTGCCCCCACCACTGCGAGATTTTCAAGTTCAAACCTCGTTCCTACAAGGACCTCCCACTGCGCTTTGCAGAGTTCGGTACCGTCTACCGCTATGAGCAGAGTGGTGAGTTGCACGGTCTTACCCGTGTGAGGGGATTTACCCAGGATGATGCACACCTCTTCGTGCGCCCCGACCAGCTGTTGCAGGAGTTTGAGAACGTTATCGACATCGTGCTCTACATCTTCAAGACCTTGAAGTTCGACGAGTTTACGGCACAGATTTCGCTCCGTGACCCCAACAACAAGGAGAAATACATCGGTACAGACGAGAACTGGGAGAAGGCCGAGCAGGCTATCATTCAGGCCTCCGCAGAGAAGGGCCTCAAAACCGTTGTTGAGTATGGCGAGGCAGCCTTCTATGGTCCCAAGTTGGACTTTATGGTCAAGGACGCCATCGGTCGCAAGTGGCAGTTGGGTACCATCCAGGTGGACTACAACCTCCCCGAGAGGTTCGATTTGACCTACACCGGCGCCGACGACAAACCACACCGCCCCATTATGATTCACCGTGCACCCTTCGGCTCGATGGAGCGTTTCGTGGCTGTGTTGTTGGAGCACACCGGCGGTAAGTTCCCCTTGTGGCTCGCTCCCACACAGTGCGTGGTGTTGCCAATCAGCGAAAAATATAACGATTATGCAGAAAAAGTTTCTAAATATCTAAATAATTGCGATATTCGCAGCGAGATTGACAACCGTAACGAGAAGATTGGTCGCAAGATACGCGATAATGAGCTCAAAAAAATCCCCTTCCTGCTCATCGTTGGCGAGAAAGAGGAGAACGAGGGCTTGGTATCCGTACGTCAGCAGGCCGTAGGCGACAAGGGACAGATGAGTGCCGAGGCTTTTGCACAGATGATTAAAGAGGCTGTGGCTGCCGAAATCGACAATCAGTAGGAACAAACAATAATATTTTTACTCTAACACACATTTAAGATTAGGATGGCAGTACCTTACAGACCAAAACCGACCTATCCACAACAGCAGCGCCCACAGCAAGGACCACAGTCCAAGCAGCAGAGCGAGCACCGCATCAACAACCAGATTACCGCACCTCAGGTGAGGGTGGTGAGCGATGAACTCGAAGGCGCACAGGTGATGAGTATCAAAGAGGCAATCCTTCTGGCAGACCAGATGGAGTTGGACCTCATTGAGATCTCGCCCAAGGCAGACCCACCGGTTTGCCGCATCGCCGACTACCAAAAGTTCCTCTATCAGCAGAAGAAGAAAGCAAAGGAGATAAAGGCCAAACAAGCCAAAGTGGTAATCAAGGAGATTCGTTTCGGTCCCCAAACCGACGACCACGACTACAACTTCAAGCTCCGTCACGCACAGAACTTCTTGCAGGAGGGTGCAAAGGTTAAGGCCTATGTATTCTTCCGTGGTCGTTCGATTGTGTTCAGCGAGCAGGGCCAGATTCTCTTGCTTCGTTTTGCCACCGACCTCGAAGAGTATGGCAAGGTGGAGATGATGCCAAAGTTGGAGGGTAAGCGTATGACGATGATGCTGGCCCCCAAATCCAAAAAATAATTTGTTGCGGGTAAATTTTGCACCGCACTGCGATAGGCGAGTTCCTCATTT
>JBGUSZ010000091.1:0-27394 GCA_045132795.1 Tidjanibacter sp. | reverse complement strand
CGTTGGCACAGCCTTCTGCGCTACAACAACAGGAGTCATAACACCCTAACTATCAATAATAAGTTCCAGAAACTTGAAACCAAGTCGGACTTTACAGAGAGTTCTTCCGACGAGATGAAACAGTATGCTGTTGCCAATCTCACTCCCTCCTATGAAGACCAAGTAAAAACCTTTAAGCGTGGTGTGGCCCTGATGGAGAAAAAATATCTTGTCGTTGAGGACTACATTGAGGCAACTTCGTCTGTTGATGCGGATATGGTGTGGAATATGACCACCAAAGCAACTTTTAGCGGATATGACGCCTCCACGGGTATCATCACATTGAAGGGTAAGAATAGCGCGAGCAAAACCTACACCATCAAACTGAAAGTCGTTGTGGATACCCCCACGGCTATTACTGTTGAGTGCCCGCCCGTGTCGGACTTTTTGCAGAGTTTCGAAACAGCAGCAGCCAACCACTATTTCCTGCGAATCAAATATAAGGTGCCCAAAGGGACCTCACAGCGTATGAAGTGCTACTTTCTGCCAGATGACGTAAGCACTTCAACAACAACTGCAAACCTTGTAAAATAACCACAAAATCAGAATAGCAATAGATATGAAAAAAGCTTTCCCCTTGTGTGCGATAGTGGCTCTGGTGACTTTGGCAGTATCGTGCGCCGATTCCCACACCAAGTTCGTAAAGATGTCAGACAAGGCATTTGAGAATGCCGTGGAGCAGTATGCCCCATTGGCAGATAGTATGATAGCCAACCGCCCTGGCCGTTTGCCACACTCCATTAAGCCCGATGGTACGTTGGCGGATGTCCCACCAATTTCGTGGGTTAGTGGCTTCTTCCCCGGCTCGCTGTGGTATATCTATGAGTACACCGGCAATGAGTCATTCAAAGCCTATGCCGAGCACTTCACACACTACTTGAAGAAGATTCAGTATGTGACAAAAACCCACGACCTCGGTTTTATGATGTATTGCAGCTATGGCAATGCCTACCGCCTGACAGGTAAGGAGGAGTACAAAGATGTGGTCGTAACTTCGGCCAAGAGTCTTTCGACTCGTTTCGACCCCGTGGTTGGCTGTATCAAATCGTGGGAGCCTCGTGTGGGTTGCAATGGTGTTGACCAATGGGATTTCCCTGTGATTATCGACAATATGATGAACCTCGAATTGCTATTTGAGGCCACTCGTCTGTCGGGCGACTCCACCTTCCACAAGATGGCTGTGAGCCACGCCAACAATACGATGCAAAACCACATTCGCCACGATGACTATTCGACCTACCACGTTGTGAACTACAACCCCACTACGGGCGCAGTGGAGCACCAGCGTACGCAGCAAGGTTTTGCAGATAACTCCACTTGGTCGCGTGGTCAGGCGTGGGCAATCTATGGATTTACTCTTTGCTATCGCTATACGAAAGATGAGGCATATCTCGAAACGGCTAATAAATTGGCCGATTTTGTGATTGACAATCCTCGCTTCCCCGAAGATGCAATCCCCGTGTGGGACTACAATGTTGGCGAGGAGGGATTTGTGCCCGTAAAAGAGTACACTCCCGAGCAGATTGCCCAAAAGCCGAGGGACGCATCGGCTGCCGCTGTTATGGCTTCGGGTATGTTGGAGTTGGCAACATACAGCAACGAAGCACAGGCTGCAAGGCTTGTGGCCACTGCCGAGAAGATGTTATGCTCGCTCTCTTCGAAGAACTACACCGCAAAGGTTGGCGAAAACAAACGCATGCTGTTGATGCACTCCGTTACGGCATTCCCCATTGGACGCGAGATAGATGTGCCACTGAGTTATGCCGACTACTACTATCTCGAAGCACTTCTAAGGTGGAATAAGATTTTTGGCACCAAATAGTTGAAACTATAAAAACAGAACGATATGAAGAGATTTTATTTTGCAGCGATTGTGGCCCTTGCGACACTCGTAGTGTCGTGTAGCCCGGAGGAAGACGGCTACCTTATCATCCAAAATACTCCCATCCGTAGCCAAGTAAAGGTCGCGTTGGACTTTGTGGTGGATGAGAATATGGGCACCAAGAGCCTCGACTTCGCTATCGGCACCAAACCTTTGGTTATGGACCCTGAGGCAGTAACCTCGCAGGAGGTAAGTCGTGCCGGCGAGAGTGTTACCATCAATACCCTCCACGTTTTTCAATTCAGTTCGCAGGGTTTGATGTTTACGTCGGAAAAGATTAACGTTGCAGGTGGACAAAGCGTTGAGCCCACGCTCACCACAGGCCTCGGTCAGATTATCTACATTGTGGCCAATGCAGGCGCCTATGACTTCTCGAAGGTTACCGACCTTGCCTCGTTTGAGAACCTGACATTCCCTATGGATAACATCACTTCTGATGCTGATATTCCATTGGTTGGCTGTGTAAGGGGCGTTGATATTGAGCCTCTGGGCGAGGGTGTTGGCAAGGTGTCGGTCGGCGGACAACCATTTGAGATTGCCATCAAGAAGATTCTCTCGAAGGTGGTACTCACCTACAACTTTGACGTTGCCGATGCTGTGTTGAACCAAGTGGCATTGGCCGATGTTCCCACCTCAGCTCCTTTTGTTGAGCCCACGGTTGACGGCGTGTTGAGTTTCTTCCCTGAGGGTGCTGTATCTACCAACTTTACTGATAAGGTTGTAGTTGTGGAGGGCGCAGGTTCCACTTCGGGTACGCTCAGTTGGTATGTGTCGGACAATATTCGTGGTGCTGTTGCAGAGTTTACCGAACAGTCGCTCAAAAACCCCGCTTCGGCTCCCGAACACAGTACCCACATCAAATTCTCGGCTAATGCTACCAATAGTACCAAGATTTACCACTACTCGCTCTATGTTGGCGAAGACAACTGCGGCGATTTCAATATCTATCGTGGTAACACCTACAACATCACCGTTAATATCGACGACAAGGGGACAGAGATTGACCGCAGGATAGAGGTGGAGACTCCTCCTGTGATTATCATTGACCCTTGGGTAGAGCCCGCCAACTGCTATATGGTTGCTCCCGGTGAGGAGGTTGTTATTGGTGCCCGCAAGGTTGTGGGCAATGTGGATAACGACCTCTTGGAGGGTAAGACCTTTGCCGATGCAGTAATCGTTTGGCAGACCAAAGAGAACGAAGAGTTGGCACTCGGTGGCGCCGATGCTGTGGCGTATAGTGTTGACGAGAATGGTGCCGAGATTATCACCGTTAAGGCTGCTGCCGAGGGTAACGCTTTGGTGGCTGTGAGGGATGCAGCAGGCGAGATTTTGTGGAGCTGGCACATTTGGGTTACGGCCTATAATCCCGAGGAGGAGAACTTTGTGTACAACAACACAACCTTTATGAATCGCTCGCTGGGTGCTCTGAACTATCGCAAGGGCGACACTCGTACAGCAGGTTGGCTCTATCAGTGGGGCCGCAAAGACCCGTTCCCACCAACTGCTACCGAGGGCACCAAGGGCGAGAATGCTCCCATTCAACTCTATGATGCCAATGGCACACTGCTGCCCGCAGTTGATACCAATAGCGAACTTGACTCGCAGATTCCCAAGGCGGATGTGGGTATGGCTGATTCCAATTTAGCCTTTTCGATTGCCAATCCCTACACATTTATCTATAATACCATTAACAAAAGCAATACGGCAGCACAGCCCATACACTGGATTACCAGCAACGCCAATTCGGATGCTATTACTGCTTCTTTGTGGAGTGGTGTGAAGAAGACGGTCTATGACCCCTGCCCCGCAGGATGGCAGGTGTCGGCAACCAACTTCTGGACCAACGACCCCGATAAACACAACTCGTTGACATATACGGGCGGAGCAACCACCTATGACGAGGGTGCTAATGGCTCGATTGTGAACGTGTTGGACAAGGAGTCGGTGTGGTTCCCCTTCCAAGGATATCGTAAGGCCATAAGTCAGGGTGTACAGGGCAACTGCGGCGATGTGGCCGTTGTTTGGTCTGTTAATTGCCACGCTGATGCGCTCCGTACTTGGGCTGTGAAGATTCGTGCAGCCGATTATCGAACAATGATTGATTACCCTAGGGCTGACGGCCTCGCAGTGCGCTGCGTGAAGATGGCCGAGTAAGAGCCATTGTTTCCAACGAAAACGATAGAGCGACAAGGAGAGAAAACCTTGTCGCTCTATTGCTGTGGGTGTGGTGTAAGTAGAGATCTCTCTTTACTTGCGTATCTCTGTGAGCTATTGAGGCATCAAACTTTTACCCCCCCCCACCAAAAAAACGATATCACAAGAGAGGGCAGACTATAACGTCTGCCCTCTATTGTGATTTGTGTTCGTGATAACTATTCGTAACAAGTACAGTGAATGGTATTCGCTCACATCGTTAAACCAATTGCTCTACTTTGTCGAGAAGCGATAGATGCAGGTGTGGGTGTACTGCTCGTCGGGGTTGAGCACAATCGATGGGAAGTTGTCGTGGTTGATTCCATCGGGCCACTTTTGGGTTTCGAGTGCCACCGACTCTCGGAAGTCCAACGTGCGGCCATACTTACCCTCTGTGCTACCATCGAAGAAGTTACCCGAGTAGAATTGCAGGCCCACTTGGTCGGTCAGCACCTCCATATAGCGACCATTCGAGGGGCAGTAGAGAGTTGCCACGCTCACAACCTCGCCATTGTCCTCGCGATTGAGGCACCAGTTGGCATCATAGCCCTTTCCGAAAGTGAGTTGCTCGTTGGGGGTGTCGATGCGCTCGCCAATGGCGTGAGGCTCACGGAAGTCGTAGGGCGTACCCTCCACCTCAGCCACCTCGCCCGTGGGGATAAGCCACTCATTGGTGGGGGTAACGTGGTCGGCATCGATGGTCAAAACGTGGTCCAAAATGGTGCCGTTACCCTCGCCTTTGAGGTTGAAGAAGGAGTGGTGCGAGATGTTGACAAGTGTGGGTGCATCGGTGGTGATGAGGTAGTCCACACGGAACTCGTCCTGCTCGGTGAGGGTGTAGGTCATCGTAATATCCCTATTGGCAGGGAATCCCTCCTCGCCATCGAGTGCAAGATAGTGCAGAGTGATACTGTTGTCGCTCACCTCAACCACATCCCACACAACCATATCCACTCCCTTCCAACCACCGTGAAGAGTCTGTCCGTTGTTGTTCTGCGGAGTGGTGTAGGTTTTGCCATTGAGAGTAAAACGGCCCTCGCCGATGCGGTTGGCAACCACACCCACACAAGCACCCAAGAAACGCTCACCGGGGTTGTTGATGTAGGTGTCGATATTGTTGTAGCCCAACACGATGTCCTCCATCACACCCTCCCTGTCGGGTGTCCAGAGGGTTACCACACGGCCACCGAAGTTGGTAACCTGCATCACGAGATTACCACCTTTGAGTGTGTAGAGCGAGGTTTGCTTTCCGTCCACAGTGGCCTCAAAGTCGGCCTTATTGAGGAGTTGAGGTTGTTGCTGCTGCGAGCAGGCACACAGGGTGGCGATAGAGGCCACAAGGAGTAGTAGTTTTTTCATTTTGTTTTATTGTTTTCTCAGTTGCAAATATAGTATTTATTACATTATCCACTTGAATTGCTCTCTAATCTTTCATATAATCTTTGGGCAACACACCAAACTGCTTTTGGAAGCAACGGGCGAAGTAGGAGTGGTTTTGGAAGCCAACCATATAGCACACTTCGTTGACACGGTGTTTACCCTCTTTGAGTAGGGTGGCGGCCGATTTGAGCCTCACAAGTCGAATGTAGTCGATGGGGGCAAGTCCTGTTACTCCTTTTAGTTTGCGTCGCAGATTACTACGCGAGAGTGCCATCTCGGCTGCGAGCATATCCACACTGAACTTCTCGTTGGTGAAATTATTGGTGATAATACCGTTAACCTGTTCAAGCCATTCGCTGTCGTGGCGTTTGAGTTCTCCTTTGCCATACTCCAAACTTGGCATACTTGCAAATCTTTCAAAGAGAACCTTGCGGTTTTTGAGTAGATTTTCAATGGTAGCCCTGATGTGGTTGAGCGAAAAGGGTTTTTCGATATAGGCGTCGGCGCCATAGTCGAGTCCAGTGATTTTGGAGTTGACGGTGCCTTGTGCCGACAGCAGAACCACGGGAATATGACACAGCATCTTGTCGGCCCTCACAGCTCCCAGCAACTCAAAGCCGTCCATCTCGGGCATTACAATGTCGCTCACGATGAGGTCTATGGCTTGTTGTTCGAGTACCTCCAATGCTTTGCGTCCATTTTTTGCACCAAAGACATTGAAGTGGTAACCGAGGTTTTTCATCAGGAATTCGAGCATCTCCTCTGTATCCTCCACAATGAGTAGGTTACATTCGTGACCGGAGATATCCACCATCGGTTCTTCGTTCTTTTCGTTCTCCACCATCTCTGTAGTCTTACTATCGAGTATTATGCCTTGTGGTAGGCGTATGGTTACCATCAAGCCTCCCAATGTTTCGCTGCGACCTGCGGTAATGCTACCTTCGTGTTTGTCTACCAACAATTTCACGAGGCTCAATCCAATGCCAAAACCATTTTCTGACGAGGTGTTGGCCGAACGATAGAAGGGCTCAAATATTTTGGCTTTTTCGGCCTCGGTGATGCCTGGACCGTCGTCGCTCACCGAGAGTTCCAACATATTCTTTCCACCCACCACCACATTTGTTGCCTCCACTTCGATACGACTATTGGCATATCTCAACCCGTTGGCCAAGAGGTTGCTCACAATCTTGGTCAGTGCCTCCGAGTCGACTATCCACATAAGCGACTCTTGGGGCAGATTTGCTGTGATGTGTGTGGATTTTTTGGAAGAGTCGAAGCGTTTGACGATGCGACGTACAAAGTCGTTGATATCCACACGACTATATGACAGCCTGTAGCCCTCCTTGTCGATTTTGCGGAAGCTGAGGAGCTGTTTGATGAGTTCCAACAATCGGTCGGTGTTTTGTTGCATCACCATTAGGTTTTCTTGTGTGTCCTCTCCCCATTTACCCTCTTCAAGCACTGCCTCCAAGGGCGCTTTGATGAGTGTGAGAGGGGTTTTTATTTCGTGTGCAACGTGGGTGAAAAACTCTATTTTAGAGCGATAAATCTCCTGCTGCATTGCAACTTCCATCTCTTTTGTTTCTCTGCTGCGTTTGCTTTTCTGGTGGGCCAAATAGCGCCACAGCACCAGCGCACACAGGGATGCCACCACGAGGAAGTAGAGTATTTTAGCGGTGGTGGTGAGCCAGAAAGGAGCTTGTATGGTGAGGTCTACAAAGCACTCATTGTCGCTCCACACTCCATCGTTGTTTGCCACCTTTACGAGGAAACGATAGTCGCCAGCCGGCATATCCATAAATGTCACAGATGGTTTGTCGGTCAACACCCAATCGTCGTGCAGCTTGTCCACCTTGTAGGCATATTTGTTTTTCGAGGGCGACACAAAGCTCAGACACTCATAGCTGATTTCAAAGGAGGATGTCTTGGGGTCAATTATAACTTTGTCTTTGGCTCTCACGCTCGATATTTCATAGGCCGACGAGGGCTTGTGGAGCACAATGCCGGAGATGTTGGCCGTTGGCCTAACCTCGTTGCGATGAAAGCGCTCGGGATGAAAACAGTTAAATCCGTTTACACCTCCAAAGTAGAACATTCCATCGGAGCCCTTCATCGAAGAGCGGTAGTTGAATTGGTTGCTCTGCAAGCCATCCTCGTGTGTGTAGACCACCTGCTCGAAAGTGGTAGGATTGTAGCGCACAATACCATAGTTGGACGAGAGCCAGAGGTTGCCTTCGTCGTCATCGAGGATGCCATAGATGATGTGGTGATAGAGATTGCGACGATGGTCGTAGTTGGTGAAGGAGTCGGAGTCGGCATTGTAGCAGCAGATACCTCCTCCCTCGGTTGCAAACCAAACCTTACCACTCTTATCCAAGTGGGCACGAATCACGTGGTTGTTGCCGAGCGAGCCTTCGTCGTTGGGGATGTGTATGTAGTTCCTAAACTCGCCATTGTGGTAGCACCACACACCATCGTCCTTGGATGCAAGCCAGAGGCGTCCCTCGTTGTCCTCCACCATATCGTAGACAAAAATGTCGCGCAACTGTTCGAAGTTTTGGAAAACATTCCTCTCCGGTTGGTATTTACAGAAACCGGCCATTGTACCCACAAAGATATCCCCCTTGCGAGTTTTGCAGATGCAGTATACATAGTTGTGAGGCAGAGAGTTAGGGGAACCTTGGGAGTGGTGATGATTTTTGATGATGCGTCGTGTGCGTGTGTCCATAATGTCCACACCCTTGGAGAATGTGCCAATCCACAGATAGGGTCCGTCGAGCATTAGAGCGTGGATGTTGTTGTGGCTCACGGTGTTTGGTTTGCCCGTTGGGCCGTAGTGGGTGAACTCTCCCGTTTGGCGATTAAGGTAGTTGAGTCCTCCATTTTCGGTTGCCACCCAAACATTGCCCTTCTCGTCCTCGCAGAACTGACTTACGGCATTGCCTTTGAGCGCACCCGGAGTACCATCGTCGTAGTACCAACGCATATTGTTGCTCTGGGGCGATAGGTAGTAGACTCCGTCAAAATAGGTGCCAATCCAAAGACCTCCTTCACGGTCTTCTACGAGGCTGTAAATGGACTTGAAGCCGAGCGCCTTCTGGTGCGTAATGGTTCGTGTTCGGCGGTCGAAAACAAAGAGACCATCCTCGGCACCGACCAACAGAGTGTTGTTGTCGCGCTCGTGTAGGGTGCGAATCCAAGTATTGCCTTTGGATGAACCCACTACTGGATAGGAACGAAACTTGCCTGTGGTGGGCTCCAAGTGCAACAAACCATCATAGCGAGTGCCGAGCCAAATCTCTCCATCGCAACTCTCCATAATGGCCACCACTTCAAATGGGGTGGAGTCGGCTCTTCGATGTTCCAAGAGATAGTTGTCGAACTTGTCCACTCCTCGACGATAGCGAGCGACTCCTGCACGGGTACCAAACCACATATCGCCCGAAGAGTCGCGCAAGATGCACGACACGGTGTTGCTGGGCAATGAATATGGCTGTTGTTCGTCGTGGGTGTAGTGTTTCAGACTGCCCAGCAGTTCGTTGTAGTGGAAGAGTCCGTTGGTAGTGGCTATCCAAAGCCCGCCGAGAGCATCGTAGCACACATCGGCAACGAATGTTTTGAGCCCCACCGAATCGTCGGCCTCAATGCCCAAAACGGAAAACTCGCCACTCTCTTGATTAAAGAGGTAGAGTCCGTCCACTGCCGCCACCCAAATCTTGTTCTCGTCGGTAATGTGGGGACACAATTTGAGCGTGTTCAATAGTGGCTTGTCGGAGGTGCGTGGATAGCTGCCGAAACGGGTAAAGTGCACTCCGTTGAAACGGTTGATGCCATCTTTGGTGCCGAACCAAAGGTGGCCGGCAGTGTCTTGAACAATGGTACGCACTGTGTTGTCGGATAGTCCCGATTTGGCATCATACTGCCTCATCACCGACAGAGGTTGCGCTAGGGTGGTCTGTACACACAGAAGCCATGCGGCGGCGAGTATGGTTGATAGACGGTGTTTCATGGGTGTGAAATCAAAAACAATGTGTAAAGGTAAAACAACTCTGTTGTTTTTCTATGCTTATGTGGCCGATTGGGTGGTTTGAGGTGCCTTTTGAACAGTTTGTGCTATTTTGTTTGGCCGCATTTGGCCTGCTTGTAGACCAAGAGTGGTGTAAATTGGCGAGTTTGGACTAATTTGCTTGGATGGTAATACCTACTTTTACACTATCAAAATTGTACCCGCTTGGAAGAGTGAATACACAAACCTAAAACCACACAAAAACCACAAAGAACCACAAAACTACCTACCCATTAATGGACCATTCGTTCCCTTATGGAGTGCAAAAATCATTCACAAAAATTATAAACCTAATCATTAATCCTTAAAAAGTCTTTTTGTATGAAACAAAAACTACTACTTATGGTTGTGTTTGCAGTGTGCAGCCTTGGAGCTTTTGCACAGCAAATCACAATTTCCGGCAAGGTAACCGACGAGGGAAATAGCCCCTTGGTGGGTGCAACCGTTGTCGTGTTGACAGATGGTAGCGGAACCGTTACCGACGCAGATGGTAATTACACCCTCAAAATGGCACCTAATGCCGAGGTTATCTTCGAGTACATGGGCTACGAGTCACGCACCATGAAGATTGCCAAGGGTGGCACTCACAACGTTGTCCTTGCTCCCAGCGCAGAGGCTCTGGAAGAGGTGGTTGTTGTGGGCTATGGCGTGCAGCGTAAGGCCGACCTCACCGGTTCGGTTGCTACCGTCAATTTCGACGAGTCGATGAGCAGCCGTCCTGTGTTGAACGCATCTACTGCACTTGCTGGTCTTTCTGCAGGTGTTCAGGTGCACCAGTCGTCGGGTCAGCCCGGCACCGGCGGTACTATTCGCATCCGTGGTAACAACTCGCTCAACTCCAATAACCCTCTGGTGTTGGTGGATGGTATCGAGTGGGATATGAACAACGTCAACACCGAGGATATTGCCAGCATCACCATCTTGAAGGATGCAGCTTCGGCAGCCATCTATGGTTCGAGGGCTGCAAATGGTGTTGTACTTGTAACCACCAAGAAGGGTGCAGGCAAGGCCAAAGTTACCTATAATTTCTATGGTACTTTCCAGCAGCCCCAAAACAAACTCAAATTTGTGAGCAACTATGCCGAGCATATGAGGCTCCACAACGAGGGTGCCTACAATATGGGCCGCCCCGATGTCTACAACGAGTCGACCATCGCAGCGTGGGAGGCAGCAGCATTGGACCCCAATGGTATTTCGGAGGGTGGTCTTCCCAACTATATGGCCTATCCCAACACCGACTGGTTCAACGAGATTGTCGGCACGGGTTACTCCACCAAACACAACCTCTCCGTTTCGGGTAGCAGGGGCGACGCAACCTATTTTATGTCGCTGGGCTATCAGGACGTTGAGGGTATTATGAACCAGAGGGGTATGGATACCGGTATGGACCAGATTTCCTTCCGTACCAACTTGGAGATTAAGGTCTACGATTGGCTGAAAATCGGTACCCGCCTCAATGGTGTTAAGCAGAACAAAGGTCTCTCGAAGGTGAGCGATGGTTTTAGCTACCTCGGTGCTGCTGTTCCCGGTGTTTACCCCGGTGAGGATGATGCTTGGGGTATTCCCGTGGCAGTTGAGGAGTCCACCACCGCCAACAACATCTTCAAGACCATGGTACGTAAGGGCTACGACAAATATTTCCGTGGCAACTTCACCCTCTATGGTATCATCAATCCCATCAAGAGCCTGACCATCGAGGCAAGTTACAACTATGCTCCCGATTGGCTCGACTATGCAACTTGGGGCTTCCCCAAAGGTACCTACAACCATATGACCAATGAGGTTGTGAGCAAGACCACTCTGGACAACCAGACCATCACCAACAAGTCGAGCAAATATCACCGCGAGAACTCGGAGATTTTGGTTCGTTGGAATCCCTACACAGGCGAGGACCACAAGGTTAGCTTCCTGGGTGGTTTCACCACTTCGCTCTACAAACAAGAGTCCTTCTCGGTGTCGAAGATTGGTATGGCCGATTGGACCCTTACTCAGTTGAGCACTGCCACCGAGTTGAGTAGTTCGGCAAGTAGCGCTACCGATTGGGCTTTGATGTCATATTTCGGAAGGGCAAACTACTCCTTCAAAGACAAATATCTCTTGGAGGCTAACGTGCGTGTGGATGGTTCGTCGAGGTTTGCACCCGAGAGCCGTTGGGGTGTATTCCCCTCTGTTTCGGCAGGTTGGCGAATCAATGAGGAGGAGTTTATGGGCTTTGCCGAGGATTGGTTGAGCAACCTCAAACTGCGCGCTTCGTGGGGACAGATGGGTAACTGCGCAAGCGGCAACTACGATTGGCAGGCAAGCTATGTTACCAACAAGGTGGTGGTTGATGGTAAACCCTCAACAGGCCTTGCAATCAACAAACTGAGTAACACCGCCCTCGAATGGGAGAGCACCACCACAACCAACATCGGTTTGGATTGGGGTATGTTCAACAACCGACTCACCGGTGAGATTGACCTCTATGAGAAATATACCGATGGTATTCTCTATACCCCCTCGATTCCCATCACTATGGGTAGCGTAACCGGTGCGACCCAGAACATCGCCGAGGTACGCAACCGTGGTATTGAGTTGACCTTGGCTTGGGAGGACCGCATTGGCGACCTCGGCTATCGCATCGAGGGTAACTTTGCCTACAACAAAAACCGCGTGATGAAATACAAAGGTCAGCTCGAAAAGTATTGGGAGTATGACGAAGAGGGCAACCCCACCACTTTCCACAACAACTATGGCGATGTGGCACAGAGCGGCTTTGGTGGTCTTATTTTGGAGGGCCACGCATTGGGCGAGATGTATATGTATGAGCTCTACAAGGGTAATGGCAACTACGCAGGTGGCGAGCCCGGACTCGACCAAGGTCCCGTGGATGGTATGATTCGTACCGAGCAGGATTTGGCCTGGGTACAGGCAATGATGGCCAGCGGTTACAAGTTCTTCGGTCTGAGCAAGGCTGCACAGGACACCCTCTGGTATGGCGACTTCATCGTGAACGATGCCAACGGCGACGGTAACTATGGTGAGACCAACGACCAGAACTTCACCGGCACCAGCCGTCAGCCCCTCTACAACTTCGGTGTGAACTTCTCGATGAACTACAAGGGATTCGATTTGTATATGTTGTGGGCAGGTAGTGCAGGCTTCGAGCTCTATTGGGAGGACGATGTCTACAACACCACCCGTACCAAACTTGGCTATGGCTTGATGCAGAGCGTGGCTGATGACCACTACTTCTACGACCCGATGAACCCCGAAGATCCTCGTACCAACATCAACGCCAAGAACCCTCGTTTGACCAACGAGAGCCGCTTGAACAATGGTGTTAACACCGAGTTCTATCGCTACAAGGGTGATTACCTCAAACTCAAAAACCTCCAAATCGGCTACACTCTGCCCAGCAAGTGGACAAGGAAGTTGAAGATGGATAAGTTCCGTGTGTATGTGTCGGGCGAGAACCTCCTCACTCTGACCAACTACCCCGGTCTGGACCCCGAGATGGGTACTTCGGTTACCTATCCTTTGATGAAACAGTATGCAATCGGTGCACAGATTTCCTTCTAATGCGCCCTCAGCACACCTATTTATATATAACGTAAAAGAAAGAACAGAGATATGAAAAAGATTATATTCAGTCTGATTTTGAGCAGCGTGCTGATGGTGGGTTGTACCGACTTTCTCGACACCGCTCCCCACAATGAGATTGCCACAGGTAACATGTGGGAGTCGGAGAACCTTGCCCAGCAGGGTATCAATGGTATCTACCGAATTTTCTACAACGACGCCACTGACCAATATGATGTTAAGCAGGGCGCTTCGGGCTATAACTACTATGGTATGGAGGCCCACGGCTTTTCGACCAGCTACTTCAACGGTATCATTGCCACAGATGCAACCCTTAAAGCCAACAATGGCTATCTGAGTTATGAGTGGAAGTGGGGCTACACCGGTATCCACCGCTGTAACGACGCTATCGCCAACCTCCACCGCGCAGGTCTGGACGAGGCAACCTTTGGCAACTGGATGAGCGAGGTGAGGTTCTTGCGTGCCTTCTTCTACTACCGTCTGGCAGTGTTGTTCCACGACGTGCCTCTCTACACCGAGCCCGTGAATGCCGAGGATTGCTACAAGGGTGTAACCCCCAGGGCTCAAATCTGGGAGCAGTGCTTGGAGGACCTCAACTTCTGTATCAACAACGAGCACTTTGTCAATAACAACCTCACAGGCGAAAGGTATGGTCGCCCCTCGAAGGGTGCAGCCTACGCTCTGCGTGGCCAGATTTATATGTGGTTGGAGCAGTGGGAAGATGCCGCCAATGACTTTGAGAAGGTGAAGGAGTGTGGCTTCGGTTTGCACAATTACAGCGTGGCCGCAGGCACCTATCAGAACCAGTGGACCGCCGCTGCCGAGCGCAACAGCGAGATGATTTTCCCCTTGCAGCTCGACGCAGAGGCCGGTTATAGTGGTAATATGCAGCAAATTGTAGGTTCGAGGGACCAATACAACGGCATTTCGTGTATGATGCCCAACAGCAACTGGGTGGACGACTTCCAGATGGCCGACGGTTCGGAGTTTGATTGGAACACTATCTTCCCCGATTGGGATGCTATGGCTGTGAAGGAGCGTGAGGTGCTCTTTGCTCGCAACAACCTCGACACCAAATATGCATCCAAGTTCTCCGACCTGCAAAAATCGGCCGGCGCTGCCGTGGTGGAGAAATACTACTTGCCCGACGGCAACGAGCAGAGGATTATGTCGGCCTACGAGAATCGCGACCCCAGGTTGCAGCTCCTCGTGCTGACTCCCTATGCAGAGATGGATTGCTATGAGCCTTCGCAGAGCAATGGTAACCAGGTTACCAAAGTGTTCCGCTATCCCTTCATCAATCGTGGTGCAGGCGACACCAATGGCTGCGACCTGTGGCACGACAAACGTAAAACCGTAACTTGGTTCTACCTCTATCGTAAGTATAACGAAACCCAGAAGGATGCTTTGGTGAGCCGTGCTTTGTGCTACACCGACATTCCAATCATTCGCTACACCGATATTCAGTTGCAGTGGGCTGAGGCCTTGATTCAGCAGGAGGGTAAACTTGCTGAGGCTGTGGCACTCATCAACGAGGTGCGTACCCGTGGTGGTATGCCCGCACTCCACGTTGGCGCAGGCCTTAATGGTGTGAGCAACAAGGAGGAGGCTCTGGCGGCGATGCGCTATGAGAGTCGTGTCGAGCTCTGCTGCGAGGGTGTGAACTACTTCCACGAAGTTCGTTGGGGCACCTACAAGGACAGCAAATTCCAGGGCTTGGACCAACTCGGTATCCAAGGTATGTGGGGTAACGTGTTCAGCAAACAATATTGGCACGGTGAGAAGATGCTCCGCTGGGCTATCCCCACTGTGGAGCAGCAGCGTAATAGCAATCTCCCCCGCACCGAAGGCTGGCAGTACTAATCCTATTGTGTCAAACAACACGCTATGAAAAAAATACTTACAGTAGTAGCTCTGATGTTGCTTGTGGGTGTGGGCACACTTCGTGCCCAGGCGTACGACTACACTCACCTTCCCTCCCACCCTCGTCTGCTTTGGCAGGAGGGTGGTGAGGCCCAGGTGGAACGCCTCATTGCTACCCACCCCGAGATGGAGGGCATACACAAGCGCATCCTTGACTATTGCGATGCAACACTTGACCAACCCACGTCCACACGAATAAAGACCGGCAAAAGGCTCCTTGATGTGTCGCGCAGGGTACTCAAAAGGGTTCTCTACCTCTCCTATGGCTACCGAATGACAGGCAATGTGGCCTATCTGCAACGTGCCGAACAGGAGATGTTGGCAGCCTGCGAGTTCAGCGATTGGAACCCAAGCCACTTCCTCGATGTGGGCGAGATGGCATTCGGACTTGCCATAGGTTACGATTGGCTCTACGATGGCCTCTCCGAGGAGAGTCGCTCGGCCATTCGACAGGGTATGATTGACAAGGCACTTAACGTAGCCCAAACCAATCAGGCAAAATTCTATCGCTCAAAGACCAATTGGAATCAGGTCTGCAACGGTGGACTTGTGTGTGCAGCACTCGCCATTGCCGAGGATGAACCCGAATTGGCCAAAGTGATTGTGGACAAGGCTCTTGGCTCAATCAACCTGGCACTGCAAAACTATGCTCCCGATGGAGCCTATCCCGAAGGGTTTCAATATTGGACCTATGGCACCTCCTATCAGGTGTTGCTTAACGATGCCCTCGAAACAGTCCTCGGACACGCAAGTGGCCTGAATGAGGCTCCCGGATTGTTGAGGTCGGCTCGTTTTGTGCAATTTATGACCGCCCCAAGTGGTGATTGTTTTAGCTTCTCGGATACCAATCCACAAGCTTGTGCCAACATTATGATGCCGTGGTTTGCCTACAAGACCGGCGACGCTTCGCTGATGTGGCTCGAAATGAAATACCTTGTCGATGCCAACACCAACTTTGGCGAATATAGCGAGGATAGACACCTGCCGTGCTTGCTTGTCTTTGCATCGAGGATGGATTTGAGTGGTATCACTCCTCCCACCGAAACCGTGTGGGAGAGCACGGGTATCAATCCCTTGTATATCTATCGTAGTGGCTGGACAAGTCCCACGGATACCTATCTCGGCATCAAAGGCGGATTGGCAAGTTTCTCCCACTCGCACATGGATGCCGGTTCGTTTGTCTACGAGTATGACGGTGTCAGGTGGGCTATGGACCTCGGTATGCAGGCCTATTACAGCCTCGAAAAGGAGGGAGTGGATTTGTGGAATATGACGCAGAACTCCCAGCGTTGGGATGTCTACCGCATCGGTCCCGAGGCACACAACACTCTCACTCTCGATGGTGCTAACCACATTGTCGATGGTAAGGCCGAAATCACTCGCACGTGGAACACCCGCACCAAGAAGGGTGCAGAGGTGGACCTTGGAGCAGTGTTGGGCGATGCTGTTGGGGGAGCCAAGCGAAGTGTGGTGCTGCACAATGGCAAAAAGCTCGTCGTTAGCGACACAGTTACAGGTGGTAGGGAGGAACAGACCATTCGCTGGACTATGTGTACTCCTGCCGAAGCAGTTATCAGTGGCAAGAATAGTTTTATTCTCACAGCCAACGGCAAGAAGATGATGGTGGAGATTAAGGCTCCCGTGGAGGTCAATCTTCACGTGTGGGATAACCAATCGCCCAACTATTTCGACTTTGCCAACCCGGGTACTTGTCGCATTGTGTTCGACTACAAGGTGTCCGCAGGTGAGCAGGTGGAAGTAAAGGTGACTCTGAATCCGATAAAATAACAAGATAAAAGACTATGAAAACAACAAAAACAAAGATGTCTTTATTTGCACTTCTACTCTGTGTCGGTATGTTGGCCTGCGGTGAGGATGTACCCCAAGTTGACAGACCAAAACCCAAACCAAATCCCGACACTGAACAAGGTGGTAGTAATACAGGTGGTGAAAATGGAGGCACCAATACCGGAGTGGAGACTCCCGATGATACCTCGGCAACACCTACCGGCTCGCTTGACTACGCAAAACTCGATGTGGCACCTCACCCACGTATTCTCTATACGGAGGCCGATTGGAAGGAACTTAAATCGAAAGTGCTCACAACCGACTTTACTCGCCACGTTCACGAAACCATATTGGCCAACTGCGATAAATACATTGGTTACACCGACTTGAAGTATACCATTTCGGGTGGTAGTATCCTTAGTGTATCGCGTAATGCCCTCACGCGCATTACCCAACTCGCCTATGCCTATCGTATGACAGGCAAATATCCCTATCTGGCAAAAGCAGAGAGGCTTATCAACAACGTCTGCGAATTTGACGATTGGCACCACGCCCACTTCCTCGATGTGGCCGAGATGGCAACAGGTGTCGCAATTGGTTTGGATTGGCTCTACAACGACCTCAAACCTGCAACCCGCGAGCTTGCCCGTCGCAAGATTGAGGAGTATGCTTTCAGCAAAACCAAAGGACAGTCGTTCCTCAAAAACAAGGCAAACTGGAATCAGGTCTGCAACGGTGGTATGATTATCTCCGCCCTTGCGATGTATGAGAAAGACAAGGCGCGCGCTGTTGAGATGATTGAGCAGAGTTTGGCCAGCAATAAGCAGTATGGCTACATGGCCTATGGCGACAGCGGTGCCTACAACGAGGGCTACCTCTATTGGGGCTATGGTACTACATATCAGGTGTTGATGATGTGTGCGTTGGAGAAAATCTTTGGCGACGATGCCGCAGGACTCTACTCCCACAGCAAGGGCTTCCAGAAGACAGCCGAGTGGATGCTCCATATGTTGGGCCCCTCGCGTAAAGCCTTCAATTATGCCGACGCCGACGAGGAGTGGATGGGTAAGTTCCCGATGTGGTACTTTGCCAAGAAGGAGAACGACCCCTCGTTGCTCTATGTGGAGAAGATGCTTATGAAGGAGCTGGTCTACTGTGAGAACCTCGATGAGTATCGTTTGGCTGCTGCGCTGTTTGCAATGATGAACATCGACCACGTCAAGAGCGAGCCCGTCAAACCAACCAAACAACTCTGGTGGGCTCCTGATGGCGACAGCAACACGGGTGTGCCACAGGTTATTATCCACACCGATTGGACCATGTCGGAGAGCGACAAGTTCCTCGGTATTGTGGGTGGTCGTAGCAATCGCACCCACGCACACTTGGATGGAGGTAGCTTTGTCTACGACGCCTATGGCGTGAGGTGGGCAATGGACCTCGGCAGGCCAACCTATGGCACTACCAACGACGCTATTGGTGGACAGCTGTGGGATTATGGTAAGAACTCCAAGAGGTGGGATGTGTTCCGCCTGAACAACTTCGGACACAATGTCGTAACCATCAACGGCACCAAGCACAACTCCACCAGCAAGGCTTTCATTGACTCTTCGTGGTTTGATGAAAACCCCGGCAAACTCGGCGGTAAGTTCTCGATGTATGGCTACAATTTCAATGGTAACGACCACGATGTAGCAGCCCACAACAACTTCCCGCAGTATGACTCACCCACCAGGGTTGCCGAATTTATCAACAACAACGAGGATATGATGATTACCGACTGGATGACGGCTTGCCCCGGCAAGAATCCCACGGTGCGTTGGACTATGGTTACCCCCTCGAAGGTTACCATCGTGGACGATACCCACGTCAAACTCGAACAGGCCGGTAAGACTCTATATCTGACATTCAAGATTAACCACGACAAGGGTACGCTGGACCCATCGAAGAAACTCACTCTGATGACCTATCCCGCCAAGGGACCCCAATCGTGGGATGAGCCAAACACGGGTATCGAAATTGTTGCCTATGAGTTGCAACTCTCCTCGGAGGAGACAATGAATGTTTCGGTAATATTCTCAAAGAATATGTACTAATCTAAATACAATAGAATCAAACATAATAGCTATGGAACACAAAATGCTTTACACCCCGCCTGTGGTAGAGTCTGTGGATATTGCCATGGAAGCGGGTATTGCATCCAGCCTCAACGAGGTTGACGATTACACACTCTTTGAGGGCTGGGAAACATTGTAGTTTAACTAATCTAAAACACGATAATTGAGATGAAAAAGTTTGCAATTTTTGCTGCCGTACTGTTTGCAGCATTCACTATGGCCTCGTGTGAGGACCCCGAACAACCCAATCCAAACGGCCCCGGACAGGAGCAACCGGACCCCGATACTCCCAATCCCGACCAACCAAATCCGGACGGACCAGATAGCGAGGCAACCCCCAAAGGCTCCTTCGACTATGCTAAGTTGGAGGCTGTCGGCCACCCTCGTCTGCTTGTTAATGCCGAGGCTCTGACCGCACTCAAATCGGGCGCGTTGAACAGCAATCCCGTTGTTAAATTCTTCAATAGTACGATTGTCGACCGTTGTGATGCCATCCTCACCGAGGGCGACCTCGCCAATGATTTGGTAAACAAACGCTTGACCACCGTGGCAGAGAAGGCTTTGGAGCGCATCTTCTTCCTCTCGTGGGGATATCGTACCACGCAGAAAGCCGAGTATCTCACCCAAGCCGAGAAGGATATCAATGCTGTGTGCAGCTGGACCGATTGGAACGGAGAGAACTATGCCATCGACGCAGCCGAACTGACCACTGCTGTGGCTATCGGCTACGACTGGCTCTATGAGAGTCTTGGCGAGAGCACTCGCACAGCTGCGCTGGCTGCACTGAAAGCCCACGCTCCTGCACTCGTTACCGAGGCCGAGAACTCCACCAACGCCATTTGTAATGCTGCTGCCGGCTTGGCTGCTATGGCTATGTATGAGGATGGCAACAAAGCTACGGCTGCAAAGTTGCTCGACGATGCCGTGGCTGCCAATAAGAAGGGTGGTTTTGTGTCCTATGGCCACGCAGGTGCCTACACCGAGGGTTACGACATTTGGGCACACTCAACCACTTATGAGGCTATGCTTATTAGCGCATTGGATGCTGTGTTTGCCAACGATGGCGGTCTGTATGCAACCAGCGAGGCGTTTGCAAAGAGTGCCGAGTGGGCATTGTTTATGGTTGGAACCTCCGACAACGTGTTCAACTATGGCAACTCGCAGGAGAAGGCCGAGCCCAAGCTGGCCAACTGGTTCTTCGCTCGTAAGGAGAATGACGCCAAATATCTCCACGTTGAGAAGAAACTCTACAACAATGCTGTTTCCTACAAAGAGCGTTTCAGCGAGTACCGTCTGTTGCCCGCAATCTTTGCACTGATGGATCCCGCACAGGCAACCAAGATTCCTGCCACTCCTACAAGCCACTATTGGTATTGTGACAACAATGGAGAGGCTGCCGATGGTATGGCTTTCGTTGCTGTGTTCTCCACCAAGGAGGGCATTAACTCCTACTATGCAGTGAAGGGCGGTGCGGCCAATGGCTACAATGGTCACCAGGACAATGGCTCGTTTGTCTATGACTACAAAGGCGTGCGCCTTGTAACCGACCTCGGTGCCGGCAACGAGGCTGCCTATGCAGAGGCTGCCGGTGCCGACTACCACAACTACTCTACCGGCTCGGCAAGGTGGACTTCCGCTTGGGCATACAGCAATTTGGCCCACAGCGTGCCCAACTTCTATGAGGCAGGCACCACCAAACCCACCGCTGCTACCGATGGTATGACCACTCTCAACACCACTTGGCAGGATAGCCCTTGGGGCGAGAATGGCAAGAACTACACTCGTTGGAATATGGGTGGCGTGAATAGCGACAACACCGCTCCCTATGTGAGCCGCATTGACGATGCCACACAGCCTTTGGAGCGCGACTTCCAGTTTAGTGCCGATGGTGTTTTGAGCACTTGGGAGAAGTTTGACGTATTGAAGGATTGCACCTACCGTTGGCAGTGTGTTATTCCCAAGGAGATTGTGGTGCAGAATATGAATACCAACGTGAAACTCACCTTGCCCGATGGTACTTCGAGGCGTGTGAAACTGACCACCAAGAACTGCTACCTCAATGGTGACCAGATGGTTGTGAACACAAATACCAATGCACAGATGTATGCCTTTGTGGAGCCTCTTACCGGCGAGTTTGAGGGCTACCATTTGGTTGGTTTCGAGGGTAACTTCGCTGCCGGCGATGAGGTGAAACTCCACGTTTCGTTCCCCGCCAAATAGGTCCAAAGAGCAACTAACCCGATAAAACTTATATATTGCAATGAAAAAACTGTTTATCAGCGCTCTGGCTATCTTCTCGCTTGCATCCATCTCTTGTCAGAGGATGCAAAGCGGGGAGAAGAGTATGGAGCAAATCACCAAAGAGGTGATGGAGGTGGCAGCAGCACACGCCAAAAATATGGATGCCACACTCCCCGAGGGACGTTGCCCACGCACTTTCGAGCGTAACCGTTTCGTACACACCGACATCTATTGGTGGTGCAGCGGTTTCTACCCCGGCTCGATGTGGTACATCTATGAGTACACCAAAGACGCGGAAATCAAGGCTCTGGCCGAGAAACACACCCTTAAACTCGATCCATTGCAGTGGGTAACCACCGACCACGACGTGGGCTTCCAGCTCTTTTGCAGCTATGGTAACGGCTACCGTCTAACCGGCAACGAGGCCTATGTGCCCGTGCTCCGCAATGGTGCCAAGTCGTTGGCAAGTCGTTTCAACCCCATCATTGGCTCGCTCCGCAGTTGGGACTTCAAGAAGGATGTGTGGGACTTCCCCGTAATCATCGACAATATGATGAACCTCGAACTGATTATGTGGGTGGCAAACCTCGACAACGACGAGCAACTCAAACACGTTGCCAAGACACACGCCAATACCACAATGAAAAACCACTTCCGCAGCGATTACAGCACCTACCACCTCGTGGACTACAACCCCAAGGATGGCAGCATCAACAAGAAGCAGACCGTGCAGGGTTTTGCCGACGAGTCGAGGTGGGCCCGTGGTCAGGCTTGGGCTCTCTATGGCTTCACTATGATGCACCGTATGACCGGCGAGGTGGCCTACCTCAATCAGGCACAGAAGGTGGCAGAGATGATTCTTCCCTATCTGCCCGAGGATGGCATCCCCTATTGGGACTTCAACTCGCACGACATCCCCAACGACCTCCAAGATGCTTCGGCAGGTGCCATTATGGCTTCGGCACTCATCGAGCTTGCAGGCTTTACCCCCGAGCGTAGCGAGGCCTATCTTGCTGTGGCTGAGAAGCAGTTGCGTACCCTTGCTTCGGAGGAGTATCTGGCACAGCCCGGTACCAACAACAACTTCCTCCTCCGCCACGGTGTGGGCCACAAACCCGCAGGTGGCGAGGTTGATGCTCCGCTGACCTATGCCGACTACTACTTCTTGGAAGCATTGATGCGTTGGCAGGCCCTCGGTAGGTAGCACTCGGCAACGAAGAATAGACACAAAAGATGCATTTGGGCGATGGTGGTGGACACAACCACCATCGCCACACTGTAAACCTAACAAACACCTATTGTTATGAAGAAAACTATATTGGTCCTTCTCGGAGTGGTTGCCCTCTGCCAAAGCGCAAGCGCACAACTCTACTACCAGGATTCCAAAAATCCCGACATCCTGCACCACACGGCCTGCACTCCCGTCGAGCGCCGTAATATTGTGATTCCCGATGTGGATGGATATAAAGTCTTCAAGGCCGACCTTCACACCCACACCTTCTTCTCCGACGGACACCTCTCGCCCGATATGCGTATCAGGGAGGCGTGGATTGACGGACTCGACATTTTGGCCATCACCGACCACCTCGAATGGCGCAAGTTTGAGCCCGATATGCTCAAATTCCTGCGTGGCTATGTACCCAAAGGTACCAAGCCCGTGAACTATGCCATCAGCAAGACCATCGCAGATGAGAATGGTATCAAGGTGGACCTCAATGCACCCTTCTATGGACTCCAAAAGAGTCTGAACTACTATGGCATTATGGTCATCCGCGGCATTGAGGTTACACGCAGGCCCGAACTCTATGGCCACTTCAACGCACTCTTCACCAAGGACAACAACACCATCTATGACGACGATCCCGAACAGTCCATCCTCAAAGCTCGCTCGCAGGGTGCAATCATTATGCACAACCACCCAGGGTGGAAGCGTGAGAGTCTGGAAATGCACGAGTTTGAACAGAGAGTCTATGAGAAGGGACTCATTGACGGCATCGAGATTATGAACACCAACGAGTTCTACCCCAAGGCTATCGATAGGGCAAAACAATATGGCTTCTTTATGGCCGCCAGTACCGATATCCACAACACCACTGCCGACTTCTACCTCAACGGACAAATTCGTAATATGACACTGATTTTGGCCAACGAGTGTACGGAGGAGGGTGTGCGTGAGGCCCTCGGTGCACGCCGTACGATTGCCTATTCGTTTGGTACGATGGCGGGCGAGGAGTCGCTCCTGAGGGCATTGTTTGAGGCTTGCGTGAGCGCCGAGGAGGTCCTCGTAAGGCCCGATGGTAAAAGACTCATCAGACTTGTGAACAAATCTTCACTCCCCTTTGTGCTCAAAGCCGAGGGACAACGTGATATAACCTTGTCGCCCCTTGCGGAACAAAACCACATGATAACGGGCGATAGGATGACCTTCACGGTGGAGAATATGTGGCACGGCGCAGAGAGCAAACTGACCGTGTGCATTGTTCCCCAGAAAAGGTAATAGAGTCATAGACTTAATTAATAGATGTGGCGACCTCACACAAGGTCGCCACATCTGTCGTTTTTTCCGTTTGGATTGGTGGTTTTGAAAGGGTAGGTGTTTTGCAATGGCTACCTTTTTTGTCGCCCCAACCCCACAATTTTCCATTTTCCATTTTCAATTTTCCATTCGTTGTAGTACTTTTGTGCTGTTACGATAATAAACGTCTTAAAAAGAAAAGTATGAAAGCGATTAAACAACTACACTCTTTTGGGGTGGCCTTATTCTATGGCTTGATTATGTGGGGATGCGGCACCTATACGGATGGCTTTCCAAATGTGTTGACCCTCAACGAAGAGAGCATTACCTTTGCAGCCGAGGGCGGTAGTGAGGCTATTATTGTATACAGTAGTAACAATTGGGAGATAACATCCGAGTGTGATTGGTGCACACCCTCAATTAAGAGTGGTGAGCCCAACGAATTCGGACAAGCAGTTATATTTACGGCAACCGCCACACAACAAGCTCGCAATGCGGAAGTGTGGTTTCAGAGCGGTAATACATATGTGAAGCTCGAAGTCAATCAGTTGGGTATAGGCGACACTCCCGATATGCCCAACCCCGACGAACCATCGGATGATGGCTCGGTGAAGATTGGCGACATCACCACTCCCGGCACCTACAAGGTGAAAGATGTTACCGTGTTGGCGGTCTACAAACGCGGTTTCCTGATTGGCGACTCCACCGGAAAGATGATTGTCTTTGATGAAGTGGGCACCAATTGTAATGTGGGTGATGTGGTCAGCGTTGAGGGTACCACAATCGTGTGGGGTGGCTTTGTGCAATTCAAAGGCGACCTGAAAATTGAGAAGAGTGGAGTTGTTGCTGTGAGTTACGGCGAGGCCCGCACAATTGGTGTTGACGACATCGCGGCCTATGTTGATAAGCCGACCATCGAGTATGTAACCTACACAGGAACGTTGCACCCTACATTTGATAGCTCTATGACCACGGTGAACCTCAACTATTTCGAGGTGGAGGTTGGTGAAAATGCCAAGATTCTCATACAATATCCCATAGATACCAATTTGCTAATGTCGTTGGTGGGTAAAGAGGTTGTCGTTAGGGGCTATCTTATTGGTACCAACACCTCCAAAACCAACGTCTATACAATGCTTACCTCGGTGGAGGAGGTTGCCGACAATTCGGTGAAAATTGGCGCAATCACCTCGGCGGGGACTTATAAGGTGAGCAATGCAGCCGTGTTGGCCACCCATACCCGTGGCTTTGTGATGGGTGATGACACGGGAGAAATATTGGTCTATCTCGGCCAAAATCCCAACTGTCAGGTTGGTGACGTGGTAACGGTTGAAGGCCCAGTGGTTGAGTATGATGGTATTTGGGAGTTCAACACCCTCGCCGAGGTTACCACGGTGGGTACGACCACTATTGTGCGTGGCAATCCCGAGAAGTTGGATGGTGCAGGGCTGGATGCGCTGTTGGCCAAACCGGAGATTAAGTACATATCCTATGAGGGTGTTTTGTCGGCCAATGGTAGCAGCTACAATGTTGCTGTAAGCGGAGCAGTTTCTGCTGTCGGGCACATCATTTTCCCGACCGATGTTGCTGCTTTGGATGCGCTGCTTGGTAAGACAGTAACCGTCACGGGTTACAGCATAGGCTCGAATAACGGCAAGTATGTACAGACAATGCTTACCCCTGCGGAAGGAAGAACTACAAGGTAGGTGGTGGAGGTTGAACAAATAGTTTAAATTATGGGACGAATTTTGGCAATAGACTACGGTTTGAAGCGTACGGGTGTGGCGGTGAGCGACCCGTTGCGCATCATCGCAGGTGGGCTCGACACGGTGCCTACCGCCACTCTCGAATCGTGGCTCGCACAATATTTTGCCCAAAACGAGGTTGATATTATTGTGGTGGGCAAGCCTACACAGATGAACGGCAACCCCAGCCAGTCGTGGGCTGCCATAGAGCCCTTTGTGGAGCGTCTGCGCAAGCAGTACCCCACAAAGCAGGTCGTCCTCCACGACGAGAGGTTTACCTCCGTAATCGCCCACCGAGCAATGATTGACGGCGGTATGAAGAAGATGGCCCGCAGGGACAAAGCTGTGGTGGACAAGATTAGTGCAACCATAATCTTGCAGAGTTTTATGGACTCCGCAGAGTATAAAATGATGTTTTAAGACTATGATTTATCCTATTTATATCTATGGTTCGGGCGTGCTGCGTAAGGAGTGCGTGGAGATAGACAAGGACTATCCCGAACTCGACAAACTCGTGGAGGATATGTTTGCCACGATGTACGCATCACAGGGCGTGGGCCTTGCTGCTCCGCAGATTGGTAAGGACATCAGGCTCTTTGTGGCTGATGGTACCCCCTTTGAGGACGTGGACCCTACGGCTAAGGACTTCAAGAGGGTGTGCATCAACCCCGAAATTGTGGAGGAGAGCGATATGGAGGTGCTGATGAATGAGGGCTGCCTCTCGGTGCCGGGCATCCACGAGGACGTGTATAGGCCGGAGGAGGTAACCATTCGCTACTTCGACCTCGACTTTGTGGAGCACGAGGAGCACCTCACCGGTTGGCCTGCCCGCATCGTTCAGCACGAGTATGACCACCTGGACGGTTATGTTTTCACGGATAGGTTGAGTAACATCCGTAAGACCTTGCTTCGCAACAAACTCGCATCGATGGCGAAGGGCAAGTTCTCTTGCGCCTACCGCACCAAACAACGATAGATATTACCACTTTTGTGCCGATTGTGTGGTGATAATCGGCATGGTAGCGTAAAAAAATGGGCAAAGAATTTGCAGAAACAGAAATTTGCCTTATCTTTGCACCGCTTTTGGACTGAAAGCGTGTGTTGATTCGCTAGCTCAGCTGGTAGAGCACAGCACTTTTAATGCTGGGGTCCTGGGTTCGAGCCCCAGGCGAATCACCGAAGAGGCGGAAGGATTTATCCTTCCGCTTTTTTTGTTGTTTACAGGGCTCGAACCCAGGAGTGCCCCCTTGTCAAGGGGGTTAGGGGGATGTAAATAAGGAGCCCGTGAGGGTGCGTCGGCACCCTCGAGCCCCAGGCGAATCACCGAAGGAGCGGAAGACTTGAAAAGGTCTTCCGCTTTTTTTGTTGGTGTGCGTTGTGGTGGGCTCGAACCCAGGAGTGCCCCCTTGCCAAGGGGGTTAGGGGGATGTAAACAAGGAGCCCGTGAGGGTGCATCGGCACCCTCGAGCCCCAGGCGAATCACCGAAGGAACGGAAGGATTTATCCTTCCGCTTTTTTTGTTGTTTACAAGGCTCGAACCCAGGAATGCCCCCTTGCCAAGGGGGTAGGGGGATGTAAATAAAATTTCACGAGAATTGCCACGATATTCATTGGCAATTCTCGTGAAAAGTAAATCGACTTTGTGTGTGACCCTATTTGTAGACTTTCAGGAGTTTTTTGGCCTCCTTCTGGCCCGACTTCCAAGCCTCCTCCATGGTAACAATCTTGCCACCCTTGGCCTCGCTCATATTGGCAGCCCTCATAAAGGTGAAAATCTCCAAGGTTTCCTCCTTCGACACGGGCACCTCGCCGGTCCGGAAGAACTTCAAAATCTCTTTCAGCATATCCTTGTAGCCAACGTAGCCACCAACGGGCACTGCCTTATTCTTCCAAGTGTAGGCCGTACCGCCATAAATCTGGGGACCG